>JAAEOP010000384.1 GCA_024223125.1 Chloroflexota bacterium
CCCACCTATGCGCGTATGGTTTGTATGCGCCCATCAATGAAATGTATCTGCGTGGGCTGGGTGTGCAAACGATTCTCGGCGGTGAATTTGAGCAGGGATTGGTAAATTTGTACAACTGTCTGGTTGGCGGACGGCCGATTGAACTGCCAACCATTTCTTTGGCGCGACAACAGTTTTTGCCGCCTGATCGTTCTGGGCTGCCCCATTTAGAGGTGTATGCTCACCTGACGGGAACGGATGGCGGTCAGAAGGTTGTGGGGTATACGGAAGCATCACGCGGGTGTAAACATACCTGCCGCCATTGCCCGATTGTGCCGGTGTACAACGGCCGTTTCCGCATTATCCAGCCTGACATTGTGTTGGCCGACATCCGGCAGCAAGTAGCCGCCGGTGCACAGCATATTACCTTTGGCGACCCCGATTTTTTGAACGGTCCCGCCCATGCGCTGCGAATTGTGGAAGCACTCCATTCCGAATTCCCGGATGTGACGTATGACGCCACGATTAAGGTAGAACATCTGCTAAAACATGCCCGTTTACTGCCCTATCTGCGAGACACCGGTTGTCTCTTTGTAACCAGCGCTGTGGAATCGGTAGACGATGCTATTTTGCAGATTTTTGATAAAGGGCATACGCGAGCTGATTTTGTACGGGTAGTTAACCTGCTGCATGAGGTGGGGCTGGCCTTAAATCCGACCTTTGTTGCCTTTTCGCCATGGATGACGAGTTATGGTTACGCCGACTTGCTGGCGATGATCGCCGAATTGAGGTTAATTGATCATGTAACTCCCATTCAGTACGCTATCCGGCTGTTGATTCCGGCCGAATCGAAGTTGTTGGCATTGGCTGAGGTGCGGGCGTTGGTACGGCCGTTTGATGACGCCGCCCTTGTGTATCCCTGGAACCATCCCCAGCCACAGGTAGACTGGCTTTACGAATCTATCTTCAAACTGGTGAAAGCCAGTCAAACGGGTGGCGAATCACGGCGCATTTTGTTTGCGCGTATCTGGCAGATGTTGGCTGGCATCTTGGGCGAGCAGATGCCGAAACGTCCCGCCGATGTCAGCGTTTTAGCGGTACCGATGCTTAGTGAAGATTGGTACTGATGAGCGGAACCATTTGCGGAGCAGTTTGCTTCCGACCTGATGTAACGAACCCATAGCATGAATCTCTTATTCACACGGCCGTTTTTCTTTTCTACAATACGGTGAAATTACTGTAGCAATTTGTAGCGCAAACTGTCAGTTTGCGCGAACAAGCTAACAGCTTGTTCTACAATTTTCGGGATAGGGTTATGGATGATCTTTTTTGTCTCTTTTGTCATCACAAGAATAAGTTGAATGTGGCGGATTGTGCAAACTGCGGTGCGTCGTTGGTTCTTGATGAGACAATACACGACAAGGACATAACGGGTTCGACGGGAACAGAGAGTTTTGTGGTAGATGACGGCCGTTACCAACAATGTTTGCGGAAGCTGCCGATTGGCGCTCTGGCTTTATTTGTGCTTGGACGGCCAGACCCGATTATCGTTCCCAATGTTAAAAAACTGATAATGGGGCGAGACACCAAACATACGGGAGAGCAACTTCTGAATTTGACTCGATATGGTCAGTTGGCCTACAGTGTTTCCCGCCGCCATGCGCTCATTCAATCCACCAGCAGCGGGTTTGCTCTGAATGATTTGGGCAGCACCAATGGCACCTGGCTGAATCATCAACCGCTGAAACCAGATGAGACCCACTTATTAAAGAGTAAGGATCAGGTGCGGTTGGGACTGTTTTCTCTTACAGTTTGTTTTCATGCCCGGTCAACGACCGTACAGCCTTTACAACTCATTCTGAAAGAAAAGAACACGCTGTTAAGCGGCAACCACTTTTTAAGCCCCCCCTATTTGCTGACTCAGATTGCGCCCTACTTGCAAGCCCTCAACGATTTGCAGCAAGTGATGCTCACCTGTATGCAGAAATCAGGCGATGATCTCACTATCCATCAACTTAGCTCCCAAGAAACGGGGGTGGCTGTAAAGTTGGATATTGAGATGGGAACGATACGCATATTGCAAGATCATATATTGCCCTGGCAAATGGATCATGCCGAAATTTTGACCCAGGATGAAAGCGCCGGGGAAAATCTACGGGAGGAAATACACAATTTGGCTGTGGAAATTGTTATGCTAATGATTTCAGAGGAAGCTGTGTCGCACTCCGAAATCCAAAAATTGGTCGCTGCTTTGAATATTCTTATTAACAGTCCGTTGGAGCCCATTATCGTTCGGTGAAGGTGATTTGTTTTTAATATACAAGATCACAGAGGTTTTTTCTCAGTGCCATTATCCTCGGCCGCCGGCCAGTTTTTGGGCGGCCGGTGAGCGGCGCAGCTGCCACATAGCCCAAATGCCTACGGCCGGGCCAATAGCTAAAAACGCGAAGGCAGTTTGCCATCCCATCCAATTTGCTAGCGGTGGAATCATACGGATGGTAAATAGTGTCAGTAAAAAGCCGAGACTGGTTTGCAGCGTCAATGCTGTGCCAACGTAATCTTGTGGCGCTAATTCACTAACTGCGGCCGAAAACTGGGCTGAATCGGCCACAACTGCAAATCCCCAAATAAGAGCCAATCCCAACAACAAGATTGGATTACCGCCAAATAGGAAGCCAATTAAAACGGCCGCTAAACCGCTGATGATCAAGGAAGCGATAGTGATGGTGGTACGTCCTAATTGATCGGCCCATTGGCCGGCCAACAGACTGCCAATGCCTCCTACTGCGATGACGGCAAAAGCGCTCAGGCTGGCCCAGCGAGGCGCAATGCCTACGGCCGTGAAGCTGGCTAAAAAGAAGGCCGGAATCCAGGCCCACATGGCATACAATTCCCACATATGCCCCAGGTAGCCCAGGTTTGCCAACACCACAGGACGATCCCGTAAAATGAGGCCTACTTCGCGCCAATTGAAGGGAGGCGATTTAGCGGCATAGGGGCCTTCAGTCACAAATATGAGAGCGATAATGGCCGCGACTATGGCTGACAATCCGGCCAAAATCAAAACAAACTGCCAATTTTGCACCCCTCCGGCGGCGTTGATGAGATGGGGTGAGGCAGAACCAACCGTTAGCGCCCCCACCAGCAGCCCAATCCCCAGCCCACGATCTGCTTTGGTCCAGGTAGCCATTATTTTCATGCCGATGGGATAGACGCCAGCCAACAGCACCCCGGTGAGGAAGCGCAGCAGCAGAGCCAGGTTAATTTCGCGAGCAAGAAGGGGTATAGCCAAAGTGAGCAGTCCGGCAAGCAAGGCGGAGGCGGCAAATAAGCGGCGGGCGGGCAGCCGGTCGGCTAGATTGAATACGGCCGACCCAAAAGCGCCTACCACAAACCCAATCTGTACGGACATGGTTAACCAGGCGCGGCTGCCAGCAGATAATTGCCACAGATCGGTGAGAGCGGGGATGACGGCCGTAGCGGAAAACCAGACCGCCATTGCCAAAAGTTCTGCCAGGGAAAGCAGCAGCAAAACTTGCCACTTCCCCTTTGTGAATGTGGATTTCGGAGTGTGGAATGCGGAATAAAAATCAGCCTTCTGCGTTTCATTTTCATTCAATTGATAGCGTGACGTGTCACCTGGGGACTCTTTGGTGTTGGGGCTGGTTTTTTCTTGAATAGTCATGCACTGTCTCCGATTATTTCAGGCGTCCTGCATTTAGGAATCCGGTTTCTTTAAACGTAATCATTCACTCCCCCAAGGTGCCCGGCACTTATAAACGAGTGTGCTACTCCGGTAGATTTGGTAATGAAGTGCCGGGCGCCTGAATGGTTACCTTTAATAATTGGGCGGCGGGTTCGTCTATGAGCCAGGTGATGGCGCCATTGGTGGGCTGGATACGTTGGGCAGGCCATTGTTGGGGGTTGATGTCGCCTTCCAGAACGTGTTGCAGGGCTTGGGCTTTGGAGGCGCCGGCAGTCAGGAAGAGGATATGGTGGGCGGCGTTGATGAGCCGGGGGGTGAAGGTGATGCGTTGGGCTGGACGGCCGTCATACTGTGCCGTCACCCCGATGATGGGATCAGTTTTTTCTGGGGGTAAAATGGGGCCGGGGAATAGGGAAGCAGTATGCCCATCATGCCCCATTCCCAGCAGGATGAGATCGAAACGGGGCCAGGGACGGCCGAAGGTTTGCAGTTTGCTTGTGTAGTCAGCAATGGCCGTAGCCAGTTCAGTTTCACCCAATGCCCGGTAAATATGATTGGGGGGGATGGGTACATGGTTTAGGAGGTGGTCGGCCGTCAGGCCATAGCTACTTTGGGAATCATCTGGGGGTACGAGCCGCTCATCACCCCAAAAAATAAAGGTTTTGTCCCAGGGCATATTTTCCGCAAAGGGAGATTGGCGGAGAAGATGGTAAAGCGGTTGGGGCGTACTGCCACCAGATAGGGCGGTGAGAAAACGGCCGCGAGCCTGCACCGCTTCTTTAGCCTGAAAAACAAATAATTCGGCCGCTAATAAGCTTAAATCATCGAGATTGGGGAAGATGAGAATGGTTGGGTTCATAATGTGTGACGACGGATGACGGACAATGGATTACGAGTTATGAATAACGAAGTATGCTGCCCCATGCAGCCCGGCCAGTGGGTCTTTAATGATGTGAACGGGCATTTGGCTGACCATTTTGGAGAAGCGTCCTTTGAGGGTGTAGCGGCGTATGAAGTCGCCATCGGTTAGTTGGGGCACGATGCGAGGAGGGATGCCACCACCGAGGTAAATGCCGCCGGTTGCCAGCAGACGTATGCCCATGTTGCTGGCTTCGTTGGCTAGGATGTCTACGAAAAGGTCAAGGGTTGCGACGCAGATGTCGGTTTTGCTGGCCAGGGCATTGTTGACGATGATGGGGGTCATATCTTCGGTCGCAGCCAGTTGGTTGTGCAGCCAAGTGGGTTCGGGGTAACGGCCGTTGTCTCGTAAAAAGGCGTATAGATTGGGAATGCCGCTGCCGGAGCAGACGCGCTCAAAGCTGATATGGTGATAGCGGGTTTCTAGATAGGCCAACAGCTCACGCTGTAGTTCGTTCATGGGGGAGAAGGTAGCGTGCCCGCCCTCGGAAGGAAAGGCCAGGTAGCGACGGCCGTCGTGGATAAGGAATGCTTCACCCAGACCGGTGCCGGGAGCGATAACGGCAATGGGGCCGATGGGGTCGCGAACACCTTTATTGACGGTGATCAGTTCATCTCCTGCCAGATGGGGGACGGCGTTGGCGATAGATTCCAGGTCATTAAGCAGAAAAATGTCTTCTATGCCCAGGGTTTGTTGAAGAACGGCCGTGTCAATGGTCCAATTTAAGTTGGTTATTTGGGCACGACCGTTGATCACTGGCCCGGCGACGCCAAAAGAGGCGCAAACGGGCTGCATACCGGTCATCTCTAAGAAATCGGCCGTGATGGCTTCCAGAGAATCATACGCATCGCTGGGATATGTTTTGGATGCTGTGGGTGAGGATAGATGGCCTCGGTGAGAATCCAGGGGAAAGAGGGCTAAAATCGTTTTGGTGCCGCCAATATCGCCCGCTAATAACATGCCGCTATTTTACCTGAACGCCCCTCCAGAAGGCAATGTGATCCTTAATGTTTGCGGCCGCCGATTTAGGTTGAGGATAATACCAAGCGGCGCCTGAATTCACTTTGCCATTTACGACAACATCGTAATAACTGGCGACTCCTTTCCAGGGGCAGACAGTGTGTTTACTGCTGTCCTGAAAATATTCCTGATTGATGGAATTGGGCGGAAAATAATGATTCCCTTCTACTATTTCTGTGTAGTCGCTTTCTGCTAATACAATGCCATTCCAAATTGCTTTTGCCATAAGATTTTCTCCTTTGTAAATAGTGGGTGATTTGGTAAATCGTCTGGACGAATTACCAATTCATTCTACATATTTTTGGTAACCATTCAGGTGCCCGGCACTTCATTACCAAATCTACCGGAGTAGCACACTCGTTTATAAGTGCCGGGCACCTTGGGGGAGTGAATGATTACTATTTTTGTTTATGCTGATGGAAAATTCAGTGGAGTAGATTATGCTTAGGAGATGTCTGAGGACGATTCTGACCTGAGAATGTTTAACAATACTTCAAGCTCTTCATGGCAGTCAGGACAGATGTCCATGTGATTTCGTACTAGTGGCATGAGCTGTGCTGCCTGTTCATCGGTAGCAATTAACTCAACATACTCATCTAACAAGGCATAAGCTTCCTCGCAGGAATACGCATCTTCGTGTGTTTGTTCCAGACACCGGATTAACCTCACCAGTTTTTCTTCAGTGAGATGGAACGTTGTGCTTGAATCTGTTGCGGCTCCCTTTTGAGCCAGTTGTTGTTTTTTGTTTAATTCAGCCATCAGTTTTAGAGGTGCGACGCACTTTGCAAGTGCGTCGCACCTAAATAGTTGCAATTGTTATATCTGTTTGCTTAGACGCATTGAATTTAAAAGTTCTTACGATGTGTTGGACGCCAACCTCGCAGATACTACGTTATCTGCGAGGTCTTGGGGTTATTCAAATACGGTCAGGATGTCGGCTGAAGTCAATCCTTCTTTCTCCAGAGATTTTTTCAAACGGACGCGGGCATCGTGCAGCAATTTGTATAAAGCGTTGGGTTTCATTTCCATCATGGCAGCTACGTCGTTGGTGGACTCTCCCTGGATAACGGAGGCAACGAGGGCGGTGCGCTGTTTTTCGGTGAGGTCTTCATTAATAAGACGTTGCACGTGGTGCATCATTTCGGCGCGTTCGGTAGCGTTTTCGGGGGTGGGGGCTTCGTCGGCGATGAAACTGGGGGTGTAGTCGCCGCTTTCGGTTTCGGTCATGCCGTCCAGGGAGTTGTCTTGCCATCGTTTGCGGCGCAGTTCGGTCAGGGCAATGGAGACGGCAACTTTATGCGCCCAGGTGGTAAATTTGCTGCGGCCGGCAAAGGTGCCTTTTTTGGCTAATATTTTTAGCAGTGCTTCCTGGGTAAAATCTTCGGCCTGAGTGTGGAATTCGGGCGCGGCCGTGTTTACCTGAGCTAACAAGCCGCGTTGTAACCCATTGACCAAAATGGTGTACAAATCGGTCAGGGCTTCTTGATGATGAGGGTGGTCTGGTTCTAATTCAGCCAGCCATTGATCGTTGGTTCTTGTGGTCACGGCCGTTATTATACCGGAACTTTTGCAAATTGGGAGGGATGATTACAGTTAAGGGGCATGCAAGTGTGCAAGTATGCAAGTTGCAAGTAGGGGCAAAACAGCCGGTTGGAACCTTCGCCTAGCGGAGAACCATTTCTCCGGCTGCCTTGCCCGATTTAGAATAGGTGAATCAATGGTACGAGATGATATGCATGATTTGGTGGTGATTGGGGCGGGGTCGGCGGGGTTGACGGCCGTGAAGTTCGGACTGAAATTAGGCGCAACCGTAGCGTTAGTGGAGAAAAGCCGGGTGGGCGGCGATTGTACCTGGACGGGCTGTGTGCCCAGCAAGGCGCTGCTGCATGTAGCCAAAACAATGCAGGCCGCGCAGCAAGCGAGCCGATTTGGGAAGACGGCCGACCCCATTCGAACCGATATGTCAAAAGTGAAAACGTATGTACAAGACCGGATTCAAACCGTGTATGCTTCTGAGACGCCGGAGAAATTGGCTGCTGAAGGGGCTGATGTTTTTTTTGGTAAGGCGCGGTTTTTGGACGAGAATCGGGTACAGGTGGGGGAGCAGATTATTTGCGGTAAAAAATTTGTGCTGGCGACGGGGGCACGACCATTCATCCCCCCAATTGATGGTTTATTAGAAACGCCGTATATGACCTATAAGCACATTTTTGAAAATGATCGTTTGCCGGAACGGTTATTGGTGTTGGGGGCCGGGCCAATTGGCATGGAGTTGGGCCAGGCGTACCGGCGGTTGGGGGCGCAGGTGACGTTGGTGGATGTGGCTTTGCTGCCCCGTGAGGAACCGGAAGTGGCGGCCGTGATGGCTCAGGTTTTTGCCAGTGAGGGGATTCAATGTGTGCGCGGGTTGGCGGCGGCTGTGACGTACAATAACAATCAATTTTCTCTGCTGGTAGAAGATAAAGAAGCGAGACAATCTCGACAATTGACGGGGGATATGCTGCTGGTGGCGGTAGGACGTATACCGAATGTGTCGGGGATGGATTTGGAGAAAGTGGGGGTGGCTTACGGTCGTGAGGGCATTCAAGTTAATCAAAATCTGGCGACGACGGCCAGTCATATTTTTGCGGCCGGAGATTGTACGGGTGGGCTGCAATTCACCCATTATGCAGGCTGGCAGGGGTTTCAGGCGGTGCGGAACGGATTGCTACCAGGCAGTAGTAAAGGGGTGTCTGATGTGATTCCCAATGTGACGTTTACGGAGCCGGAAGTGGCGCATGTGGGGTTGACGGAACAAGCGGCGATAGAGGCGTATGGGGAGAAGGCGCAGGTGTGGCAGCGGCCGTTAAATCAAGATGACCGCGCTGTTGTGGATGGGGCGACGGAGGGATTTATTAAGATTGTAGGCTTGGCAGACGGCCGTGTGCTGGGCGCCACCGTCGTCGCCCCTCGCGCCGGTGAAATGATTGCCGAAGTAACGCTAGCAATCCAAAACAAGCTGAAACTGCGTGACATTGCTTACACCATCCACCCGTACCCTACCTACACAAACAGTTTGCAACTATTAGCGGCTGATTGGGCCACAGAGGATTTTTTGGATAGCGTGGCCGGTCGTTTTTTGGGCTGGCTTAATCGGCCGTAATTTTTGCAAACACGGATGGGGGGAACACGGATTGGAAGAGGAAAAGTATGAGTATGAATATGGAAACAACCGAAGTTGGTACGATTACCATGTACACCACAAGTTGGTGTCCAGACTGCCACCGGGCTATATATCTGTTGGATGAATATGGCGTGGCCTACAATAATATTGACGTGGAACAAAACCCGGACGGGATGGCTTTTGTGAAACAAGTGAACAACGGCCGTCGTGTTGTGCCCACCATTGTGTTCCCGGACAATACAATTTTAGTGGAGCCATCTAACCAGATTTTAGCCGAGAAAGTAGGTATAGATTTTAGGCAGGGTTCATTTTGATGTAGATTGGAAATCTACATCTGATACACAAAGTGCGTTAAAAACGCACTTGAAAACTGGGCTTGAGCGCTTTCTAACCCGCTTTCAGCGGGTTTCTTGTCTCAGACGTGCATTTGTAATGCACGGCAATGGCCGGGTACATTACTGGGTGAATGGGTGTGGGTCAACATTTCTGTGCAATACGTAGAATGCCCCAAGATGTTAAGGGTTGGAGATTAAATTAATATCCTAAATGAGATTGGGAGATTGAGAGATTTAATCGCCCAATTTCCAATCTCAGAGATGGGACAGTTAATCAATCACGGTTTCTAAGTTGAAGTAATCTGGTCTGAGTCTACGTTGAAACGGTAACCGATTCCCCGCTCGGCTACGATGTAGGAGGGTTCGGAGGGATTCATTTCCACTTTGCTGCGTAGACGGTGGATGTGGACGTGCAGTCGGTCTTCCTGGGCATTTTGCATGGGCCAGATGCGGTTGAGGAGGAATTCGGTGGTAACAATACGGCCGGCGTTCCGCACCAGGATGTACATCAGTTTGGTTTCGGTAGGGGTCAGGGAAACGGGGTCGCCATTGACGAGGGCTTCGCGGTTGGGGAAGTTGATCATCAGGCGGTCATCTATGCGGGTGGTGGATTCAAGGGTGTAGGCGTAGTCGCCCATACGGCGTAGGACACGGCGCACACGAGCCTGGAGTTCTTCAGGATTGAATGGTTTGACGATGTAATCTTCGGCGTATTCTTCCAGCCCTTTGATGATGGTTTCTTCGGTGTTAACGGCCGTGAGCATAATAATCGGCATGTCGCTAAATTCACGTACCGCATGACAAAACTCAAAACCGCTCATAATGGGCATGTGCAAGTCTACAATGGCTAGATGGGGCATCCCGTGCCGGTTGATTAACTTGAGCGCGTCTTGACCGGATACGGCCGTGATGACATCATACCCAGCCTGTTCCAATGTGTGCTGCACAATCCGCAGAGTATAAGTATTATCATCCACAGCCAAAATTTTATGAGTTTCAATAGGTGTATCAAACATAAGGTGTCTTCAATTAGATGCAATCATTATTCCAATATTATTAACGCTCGTCAGTATACAAGAAGAACAGTAGAAAAAAAAGCGCACAATGGTAAAAACAGGGCGCTTTTTTTCTTGAATATTCTTTTGCCCATGTTTGGGGCATGTGTTATAACTGTGCGCTGTAAATGGGATAAAATTCACAAATCAAATTTTAAGGAAGAAGGAGTGAAAACCCCCACGTGGTAAATGACTGGTATTTTATCGTGCTATTTGTGGTGTTGTCGCCTGTGTTAGCGGCTGCGCCCATGATTATTAACTATTTGCTCGGCCCCAAAAAACCCAATCCAATTAAGCAGCAAACGTATGAATGTGGGATTGAAACAGTTGGCGATGCGTGGGTACAGTTTAAGGTGCAATATTACATCTATGCCCTTGTATTTGTCATTTTTGATATAGAAGCTGTTTTCCTGTTTCCCGTTGCTGTTGCTTATGGTCAACTCTCCTTATTTGCCATTGGCGCGGCCGTTTTGTTTATTCTGTTACTGGCTGACGGTTTAGCATATGCCTGGGGCCGCGGCGTCCTGGAATGGATTTAAGAATCTAATAACGTGAAAGTAGTAGCCGAGGCGGTTACTGCCTTTTTATCTGGCACAGGGCTAATCTTTTGAATACTGTCTTGTGCCTGTATGTTGTATTGTTGTGTGTTTGGAGTATACGCGATGCAAATTGATCCGATTCAACTCTTACAAAGTGCTTTAGACCTGACTTTGTTTTCATATTTACGAGAGGTTTTTGCAGAAGACCCGACGGCGTTGTTAATCGTTAACATTTTGGTTGTGTTGTCGTTGGCAACGGTGCCGCTGCTGTCAGTTTTTGTAGTGGGGTGGGTTGAGCGCAAGGTTTTGGCGCGTATGCAAGATCGTATTGGGCCTAACCGGGTAGGCGGCCGTTATGGTTTACTGCAAATGGTGGCTGATGTGGTCAAGATGATGACCAAAGAGGTAATCGTTCCGGCGGGAGCTGATAAATGGGCTTATTTTGCAGCGCCGATATTGGCCTTGATGACTTCTGTACTTTTGTTTGCGGCGCTGCCATTGGCTCCGGCCGTTATTGGCGTTGACCTTAACATTGCTGTCTTCTATTTTTTGGCAATTAGTTCTGTGTCGGTTGTAGCCATCTTGTTAGCCGGATGGGGATCTAATAATAAATATGCCCTCTTGGGCGCGTTTCGGGCTGTAGCGCAATTGGTAAGTTATGAAGTGCCCATGATTTTGTCTCTGCTCGTGCCCATTATTCTGGCCCGCACCATGTCTACAGTGGGGTTGGTAGAAGCCCAAAACATCCCTTTTATTGTCTTTGTGCCGGTAGCGGCTCTGGTGTTTTTCATCTCCGCATTGGCGGAGACCGGCCGCAGCCCATTTGACTTGTTAGAGGCGGAATCGGAAATTGTAGCCGGTTTTCATACGGAATATACGGGTATGTACTTTGGGCTGTTTATGGCCGGGGAATACATTGCCATTATGTTTATGTGCATCTTTTTCTCTACGGCGTTTTTAGGTGGCTACCGTTTCTTTGGTTTGGAAGAGTTGGTGGTGGGCAATGGCTTTTATTTGGGTAATTTGCTGGGCGCGGCCGCACTGCTACTTAAATCGGCCGGTATCTTCTTTATCTTTATGTGGCTGCGCGGTACGCTGCCACGTTTCCGCATTGATCAGTTGTTGAACTTTAATTGGAAGTTTATGGTTCCGCTGTCATTGGCGCTATTGTTCACGGTCGCTATTTTAGACAAGCTGATTTTTATCTGGTTTCCGAATGTGCCTGACTTGGGTCGGGCATTGATTCATCTACTGAGTAATCTTTTGATTGCGGCCGTAACAATTGAATTGGTACGTTATCGTATTAAACGACAGCGGCAGACCGAAGAAATTTCTGAAGAAACAGAAACAGCGCCAGAGTTGGAACCGGCTCCGGCGCATTAAAAACCAGTGATCAGTGTTCAGTAACAGTCATCAGTATGACTGCACACTGAAAACTGCACACTGAATACTGAAAATTGGAGTATGCTCGTGACTGGAGCGCAAATTCTATTTATTGCAGCAAGTGTAATAACGCTAGGAGCAGGTTTGATGGTGGTGACACTAAGAAATTTGTTTCATGCGGCGCTGGCAATGATGTTGTCGTTTTTAGGGGTGGCTGCACTCTACATTACGTTAGATGCAGGATTCATGGCGGCGGCACAGTTGTTGGTTTATATTGGCGCCATTTCGATTCTAATTATCTTTGCCATTATGTTGACCCGGCGCATGATGCAGACACATGAGACGGCTTTTAATTCACAAATGTTGGGGGGGGCGTTTACGGCCGTTGTCTCCTTCCTCGTACTCGCTTTTGTCATGGTGCGTTTGTGGGGGAATAATCCGGCGTTTCAACAACCCCCAGAAATACCGGCCGAAGTGATGAGTGAAATGGTGACTTTGTTAGGCTTTAACTTTGTTAACGCCAACGGATATGTCATTCCCTTCATTTTGGCCTCTATGCTGTTGTTGGCCGCGCTGATAGGTTCTATTTACGTGGCCTGGCCACAAACGGAGGATGAAGCGTGATTCCATTATCCTGGTATCTCATTGTAGCCGCCCTCCTGTTTAGCATTGGTGCTTATGGTATGTTTGCCCGGCGGAATGCGGTTGGTATTTTGATGGCAGTGGAGCTGATGTTGAACGCAGTCAATATCAATCTGGTTGCTTTCTGGCGTTACCGCGAACTGTTAGACCCCAATCCCAACATGCCCTTTTTTACGATTACATCTGGCTGGGCGTGGGCAATTTTTGTCCTGACGGTGGCTGCTGCGGAAGCGGCCGTTGGTTTGGCCTTGATCATTTCAGTTTACCGCCGTCGTGATTCGGTTGTAGCTGAAGAATTAGACCTGCTTAAGAATTAACACTGAGAAGAAAGTATGACTGAAGAAACTCTTTCCCTGATGACCTGGCTGATTCCGGCCGGCCCCCTGATTGTCTTCTTCCTGATTACGTTATTTACCAAACGTAACCGGACGTTGAGTTGGGTTTTGGCCTGGGCCGGTGTCATCGCTTCCTTGATATTAAGCTGGACAGTGGTGGCCCATATGGTGGGGCTGGATGTACACGAACTGGCTCACCATCCGACACAGATTGCCAGTTCCATTGATTGGCTGCCTTTTGGGCCTTGTCCACCACTAGAGGGGGGTAACTGCACCTTGTGGCTGAATATGGGTGTGGCGGTGGATGCCCTGACCACGATTATGCTTTTCATGGTTCCCCTGGCGGTGTTCATGATTTTCATTTACAGCGTGGGTTACCATAATTACGGCAAGCCGCGAGGCTCTGTTTTAGGCACACCCAATCATGGGCAGGAAGACCCTCTGTTTTCTCGTTTCTTTGCCTTGATGAGCTTGTTTGCCGGCGCCATGCTGGTGTTGGTGGTGGCCGATAACTTGCTGCTTTTGTTTGTTGGCTGGGAAATTATGGGCTTTTGTTCTTATTCGCTCATCGGGTTCTGGTATGCGCGTGATTACCATATAGGCCCAGATGACATCCCCCATATTTCACCCCGACAGGCCGGCCGTAAAGCATTTATGGTCACTCGTATTGCCGATGTGGTGATGTTGTTGGGGATTGCTTACTTTTACCGCAGCTTTGGCACATTGAATTTCAGCGAGGCGTTTACACTGCATGGCTTTGAACATGCTGTCGCCGGTATTGGTTTGGGCGGTATTGCCGTTATGGCGCTGCTGCTTTTCACCGGGACGGTTGGCAAATCAGCCCAATGGCCGCTGCATGTGTGGTTGCCAGATGCGATGGAAGGGCCAACACCGGTCAGTGCGACTATCCACGCGGCCGCTATGGTCTCAGCTGGTATCTACATGCTGCTGCGTGTGTTCCCCCTGATTGCGGTGGGTTTTGCTGGAAATGAAGCCGTTGGTTGGATTATTGTGGGCATTGGCGCTTTTACAGCTTTCATGGCGGCCACCATTGCTACCTCACAAAACGATGTTAAAGGGGTACTAGCTTATTCCACGATTTCGCAGTTGGGTTTCATGGTCGCTTCTATTGGTGTAGGTGGTTATGTAGCCGCCGCTTTTCACTTGATTACACATGGCGTTTTCAAAGCGCTGCTTTTCCTGGCTTCCGGTTCGGTCATTCATGGGATGGAGCATGGGGCCATGCACGTACATGATCACCATACAGACCCCCAAGATATGCGTTTCATGGGCGGTCTGCGCCATAAGATGCCCATAACATTTTGGACATTCTTGATTGGCGGTATGGCCTTGTCTGGTTTGCCATTTATTACGGCCGGTTTCTGGTCTAAAGATGAAATTTTTGCCCATGCGTTTTCGGCCTTTCAACATGGCGATATTCGGGGGATGGTGGTGTTGGTGATGTTGGGCGCGGCCGCTTTCTTGACTGCCTTTTACACGGTACGGCAAATAGCAATGACTTTTGCCGGTAAGCCGCGCACACCGCTGGCAGAACACGCCCATGAAAGCAATAAGTTTATGACCATACCGCTGGTTATTCTGGCCTTCTTCGCCATTGTGGTGGGATGGGTTGGTATTCCAGATAATTTCTTAGGACAGGATTTAGGTGAGATTAACCAATTCCATCATTTTGTCATTACAACTATTGAAGAACCGATGGTGGAAATTTTTGAAGAGCATTTGACGCCGGTAGATGTAGAGGAAGTGATTGAGTGGTCGTGGGTACCGTTGGCTACATCGCTGATTGTGGCTTTAGGCGGTATTGGGGCGGGCTGGTGGATTTACGGCCGTAAACCCCTTGAAAAAGATCAAAAAGACCCCCTTATCCGTACATTGGGGCCGTTGCACACCTTCTTCAATAATAAATGGTATTGGGACGAACTATACCATGTCGTTTTTTACAAGCCGACGGTCTGGTTCTCAGAAGTGTTTGTTTATGAATGGGTGGATAAAGGCATTATTGATGGCACATTGCATGGTGTCGCTCGGATTGTTTATGGTATCGGCCGTTACTGCAAACGGTTTGAAGAAGTCGTCATCAGCGGCGGCGTAGATAAATTAAAAGATGGCTTCCTGTACATTGCCCGCGAAAGCCGCTACTTACAATCCGGCAAGATTCAGGAATATGTGTTGTATTCAGGGCTGATTGCGGTGGCTTTGGTATTTATGATGCTGTTCTTTTTGAACTACGGCGGTATGGAATGGCTTACAGGTCTGTCTAACTAAGATGAGTATTTGTTAGAGATTGGGAGATTGGAGATTACCCAATCTCTAATCTCCAAAAAACAAATTAGGTAACCTAATGGATTTACTGCAAAATAACATTATTAACATCGTCATATTTTTTCCCCTCTTGGCGGCTTTCATACTATTTTTGCTGCCGGAAGATGCTAAAGATACGGCGCGCCGGTTGGCGTTGCTTTTTAGCCTGGTTCCATTACTGTTGGTTATTGGCATGTGGTTAGATTATGATGCCAATTTTCGGGGATTGACCGGTTTTGCTTTTGAGTATCAGGCTGATTGGTTTCCGGCGCTTGGTTCCAGCTACCATGTGGGGTTAGATGGCATTTCGCTGCCCATGTTCTTGCTGACAACGCTGCTGATGCCGTTGGCAATTCTGGCTTCGTTCAAAATTGAAAGCCGGGTGCGGCTGTACATGATTTTGTTCCTGATTATGGAATCGGCCATGTTGGGGTTGTTTGCTTCCCTGGATTTGTTAGTATTTTTCATCTTTTGGGAATTTGGTCTGGTGCCGATGTATTTTCTCATTCGTATCTGGGGCAGCGCCGACCGTAATTATGCCTCGTTTAAGTTCATGATTTATACAATGACTGGTAGTTTGGGGCTGCTGCTTTCTATTCAGATAATAGGTCTATCCACCGGTACTTTTGACATCGTGCAACTTTACGATGTGTGGGTGAATATGTCTAGCGGTACGCTGCCTGTTATCGGCATCTCTACGGAAGCGGTAAAGTGGTTTGCTTATGTGGCTTTCTTTATTGCCTTTGCCATTAAAGTGCCGATGTGGCCGTTCCACACCTGGCTGCCGGACGCCCATACACAAGCGCCCACGGCCGGTTCCATGATTCTAGCCGGTGTCCTGCTAAAACTGGGCGCTTATGGCTTTATCCGGCTGGTGATTCCGCTGTTCCCACAGCAGGCCAATGAGACGGCCTGGGTTTTAGCCGTTTTGGGAACGATCAGTATTATATTTGGCGGTTATGCGGCCTTTGGGCAGTGGGACTTTAAGCGTTTGGTAGCTTATTCTTCCATTAACCATATGGGTTTTGTGGTGTTGGGAATTGCGGTGATGGCTTTTGTTTACGGCCGTTCCTTTGCCGCAGACACAATTGGCGATGCAGTTATGGCCACCAATGGCGCTATCTTCCAAATGTTCAATCATGGATTGTCGGCCGCGGGTATGTTCTTTCTCGTCGGCGTTATTTACGAGCGGGCGCATACTCGTGACTTAAAGCGCTTCGGCGGTATCTGGACCGTTTTGCCCATGTTTGGTTCTATCTTGATTTTTACCAGCATGGCTTCGTTGGGACTGCCCGGTTTGAACGGTTTCGTGAGTGAATTTATGGTGGTGCGGGGCAGTATTGGCATTTTCCCCTTCTATTTGGCCCTTTCTATGCTCGGTTTGCTTATGACCGGCGCGTATATCCTGAAAGGGATTGGGGCCACGCTGCACGGCCCGACAAAAAAAGAATGGTTGAGCCTGAAAGGGCACGATATGACTTTGCGGGAACATCTGGTTATCTGGCCGCTCATGCTGCTGATGCTCAGTCTGGGTGTTTGGCCGCAGTGGATTGTTACTTTTATCAATGACACCGTGACGTGGTTGTTTTTGTAATTAGGTAATTAAGTAATTGAATAATTACCCAATTACCAAATTACCCAATTTCTTCTAACTGGGAAGAGGATTTATGGAATTTCCCTTTTTATCCATTATCGCATTATCACCGATAGCGGCCGCTATTATCATTTTGCTGCTGCCTAAAGAGCGGGGCGAAAATGCCCGTATGTTGGCTTTGGCGGCAATGATATTGGGCTTGATTTTGTCGCTGTACGTTTACTTTGCTTATTCCGGTAATCTACCGGCGGCCGGTTTGCCCTGGGCGAAAACATTGGCATTTATGGAAGAGTATCCCTGGGTACCCTCTGTAGGCATCAACTATATTTTAGGCGTTGATGGAATGAGCGCCACATTGGTTTTGCTCACTTCCATTGTGGGCTTGGGCGGCGTTCTTATCTCCTGGAGTATTGATGATCGGCCGCGTGAATTTTATGCCTTCTTCATGCTATTGGTGGCCGGGGTACAGGGTGTATTTGTGTCCGTAGACGCTTTCTTGCTCTTCTTCTTTTACGAACTGGCTGTGCTGCCCATGTACGTCATGATCGTAATTTGGGGCTGGAAGCAAACACGCGAATATTCGGCCATGAAGCTGACACTATATCTGCTCATTGGCAGTTTTATCTCTTTTATCGCCTTCCTGGTTTTGTATTTCCAACTGCCGCAGCCGACATTTGACCTGCGGGTGTGGTCGGAAGCGAGTTTCCCATTCAATGTGCAGATGGTCACATTCCTGCCTCTGTTCTTGGGGTTTGCGGTGCTGGCGGGTACGTTCCCCTTCCACAATTGGTCTCCTGATGGGCATGTGGCGGCGCCAACGGCCGTGTCCATGATCCATGCCGGTGTGCTGATGAAATTGGGCGCTTACGCTTCCATGCGTGTCGGTATCCAGATTTTGCCGGAAGGGACCGTTTATTGGATGCCCTTTATCATCCTGCTAACGCTTGTCAATGTCGTTTACGGTTCATTGATTGCTATGCGTCAGCGAGATATGAAATATCTAATCGGCTATTCCAGCGTCAGCCATATGGGTTTGGTAGCTATGGGATTTGCCACCTTAAACCTGAAAGGCTACACCGGCGCCGGTATCCAGATGGTCAGTCACGGCGTCATGACAGCCCTCTTCTTCTCTGTCGTCGGCATGATTTATGACCGGGCGCATACGCGGGACATGGATCAATTGAGCGGCATGAGCAAAGTGATGTCCTGGGGGGCGGTGGCCTTCGTCATTGGCGGTTTGGTCTCTATGGGCATGCCTGGGCTTTCCGGTTTCGTGGCCGAGTTTCCCATCTTTGTCGGTTTATGGGAAGGGAACGGCATGAACTTTGCGGGAGCGTTTGGGCTAAATCCAGCTAATTTTTACCGTTGGGTAGCGATTTTGGCGATACCGGCGGTGGCAATTACTGCTGCTTATATTTTGCGGGCTGTAGGAACTGTATTCTTTGGCGAATATGATGCTGAGAAGTGGCATGACATGCGGCCGATATTGACTATAGATAAGTTAACATTGGTTATGTTTGTATCCATTTTAATTATCATTGGCGTGTATCCACAAATTATTGCGCCGATGGTGCAATCTGGCATGACGCCGGTGGTAGATCGACTAAATGAGGCACAGCAAGCGATGACGATTCTTGATTCTGTACAGATTGGGGCATCCAGCCTGCTGCAATGGTTGGGAGGCGCTTAAAATGGGAACAGTTCCATTAGACTGGTATTTATTTTTACTACCAGAAATTTCACTAATAATATTGCTTTTTGGCATTCAGATTTATAGCCGTGTGTTACCGTCTGACCGGCAGCGCAATGTCGGCTTAATGACTGCCTGGGGCGCATTCGTCATTTTGCTTATTACGATGAGTTTGTGGTGGTTTGCTGGTATACCGGATGTCAACGCCGGTCTAGAAGATAGCCTCATTTGGGGCGGTATGCTGCGGAACGATATGATAGCGTTAGTCTTCCGCTTCATCTTCCTGGTTGCTCTCATGACCACATCCCTCATTTCTTTGGAAGTGCGCGGGTTGCAAAAGGTGGAATTTTTTGCCCTGCTGATTACGGCGACGATGGGTTTTAGTTTGATGGCGGCCGCAGCCGACCTGATAATGATCTATCTGGCGCTGGAAATGGCCAGTATTTCTTCTTATATTCTGGCCGGCTTCTTTAAGCATGAAGACCGTTCAGTTGAAGCGGGGATGAAGTATTTTGTGTATGGGGCGTTTGCCACGGCCGTCATGCTCTTTGGCATGAGTCTCATTTATGGCCTGACCGGGACGACTAATATCTATTTGCTGGGTGTGCAAACCCTGAATGGCAGTCTGTCGCAGTTAGGAGCGGTGGCGGATGTAACGGGTGTGCTGTTGGTTGCCGTCGTTATGATTGTGGTCGGGTTTGGGTTCAAGATTTCGGCCGTGCCCTTCCACTGGTGGGCGCCAGATACGTATGAGGGTGCGCCCACAGCCTTTACTGCCTTTGTTTCCACGGCCTCTAAAGCAGCCGGATTTGCAGTCTTCTTGCGTGTCTTTACGGCTGGCGTCTTTGGAATGCCCTCATCAGTGCCCAATGAACAGCCCCCCTGGTGGGCTTTATTGGTTGTCATCTGTATCATCACCATGACATTGGGTAATCTGGCGGCCATTTTCCAAAATAATATCAAACGGATGTTGGCCTATTCCAGTGTGGCTCAGGCTGGTTATGCGCTTGTGGGGTTGGTTATCTTTACCCCCGATGGGTCTGGAGCCACCTTGTTTTATCTGCTGATGTATGTGTTTACAAACATCGCTGCTTTTGGCGTCATTATCATTGTCAGCAACACTTCAAAATCTGATCAGATGGAAGATTTGTATGGTTTAAGCCGTCGTGCGCCGTACCTGGCGTTGGTGATGCTGTTTGCCCTGTTATCTTTGAGCGGCATTCCGCCAACGGCCGGTTTCCTGGGTAAGTTTTATCTGTTCCGAGCGGCCGTTGATGCTGGCTACTGGTGGTTGGCGCTCATTGGCATCGTAAACGCCTTTGTAGCCTTGTATTACTACTTGAATGTAATCAAATACATGTACCTATACCGCTCAGAAGAGACGGAAGATGTAGCTTTACCTGTTTCCAGAGCAGCGGCCGTTGGGCTGGGTCTGACCACATTTGCTATCATATTTCTGGGTGTCTATTCCGGCCCGACGTATGAATGGACTTTGCAAGCGGCCGCATCATTTTTCTCTTTGGTAGGCGGATAGGTTCAATGTGCAGTAGAGACACCCACTGAACACTGATTACTGGTCTTGAAGATCGTTTGTGATATAATGCGCAAGCTCGCGCTGTGGTGAGTGAACTGTGAGTAAGAATCAGCAACAAATCAATACCAATGCACTTCTGGCTAGTGTTGTAGGACAGGTGGGTTGTTTGATTGTATTCATTGTTTTCATCGCCCTCGGTGTGGGTTTAGCGCTTGACAAATTCCTGGGTACAACGGCAATTTTTACAGTATTATTGATGGTGGGCAGCGTTCCGGTGGCCTTGTACTTTACGGTGCGCCTGAGCCTGACCGCCGTGCAGCGTGCCCAAATAAAATTAGAAGAATCAAACGAAACGGAGGACGATAAGACCACATGAAGAAACGATATTTTATTTATCTTGGTCTGCTTATTTTATTATTCTTTGGTGGACTTATGGGTCAGGACCCGGTGAGCGGCTGGTTGGGGTTAGATTTTTCTTTTTCTCCGGTACGGCCGTTTATCCAACTTCCCGGTGAAGTGTGGCTTAAATGGGGTGAAGGCAGCCCCCTGAATGGTTTATTTTCCACTGGCCTAACCAATACCTTCACCTCGGCAATCCTGGCCTTTATAGCCATTCTGGTTATAGCCCTTCTCTTAAAGCCACGTTCCCGCACGGCCGATGAAGTGCCAACCGGCGGCTACAACCTTTTTGAGCTGATTTTTGAAGGTGCGTATAACTATGTAGAACGTTCGGCGGGTAAATGGACAAAAACCTTCTTCCCCTTCTTCATGACCTTTATTTTATGGATTCTCATAGCCAACTGGATGAGTTTGCTCCCTGGCTGGGACTCTATAGGTATTTGGGAGAATGTACCCCATTTTGAGGCCGAAAAAGCTGAAAAAGTGGCTATCAATGCCGGGGCAACGGAAGAAGAAGCCCATCATATTTTTGAAGAGGTAGAACACGCAGTTGAAGAACGAAATAATGAGGCTTTACAGCGCGGTATCTTCCTGGTAAATCCCCGTCCTGATGAGAACGGTGAAAATCCAGAAGGGGCTGTGTGGACGATTGTGCCTTTTGTACGACCGGCTGCTTCTGACCTGAATTTTACCCTGGCTATTGCCATCATCTCTGTCATTTTTACCCAGTATTACGGTATGAGAGCGCAAGGGTATAAATATTGGATTAAGTTCTTTCCCTTCTTCCCCTTTCATCGCCAGAAGGGAGATGAAATTGCCAAAAGCCCGTTGGCTGTGATGGATATTGGCGTTGGCTTGCTAGAATTTGTCAGTGAAGTGTTCAAGATAGTCTCATTTGCCTTCCGGCTCCTGGGCAATATTTTTGCTGGGATGGTACTCCTGTTTGTTATCGCTTCCCTGTTCCCCGCAGCCAACCTAGCCTTCTACTTCCTGGAATTTGGCGTAGGCGCGTTGCAGGCTGTTGTGTTTGCGCTGTTGACTCTGACCTTTATGTCGGGGGCTACACATAGTCATCATTAAAAGCTATAGGTTATTCCCCCACCTTCGTGAGGGCAGGCTCTGCGAAGGTGGGAATCCACACATCTGGATACCCGCCTTCGAGGGTATGACAACAAAATAATTAACGAATCGCCAATCTCACTGGCGAATAATCTAAAGAAAAAAATCTAACAAAGTAAATCATCTGGAGGATATTTATTATGGATGTGGAATCTGCAATAGTTATTGCGCTGGGCTTAAAATATTTGGGAGCTGGTTTAGCCATGACCGGCGCTATCGGCGCTGGCGCCGGTGTAGGTATCGTTGTTGGTGGGGCTGTACAAGGTATTGCCCGTAACCCTGATGCTGCTGGTGAAATTCAAAGTAACATGATTTTGGGTGTGGCGTTGGCGGAAGCTGTGGCTATTTATGCCCTCGTTGTGGCTTTGATTCTTATTTTTGTAGCCCCAGTAGGTTAATAATTAGAGAGTCTATTGATTATTGTGAGCGATCAAGAAGACTAAAGAGAGGAATGATATGGATGCTCTAGGTATTAATCTTGGCTATCTAGGAATGCAACTTGTTCTCTTCGGTATCTTGTTCCTGGTCTTGAAGGGATATTTGTACGCCCCCATCATCAAGGTTTTAGAGGAACGGAAGGCGAAGATTGCCAAAGGTTTAGAAGATGCGCGTCAAGCGGCTATTGCCCGCGACAATGCGGACGCGGAAGCGAAGAAAGTTTTAGACGATGCCCGCTCGGAAGCGGCTACAATTCGTCAGGATGCGGCCGCTCAGGCTGAAGATCAGGCCAAAGGTATTGTGGTGCAGGCGCAGGATGAGGCGAAAACGATTGTGGCCAATGCTGCGGATGATGCCGAAGCGGAACGGAATCGCATTTTGTCTGATTTGCGCGGTCAGGTGGCATCAATTGCCATTGCTGCGGCCAATAAACTGGTTGGCGAGGCACTGGACGAGGAACGTCAGCGAGCATTGATTGCCGACTTTTTCGCCAAAGTACCGGCCGATCTGGCTGGCGTCAGTGGGGACACGGCCGAAGTAACCAGCGCCTTGCCGTTAACTGAGGCAGAACAAGCCAACGTCAAGAATGCGTTGAATGTTTCTGACGTAACGTTTAGGGTTGATCCCCGAATTTTGGGTGGATTAGTAGTGCGCGTAGGCGACCAGATTGTGGATGCCAGCGTATCCAACCAGATGAGTGCAATGGGCGATTCATTGCAATAGTTATGAAACTGGACGACTTCAGTTTGATTGAAGTCTGTCGAGAAAACTCTCGTTAAATGCGAGGAGAGATCGGGTCGTTAATGTTTAACGGCCGTACTTAATGCTAGAAAAGGTCAGGGAATTATTACCCTGACCTTTTTACGTCCCAGTATAAAGGGGGAGTTGCTGTGGGAAACAATTACCTAAATTTACCAGATGAATTTACATGGCCGGCGTATGACG
>JAAEOP010000385.1 GCA_024223125.1 Chloroflexota bacterium
ATGAATGTCAATTCTGGTGTGTCACTGTCCGGTTGGGAAAAGAGGCTGGATGATAACACGGCCGTCGCCTGCTTCTCATCGTCTGATTGGGATGGAACGACCGTTAGTGTAGCTGGTACGGGCGTATTCGTGGGGAGCGGCGTAGCAGTTTGTCTGGTGGCGGTGGGGGAAAAGGTGGGTGTTGGGGTGGTAGTTGAGGATACGGCCGTCACTGTTGCAGAAGCTGTATTTGTCGGTTCAGATAGGGGTAAAGCTGCTTTTGCTTCTTGCGGTTGGTTCTGGTTGATGATTAGATTTCGGCCGCCGCTGAAAATGAGGAGCAGGAGGAGGATGACGGCCGTCACAACAAAAATATTGCGTTTTAACCTGGGACGTCGCGATGGCGGAATAGCCGGGGACATCATATCCACCTTCTGCGAACCGCTGCTGTGTGGATTGTGGGCAAAAACTATATCGCCAGCATCCTGGTAAGCAAAAGGAACCCATTTGCGCGGTTTTGAATCTGCCTGGACATTAGAATTTTGCGCGACCTGGCGGCTGATATAAGCAAACAATTCATCTACACTGATCTGCCCGCTGGCATTTGTATCGGCCGCGCCTGTTTTTAACCCTTCAATGAGATAATGTGTAAATAGGGAGGGGGTGGCCGAACCGGTAACAGAATCAGACTGCCACTGATATTGAGGTTTGTCATTTGCCGCCAGAACGATCCGTTCGTGCCCGTTACGGTGAAAAGGTTCACCATTCAAAATAGGCTTTTGTGAATCAGCGTTTTCCTGCTCTCCATTTGTAATCTGGCTAAAGGTGCAGTCCAGTACCAAAATCTGATGGTAGGATTCACTATGGTCCATTTCATCGGCAATGAATTCGGTGGGAACGGCCGTGCCGCGCAAAAACTGATGCTCCGTGTCCTGGGCTGCCAGATACAGTTTTTCTTCCAGGTTAACCACCGCATGACCTATAATGTAGAGTAGCAATAAGTCATCCCGCTCTTTTCCGGCAAAAAAATGGGAGATAGTACGCCGAACGGTAGCGGCCGATTCATTGACCAATGTAGAGACATCATCAAATGCTCCAATCGCCGGATCAGCCAGCACATCTGCTAGATGTTTTATACTGGCCGCTGGTTGGATGAGAGATTTGATGGTCTCATCTTCAAAATTAGCGTTGCTGATGATGAGCGCCAGCTTACATTTTTGGGGTGGCGGGGTTAGATCATGGGTTGTCATTTGCTTGACGATTGGTCGGGGTGAGGTGATGGTTTGAAGCGCATTGGCCAGGGCTACGGCCGTCTCATATCGTTCTTCCGCTATCTTAGCTACAGCTTTGTCAATGATCATCTGGCATTCGGGTGGCAAATTCGGTTTACTGTCTAGAATATGGGGAATTGGCTCAAACATATGCTTGACAGCTACCGCAATGGGGGTGTTGGTCTGGTAGGGGTGTTTACCGGACAACATTTCATAGAGAATAATTCCCAGGGTGTAAATGTCGGAACGGCCGTCCAGTTCTACTTCCCCCTGAATTTGTTCTGGACTCATATAAGCGGGCGTACCCACCGCGCCACCCGTATCCGTAAGCTGGGTGGTTGCTTTAGACATTTTCACCGTGCCAAAGTCAGAAATATAAGGTTCATTCCGTTGATCGAACAAAATATTGCTGGGTTTTAGATCACGATGAACGACATTATGCGAATGCACTTCATCCAGAGCCGGGGCCATTCGAGACAGAATGCGGCTGGCTTCCTCCAATGATAGCGCTCCTTGATGGAGCCGCTCTGCCAGTGACCCACCGGTCATAAAACGCATGACAAGATAAGGTTGCCCTTTTTCCTCACCAAAATCATAGACAGGGACAATAGCAGGATCATCCAGGGCGGCAACAACTTTGGCTTCCCGTTCAAATCGCCGCCGAAAAGTAGAATGGTGAGTCAATTCTACTGGCAGCAGTTTGATGGCTACATCCCGATCAAAATGGGGATCGTGAGCCAGGTAAACTGTAGACATGCCACCACGACCGAGTTCTGCTTTGATACGATAACGGCCAATCGTTTTAGGTATCATCACACCCCGATTATAGATTTTGGGAAGGGGTAAACAATCCAAAATTTGCGTCTTATTCACGCTTTTGCTCCTTTTTGGTACTGATGTCATACGCTTATTTAACCTGAAAGTAGCCAGATTTTAGGGAAAGGTCATAATCAAACTTCAAAAAAACAAAAGCGTCTGATATAATGAACTGGAATTGTTATGTTTATTTGCAGAGTTAAGGGTGTAGAATATTTAGGAGGCATTATGCGTAAAACAATTTTATTTATCCTGGCGTTATTGGTAGCGCTCCTGCTGTTAGCGGCCTGTAGTCAGGATGACAATGGAGATGTAGATGTTGAAGGCACGGCGGCCGCAGAAGTTATACCGACAAGTACAGCAACACCTACACCAACTTTGCCGGCAACGTACACTCCCGTTCCGGGTGGCGTTGGTGGGCATTTGTACGCTGTCAGTACCCGATCTATTCACATTGTCCAACCTGGAGATACATTGGGTAAACTGGCTAATCAGTATGGGGTAACAGTTCAGGCTATTGCCAACGTTAACCGGATAGTCAATCTAAATCTAATTGAAGTAGGTGATGTGTTGTACATTCCCCCCTGCGAATGATCTGTAAATTGTTATTCATGGGGTGATTTTCAAAAATAATTACTCGCTATTGTCGAGTAGTTTCATAGCCGCCCTTACAGCGTGGGCTTAAACGATCATATTTTATCTACCCAGTTTTGGGGGATAATGTGCCTGTTGAACAGTTGTGTAATCCAATGGAGGAAAATAAAGATGGCCCCATATGTTGATCCCATTCATTTGCGCCAGGTATTGACCCAGTATTACAACGAAGGCGAACTGCGTACATTGTGCTTTGATTTAACCATTGATTATGAAAGTTTAGGCGGACAAGGCAAAGCGAATAACGTCCGCGCTTTGGTTGCCTATGCCCAAAATCGCGGCCGTCTCAATGAAATCGCTGCTTATGTGCGTCGCACACGGCCGCATGTCCAACTCAAAATGACCGATACCCCGCCACCAATGATGGAGGTAGTAGAACAATCTCAACCATCTCAAGGAACAACCCATGTTTATAATGCCCCTGTGTATCAACAGGGCGAGGGAGGAACGATGACAAACATAAATGATAATCGTGAATCAGGTGACAACATTACTGTAGGCAATATTTCTAACAGCAGTGGCGTAGCAATAGGTTCTGATGCAGCATCAACTGTCAGCAACTCGACAACAGGCGATACATTTAACATGTCTGGCGATTTTCGCGGGGCGAATCTCAACATCAAATCCACGCTGACCGACGTGACACAAAGCATCGGCGCTTTGCCTCATGCGGATGATGCAACCAAGGCAGAGTTAGAGCGGCTTATCACTGAACTCAATGAAACTTTACAGAAAGCGCCGGAAGATAGAGCTGAAGAAGCCGAAGCGGTGGCCGAGATGGCGAAAACATTAGTCGAAACTGCCTCTGCTGAAAAGCCCAATAAAACCATGCTTCAAATATCTGGCGAAGGGTTAAAACAAGCGGCGAAAAACATTGCCGACATCATGCCAACAGTACTGGGTATCGCTACCAAAATTGCGGCGGTATTTTTGTAAGTGGCGTATTTCCCCGGAAAGTAACCATTCAGGCGCCCGGTACTTCATTACCAAGTCTACCGGAGTAGCACACTCGTTATAAGTGCCGGGCACCTTGGGGGAGTGATGATTACCCGGAAACTTTGAGTTTCCGGGTAATGATAAGGCAGCCATGACCGACAATATCCACACCGGCAACATTTCAGACAGCGAAGGCGTGGCCATTGGGCAGAACGCAACAGCAACCGTCATCCACAACTACGCTGACACGCCGCCTGCCTTCCCCCTGAGCAACCTGCCCCCGGCCAACCCCAACTTCAGCGGCCGTTAAGACCGTTTAGCCGCCATCCAAGCCACATTCCGCCAGCCACAAGCCGCAATCGCCATCACCCAGGCCATTGCTGGGCTGGGCGGCGTAGGCAAAACCCAACTGGCCCTGGCCTACGCCCATGCCCACCGGGATGCTTACGACCTTGTCTGGCAACTGCGGGCAGACGAGCCAGCCACGCTGGACAGCGACCTGCGCCAATTAGGGGCTGCGCTCCATTTGCCCATCCAAAACGCCGACGCTCCCACGGCGCGGCGGCTGGTGTTGGGTTGGTTAAATGGGAACCATAAACAATGGCTGCTTCTGTACGACAATGTAGACACAATGACAGCGCGAGAGCTGCGCCCCTATTTGCCCGGCGGCCATGGACACACCCTCATTACCTCCCGGCGGCCGCATTGGCCCCAGGCACAAACAGTACGGTTGGATGTGTTTACAGAGAGGGAAGCGGCCGACTTTTGGGGGCGCAGATTGGTTCAATCCTTCGGTTCTACTCAGGACAAGTCTGGCAGATTGAACCAATCTCACACGGCCGAATTAGCCGCCGAATTAGACTATTTGCCGCTGGCATTGGAACACGCCGCCGCCTACATGGAGACGAAACATAAAACGGCTGCCCAATACCTGACCCTGTACCGGGCGCGGCGGCAAGCAGTGTGGGAACGAGCCGAGCCACCGAACGATTACCAGGTCACAATTACGACGACATGGGAGATGGCTTTTGAGGATGCCCGCAAGACGCCGGGCGCGGCCGACCTGCTGAACCTGTGCTGCTTTTTAGCCCCCGACGATATACCGTTGGACGCGCTGACAGCCCACGCTGAGAAGCTGCCGCCGGAATTGGCCGCCGTCCTGACCGATGAACTGGCACGGGACGACGCCCTGGTCGGGTTGCAAACCTTTTCCCTGCTGACCCGAACGGATGGGGCGCTGGTTGTCCACCGGCTGGTGCAAACGGTGGCCCGTGACCGGATGGGAGAAGAGCGGCGGATGATGTGGGTGGAAGCGGCAGCGGAACTAATCATTGCTACTTTGCCTGATTGGACACGATTGCATGAATGGGAAGACGGCCATCGTATATTGTCTCATATGATTGCCGTAGCAGACCTGGGGCTGGAACTGGGTTGGGAAACGGAGCGATTGGCCTTTTTGTGTAATTGGATTGGCTTTTACCTGCAATTTCTGGCGGATTACGTGGGGGCACGGCCGTATTA
>JAAEOP010000386.1 GCA_024223125.1 Chloroflexota bacterium
ATCCTAATTATTCGGCGAGGAGGTCATGTTGTTGATCGGAGGGTACTCAAGTTATCTCCGGTCAGATTGCAGATTATTTCCCTCTTTGGTGTAGCCGTCCAAAATTGTTATTTGGTCGAAGTTTAAGGTGCGGAATGTGGGTTAGAAGACATGCAATTACGCAGTTTTGCCCCCAAGACCCAAGATGCTTACCTGCGCGCCGTGCGCCAATTGGCCGCACATGTCGGCAAGTCCCCAGATCAGGTCAGCGAAGAAGAACTACGGTCTTATTTTCTCTATCTCAAGAATGAGAAAAAGGCATCGCACAGTGCCTGTACGGTGGCGCTGTGCGGCCTCAAGTTCTTTTTTGAACAGACCTTGCAGCGGGAGTGGCCTGTATTCGACCTGGTGCAGCCACCCAAAGAGAGAAAGCTGCCCGTTGTCCTCAGCCGAGCAGAAGTGCGCCAGATATTAGGTGAGGTGCGCCTGTTTCGCTACCGGGTCTGTTTGTCTACGATAGTTCGGTTGTGCTCACCACAAGTTTATGCTTGTGGGCTGCGGCTGGGTGAGGGAGTACGGCAGCAAGTGGCCGACTTAGCTGACGACCTGGATGAAGCCCCATGGTGACGCTGGCCGACATTATGCGCCAGCATGGTCCTGCTTACCAGCAACAATTTTCCACACAGATGCTTCCCAGCCACCGACAGGCAATGCAGGCGATTGTCCGCTGTCGCACAGCAGACTTGGGCGGACATGTGTACACCTGTCCTACCTGTGACCATACTGAATATCTCTATCATTCCTGCCGCAACCGGCATTGTCCGCAATGTCAGGGGGATAAAGCGCAACAGTGGTTATCTCGCCAACAGGAGATGTTACTGTCGGCTCTCTATTTTCTGCTCACCTTTACCCTGCCAGCTGAACTGCGGCCGTTGGCTCGCAACTAGCAAAAGCTGTTCTACAATTTGCTTTTTCGGGCTTCAGCGGCCGCTACCCAGGAATTGGCCCAAGACCCCCGTTTACTCTCGGCGGCTCAATTGGCATGGTCGGGATTCTCCACATCCTTCGGTAAGCTCAGGACAGGCTCTGGGGACGAGACCTCTCCTATCACCCTCACGTCCATTATCTGGTTCCGGCCGGCGCCTGGGATGGGTTTAGGATGATGTGGCGTCCATGTCGATACAAACGGTTCTTTCTTCCGGTCAAAGCGCTCTCGGTCCTCTTTAGGGCTAAGTTTCGGGATGCTCTCAAACAGTTTGATTGCTTTGACCAAATACCCAAAACGGTGTGGACGAAGGATTGGGTGGTTGATTGTCGGGCGGTAGGACGAGGTAAACAAGCTCTGAAGTATCTGGCTGCTTATGTTTTTCGGGTGGCTTTTTCTAACTGCCGTCTCGTTTCTTGTACGCAGGATGAAGTGACCTTTCGGGTACGGCCGTCGGGATCAAAGCAGTGGAAATTATGTTCACTTGACCCTTTGGAGTTCATTCGTCGCTTCTTGCAGCATGTGTTACCGAAAGGCTTTGTCAAGGTACGCTACTATGGCTTTTTCAGTTCCGGGCTCCGACGTACCCTGACACAGATTCGAGATTTTCTCACACCCTATTCTGTCTCGACTGTCCCTAAAAAGGAGCAGGTACAGGGGGAGGGGGCGCAGGAAGATATTGCCACTACACTTGGTTGGCTGCGTTGTCCACTTTGCGGTTAGCCGATGCAGCATACCCGCACATTGCCTGGACGCAAACATCGGTGGCAGCCTCCCTGATAGGCGCTGTCGGGATGCCTGCTTTGGGTTGGCTGGCGGTTGAGGGTCTGAGAATTCAGCCGCAAAAAAGATGCAAAACGCATTGACTTTGAACCGGCAAAATGAGTACAATAGCTGCCAGTACCAGTCTGGCAGCGATAAAGGTCACACCTGCTGAAGGCTTAAATTCCAAATTGGCGTTTCGCGTCAGACCGGCTTCGTCCAACAAGGACTATGCGGCGGCTGTGGGTCTGGATATTGAAGGTTTGGCTTGACCGCGCCGCATGAATCCTGACCGTTCTGTTACTGTCAAAGAGTATGAACCCGACGCGGGCATCATTCTTCTTGCCCCTGACTTGCGTCCATATTTCCCTGATTCTGACTCGGTGAACCGTACTCTGCGTTCCCTCATTGCCCTTATTCCTCAAGATAGGTGATTCAGTTTCACTGCAATAGTCATCGAATGCAATTCGATGCCTGAGATATGAAACGCGCTCAAGCGCGTGAGGCGTTTACGTATCAACACTGATAATAAATTGACGGTGATGAAATCGTGGTTGGTAATCTCCCGGAGGGTTGATGCACGAAGGTCGGTTACACGGTAGAAACCTCCGGGAGATTTGTGCCCATGCTTACTCTTCAACGGGTGTTGAGGAGTGTAATATTAGTTCATCCCCTTGCAATTCATATACATTGACAACATGCTGTGTTGGGCAGCACATAGGGTCATCGGGGCCAGCCTGGATCATGTCTACCACAATTGTGTTTTGGGTGATGTCAACACTGTTAGTCTGTACCCGATCTCCTAACAAGATTGTGGCTGTGTTTTCCAATCCCTCATCCCCTAAAGTAAAGACAGCCAGATAGTAAAATGTGCCGCTGCCACCAGAATCAGCAACTACAACGGCGACCGCAGCAAATTGATCGTTTAACGTACCGACGGCCGCATGGTCGGTCAAGATGATATTCAGCTTTGAAGCCGATCCTTCGACGATAGTTTCACTGTATTCGCCATTTTCCAGGGTGACTTCGCCAGCGGCCGACATCTCCATCTGGTAGGTTGCGTTTTCCAGAAAGGTGCGAATTTCAGGATCAACGTAACCAGCTTCCTGGAAGTTAGCTACCAATGAGCCTTCGACCGTTCGCATTTCCATCCGCTCGCCATCTATTTTGTAAGTGACGGCCGTTTGCAAAGCGGCCAGATATTGGCTCTCCTGTTCCATAATCCCTTCCGGTGTTTCACAGAACATGCGCGTGGAGGCCGCCGGGCCAATGCTGATGTTTTCATCATCGGCTTCATAGTTGCTGGTGTAATTGTTGCAGCCGGCCGAGCCGGTGAGAGTACCATCTTCGCCAAACACGGCCGTCAACTCCGTCCCAATAATCACACTAACAACTGCCTGGTTGCCGTTATTATAAGAAATCACATCCCAGGTTGAACCGGCCAGTTTGGCCGGGGTTTCCAACGTGTAAGAAACCGCTAAGGCTCCATTATCATCATGTAGTTGCAGGGTGTCGCCCGAAATTTGGTAGGTTACGGCCGATTGCAAAGCTGTCAGATAAGCTGTTTCCATCTGCATCACATTTTGGGCACAGGCCATCAATGTTGTTGCCAATGGGCCGATGGCAATATTGTTCCCATCCGTCGTGTAGCTGCCATTGTAGCTGTTACAGCCGCCAAACCCGGACAAGGAATCATCTTCACCGAAGACGGCCGTCAGGCGCATCCCATTGATCACCGACGAAACAGCGTCATTGCCAACATTGTAGGTTGTAACTACCCAGGTTCCAGAGGTCAGGCTTACCAAAGGAGCGGCGATATAATCGGCCAGTAAAGAGCCGCCTGCATCCCGAATTTGTAGCCTGTCACCTTCAATCCGGTAAGTGGCAGCCTGGAGTAAAGCAGCCAGGTACGCATTTTCTTGCTCCCCGATTTCTGGTGGGCAAGCACGGCGGGTGACAGTCATTTGCTCACTGATGGTCAGGTTTTCGCCCTCAACCGTGTAGCTGCTGGTGTAATTGTTGCACCCAGAAGAACCGGACAGCCTGCCATCTTTGCTGAACACGGCCGTAATTTCCGTACCTTCTACCAGAGAAATAACGCCCCTTTTGCCATTATTGTAACCAATTGCTTGCCACAAAGTGCCGGTAAGAGAAATAGGTTCGCTATCGGTATAAGTTAACAAAATTGTCTCTTCCTCATCCATCAGGATTAGCTGATCATCTTCTATTTGAAACTGTGTTGCCAGTCTGAGCGTGCCTAGATAAGCTGTTTCCTGAGCCATTAAAGCTTCCGGTTCACAAAACATTTCTGTACTGCCTATTGGTCCCATGTCGATGTGGTTGCCATCAATCTGGTAAGAACCAAAATAATTATTGCAGCCAGCTACCCCGTTCACGCCGCCATCCTGAAAAGCGATTGTGGTTTCGCTGTTTTCTACTAGAGCGTTCCCTTGCATGGATTGTAATACCCAGGATGTGCCATTGAGGGGATCGGATTCAGCTGTGTCTACGGCCGTTTCCGTTCCTGTTGTGTCTACCGCTGTCTTACTCACTTCTTCCACCAGCGAATAATTCAGCGACGAACCATCTGCGGGTGGATTTTCGACTGGTGTTACCAACACTTCCAACTCATATTCATATCCTGGTTCGTAGGTAAAGCCTTCAATCTGATTATAGAAATATTGGTACTCGTCGTCGGGATTTTCTTTGACCAGCATACACATTTGCAGGCCGGCGCCGGTACATTCAGCCAGTTCGGGTCCCACATAGAGGGTGATGATTTCTCCTTCGTCGTCGGTGGGTTCGGTTTGTTCGGGTACGGCCGCTTCTTCACCTTGCCCCGCTGCCTCTTGCCCTTCTGTCTGATTTGTGCCTGTGACCGGCGTATTGCCACTGCAAGCAGCCAGCAGCAGCGCCAGTATCCCCGTTATGAATATCATCCATTTATAATTTTGTTTCATTTCATTGACTCCTTTTTATTGCCATCAAATAATTGTTCAATGGCTAATTTTGACCTGCTTTCCTCATTCGTAAACGGTAAATCTGTTTTTACCGTTCCCTTTCTCATATCTGGCTCATGAAGATTTTGAGTATATACTTACAGGTCGATGTATGAATTTGATCTCTCTACACTTGGTAGTTTTTTGTTCTCACTGTGGCAGTTGGCCGGTGGTGTTTTGCGGCTTGATCCCCAGACATTTACAGCGGCCGTACAACACCCCGGCGGTACAACATTAGCCCTGGCAATGGTTTTTTTGGCCGGTGTCTCTCTAACATTGGGGCAGAGCGTGGTCTTGTTTGCCAACCAGGTTAGCCGCCGCCGTTTTCTTTTTAGTCTGGCGCTATATGGTTTAGGTTTGGTTCTGGCCACTTTTATGGGGGCGGGAATTATTTGGGTTAGCGCGGAATTTCTATTTGGTGGCTCACGGCCGTATACTGATCTCCTGCTTGTGGTTGCTCTAAGTTATACCCCTTTCCTTTTTGGGTTTTTGATACTGTTGCCTTATTTGGGCAATATTATTGGGCCGCTGCTGCGGGTATGGGCGCTGCTGGCGCTCATTACAGGCGTTATGGTAATTTACACATTTCCGTTGTGGATGGCGTTGATATGCTGTATTGCCGGTTGGCTGCTTTTGGAATTGATGCTGCGTTTGCCCTGGCTGCGTGACCGGCGGTTGAAGCAGTGGGCCTGGCATTTAGCGACAGGTACAACACAACCCCGCGAAACTCAGGACATTGTGGATGAGTATGTGGCTCAAGCCAGGGCTGCTCAGGAGAACACGCCTGCACTGAGCAGCGACAAAAGGTCGCTGGCCGAAGCAGCCGCCCCCGGAGACAAACCATGAACCTGCTGCTGGAACCACTTTTCTGCTTGCTCATGTTGGGGCTGCTGCTCATTTTTGCGATGGCTCTAACGGCGCCCTTTGAAACATTCCGCTGGTGGTCTGGCTGGGCGGTCGAAAACGCGGACAATGATGAAATCGAGTTGGCCGACCCCCAACCTCCCTCGGCTGCCTCTCACTTCATCGTATACCTGACTGCCATTGGCGGTATTTCGGCCACAGATATTTCCGGCCGTGAGAAACAGTTTTTAGAACGCCTGCAAGCCAAAACACCCCAGGCTGTCATCATCTCTGATGTCTTCCCTTTTTCCGTGACCAATAATCCGCTCAATGGGGAACGTCTCATGGGTTGGCTGTGGCAAAAAATACATAACAGTCGTTTACACGGCCGTGCCGGAATCTTTGCTTTTCTTATTTTTGTGCGTAACCTGCTCCAGGTTGGCGTGTCCAGCGACCCCCGTTACGGGCCGTTGTATAACGTGGGTGTTGCCCACGAGATTGTTGGGAGCCTGCTGCAACACGGTTATACGATAGACAGCAGTACACCCATTTCGGTGATGGGTTGGAGCGGCGGCGGTCAAATTGCCGTCGGCGTGGCCCGTTATCTGCACCGTTCTTTGGGCGCGCCCCTCAATGTGATTTCTATTGGCGGCGTTTTTGCCGATGACCCCGGTTTTGCAGAGATCAACCATCTGCTTCATCTCCAGGGTAGTAAAGACAGTTTCCCCAAAGTAGGCCAGATTTTGTATCCGGGACGATGGTCGTTTGTGCGCTATTCTGTTTACAATCAGGCTGTGCGAGACGGCCGTGTCACCTTCATCAATCCTGGCCCCATGCACCACACCGGCCGCAACGATTATTTTGACCATAAAGCCACCTTGCCTGACGGGCAGACTTTTTTAGACAAAACAGTTGAAATCATTGCTACCACTATTACAGAAAATGCCTCTAGTAGCTTGTTTGAACAAGAAACACGAAGCCCAGCTCCTAAACTATTTGAAGGCAACAGACATTGAAGTTGGCTTATTGCTCAACTTTGGTCCTGAAGCAAAGTTCAAGCGTAAAGCATTTGCCAATGAACGTAAAAAGCGCCGCATACCATAAAAATAATCCGCGAAAATTCTGAAAATCTGCATTTATCCGTGTTCCATTTTTTGCTTCTTTTTGGAATTAGTCTTAAGTTTCACCATGAAAATAGAACGAAGAATCTGGATATTGCTCTTTACCCTTTTGCTATTTTCCTGCCAAAACAACCAGGTAGAAACACAGACCTCTTTTACTGCCCGACTTTTTGGCGAGAAAACGCCAGAGGTAGAATTGATTGGCCCCACGGCCGCACCTGTCACGGCCATACAACTAACCCCTATCGCTGCCGGCTTAAGCAAACCTGTTTACCTGACCCACGCCGGAGATGATCGCTTTTTTGCGGCCGAACAAGCCGGAACCATCCGCATTATTCGAGATGGTGAACTGCTGCCGGAACCGTTTCTGGATGTCTCCGAGATTTTAGCTACCGATGGCTCCGAACGGGGTTTGTTGGGGCTGGCCTTTCATCCCCAGTACGCCCAAAATGGGTATTTTTACATTGTGTACACCAATGTAGATGGCAACACCGAAATCAGCCGTTACACCGTCAGTACAGACGATCCCAATCAGGCCGACCTCGACAGCGCCACCCTGATTTTGTTTATCGAGCAGCCCTATGGCAACCACAATGGCGGACAGTTGGCCTTTGGGCCGGATGGTCTCTTTTATATTGGTTTGGGGGATGGCGGCGCAGTCAGCGACCCTTATGATAATGCCCAGGACCCCGGCACATTGTTGGGGGCTATTTTGCGGCTGGATGTGGACACGGCCGTACCCTACGCCATCCCTAAAGACAACCCATTTGTAGGCCAACGAGGCAAACTGGGCGAAGTGTGGGCGATTGGTTTGCGTAACCCCTGGGCTTTCAGCTTTGACCGGGAAACAGGGGATATGTATATTGCTGATGTGGGGCAGGAAGGGCCGGAGGAGCTTAACTTTCAGCCGGCCAATACACCGGTCGGGGTCAACTTCGGCTGGCCGTTTCGGGAAGGCAGCGCTTGTTATGAAGCGGACACTTGTACCAGCCGGGGTTTACGGCCGCCCATTTATGAATATCCACATGGAGAAGATGGCTGTGCGGTGATTGGCGGTTATGTATACCGAGGTCAGCAGTTCCCGGAACTAGCCGGTAACTACTTTTTCTCTGACTTTTGCTCCGGCCGTATCTGGACGTTGCGGTATGGGGAAGATGGGTGGCAGCGCACGGCCGTTGCCAACACAGACACCCAAATCTCAACCATTGCCGAAGGGGTAGATGGAGAATTATACGCCCTTTTTTACCGCACCGGAGAGGTTTTCAAAATCGAACCGACGGAGTAATTGGTAATCAGCTTAGGTCATTCTTAAACAGAGGCTTCAAGCTTATTTCGAATGAACTTATTAACGCTTTCCCCAGACTGTGTAGCTTTAATAGCAACTGTTTTATGTAATTCTGGTGGTATTCTGAGAGAGATTTTGCCGGAATAATTTTTATTTGCTGTTGGCACGGGAAGTGACTTGCCTTCTGATTCAAAAAGAGCGACAACCTCTTCGACTGCATCACATAATTCCAAGAAGACTTTTGTCTGATCATCTCCATGGACGCCCCCCATGAAGAGACCTGGGGATGTGCCAATATAGCAATTGTCTTCTTCTGACCATTCGACTATTTTGAGATATTGATCACTTTGGTTTTTCATTTCTGGGCCTCTCTCAATGCCTGCTTAACAGCTTTTTCTTGATATTTCCGGGCATCTGAATCTGGTTTCCCGGAAATGATAATGGGCAATTTTACATTTGGGTGGACGAATTTTTTGTGGCTGCCTTTGCCACCCTTGCTGACAAAACCAGCTTTTTCTAGTTGGGCAATGAGTTCACACACCTTTTTTAGCATGAGTACATGCCATCACACTGATAGCATGTGTCAAGCAGTAGAAATGTTCATGGATGAGGAAACGGAAAAAATCAATTAATAACTGCTTGCTGGAAATGAAAGCGTAAACGTCGTCTCCTGATCAAGCTCGCTTTGGACGGTAATACGGCCGTCATGCGCTTCTACTAACTGCTTCACAATCGCCAATCCCAAACCACCACCGATTCCTTCGCTATGGGTGCGGGCGCGGTCGCCGCGCCAGAAGCGGTCGAAGATGTAGGGCAAATCCTCAGCCGGGATGCCTTCGCCATTGTCGCTAACCTGTAACGTGACTTTATTGTTGTGGCGTTGGGCATGGAGATGAATACGGCCGTGAGCCGCTGTATGCCGCAGCGCATTAGACAGTAGATTGCTGACAACCTGGTCTAATCGTCCTGCATCCCCTTCAATTGTCAGGTCAGCCGGTTTGCCCTCAAAATCTACTGTCAGATTAATTTCTTTGGCTTCCGCCATGCCGCTAAAACTGGTTTGCGCGTCTGCCAGCAGTTCCGTCAGGTCTACCGGTTCCCGGCGTAAAGTCAGTTGCCCCGCTTCCGCCTGGGCCAATGTATGGAGATCATTCACCAGCCGGGCCAGCAGATGGGTTTCCTCTAAAGTGGCCTCGATATGTTCTGGGGTTGGTTCATAGACGCCATCCAAAACCCCTTCCAAATTGCCCTGGATGATGTGCAGTGGGGTGCGTAATTCATGGGCGACATCGGCCGTCAGATTGCGGCGTTGTTCGTCGGCTCGTTGCAGTTCGGCCGTCATATTGTTGAAGGAGCGGGCCAGCCGGGCAAACTGGTTGCGCCGTCTGCGTTCGGGTACACGAGTGGTTAAATCTCCGGCGGCCACTTTGTCGGCCGCATTCATCACATCAGACAGGGGAGAAGCAATGCCCAAAAAAGCACGGCGGGCAATGCCCATAGCCAAAATTGGCAGCGCCAATACCAGGCCACAACCGGCCAGCCAAAAAAGAACGGCCGTGCCCTCCGTTCGTTCTAATGCCCGTACTGCCAGAAAAATCAGCCCGCCAATGCCGCCCAACAGCAGTACCATCATCGTGCCAAACATGAACATAAACCAGACGAAGATACCGGCCGGTTTACCAGACCAATTCTCCGGCCAATCCCGCCCATGCCAATCCTGGCGTGACCACCTTTTATGCTGCCAATGTTTATGTTTTTTGCTCATTAGATTGTGTCGCTGAATTGGTAGCCGATGCCGTACACTGTCAGGATGTAGATGGGGGTTGTCGGATGGGGTTCCAGTTTGCGGCGTAGATTTTTGATGTGAGCGTCAATGCTGCGGTCGTAACCATCGTGAGCATAACCGTGTAGTTTTTCTAGCAGTCGTTCCCGGCTGAAGGTTTGGCCGGGGTGTTGGGCCAGCAAAGTGAGCAAGTTAAATTCTAGCGGTGTCAGGCGAATTGTTTCCTCGCCGCGCTGCACCCGATGCCCTTGTAAATCTATCTCTAAATCTCCGGCGCGGATGATGCCGGGCTGGTGTAGATCACCTTGTACACGACGTAACACGGCCCGGACACGAGCCACCAATTCTCGTGGTGAAAACGGTTTGACGATGTAATCATCAGCCCCCAATTCCAGGCCAATCAGCCGGTCTGTTTCGTCCACGCGGGCAGTGAGCATGATGATGGGAACATCAGATTCGCGGCGTAAAGTGCGGCAGACGTCTAGCCCATCCAGGCCGGGCAGGTTCAGGTCGAGGATGATGAGGTCTGGTTTTTCGCGGCGGGCGGTGGCGACGGCCGTGTGCCCATCGGCCGCGCTCATGACCTGATACCCGGACTTTTCCAGATAATCTCGCGCCAGTTTAACAATCTTCGGTTCGTCGTCTACAACTAAAATCAGTTCGTTCATTGAAAGTATTATACTTGTGTACAAAGTCCCCGGCACTTCCCAAGTCCCCGGCACTTCCCAAGTGCCGGGGACTTGAAATGTAGAGGTTCCACCTTTTGAAAAGGTGGAACCTCTGACTTTTCATTCAACTATGCTTTCATAATCGGTTCGTCAGACCAGTCGTCGTCGTTGTGCCAGGGGGGTCTGCGGCCGTGTTTGTGCCACTCTTTTTTCCATTGTTTCCATTCTTTACGGCCGTGTCCACAATGACGCCAATGCCGGCGACCAAATATCAACCCCATCGCTCCCATGAAAAGCATCGCCATGAAGAAAAATCCAAACGCTTTGGCAATGAAGCCGAAAAAGCTGAAACCGGTGTAGTGACGGGTAGGAAAATGGGGGACGGGTGGGGTTACGGCCGTGCCGCTATCTTCACTATTTGCCGCATTAACGGCCGCCTGCTGACCGGCAATGTATCCTTGCGTATAGCCAGTTTGATGTTGTCCCCGGCCAGCCATGCTAATAAATCCGCCCAGCAGAATAAACATAAAAAATAAGCCAATCATCTTTCTAAAAAACATGTGTAACACTCCTTAAGCAGAAATTCGGTTTCTCCGAGAAATCGAATTTCTAATTCCTAAACGTTATTGCTTTGAAAGATAATGGTAGGTTGTGTAGAAAATGTGAATGTTTGGGGGAAGGGTGGTGAAGGTGATTATTGGAGCGTTGCCAGAATTTCAGTTACCAGGTCGTCCAGAGGTTGGGTGGAGGAAACGGCCGTCACCTCCCCCAACGTAGCCGCTAATTTTTCGGCTTGCTCCCTCACCTCTTGCACTGTCGCTTTATGATTGAGGGTATAGGTTAACAGGTGGACGGCCGCAGGTTTATCACCCATTTTTGCTTGCAGTGCGGCAATAGAGACCAACGCTTCCAATGCCAGCCGAGTATCTCCTGATTGTTGGGCCAGTTCCAGAGCGCGAGCCAACTGCGGCCGTGCCATTTTCAGCTTGCCTAAGCCGACTGCCACCGCGCCCAGCCCCACCAAAGCGACGGCCATCCCCCGTTCATCATGCAGGTCTTGTTTGAGCAGCAGACTTTCTTGTAACAATGTTTGCGCGTTTTCATACTCTGCCTGTTTCAGCGCCAGCCGTCCGGCGTTTGCCAGCGTGGTTGCCGCTCCATGTACATGGTCATGTGCCTGAAAGATGGCCGCACATTCCAAATAATAAGCCTGTGCTAATTCATATTGATGCTGCGCCTGGGTCAGATTCCCCAGATTATTGAGAACCATGGCCGCCCCAATATGATCCTCATTTTGGCGATAAGCGGAGACAGCCTGTTCAAAATAGTGGCGGGCTTGTTCATAATTCCCCTCCGCTTTAGCACAGCTTCCCATAAAGTTATAGCCAAAGGCGATACCGTCCAGATCATCGGTCGCTAGAGAGAGTTGCAAGCTTTGTTGGGCCAGGTCAGTAGCACGGCCGTAATCCCCCGTGTAAAATGTCGTAATAGCCAGATACCCCAAAATGGTTGAACGGCGTTCCGGGCTGGTTACATCGGGCAGATAGCGTCTGGCCGTATCCAGGAGGTTTTTGGCTGTATTGATCTGGCCGATGTGAATATTCATCCGCGCTGTGCGACCCAATAGATTACATAGGGCCTGGGCTTGCCCGGGTGTGGCTTTGGTTGGAATATTGGCTAGAGCCAGTTGAAACGTCTCTATGCCTTCCTGGAACCAGCTTTGTACGCTATAAAAACCGTGCAGGGGGGTGGCTGCTTTTTCCAGATCAACATATGCTTTTTGTTGGGCCGCCCAGCCCCAGGCAGCTCGAATATTGGGCAGGTCGGCACGAATGGTAGACCGTTGTTCTGGATCTTCTCCGCTGCCTTGATTTGCCAGCAGATCGAGATAGTAGCTGGCGTGTTGTTGAGCTGCGGCCGTTTCACTGTCCGGCTCCACACTTAATTTTTCGGCCGCATATTGGCGTAGTAGAGGGTGAATTTGGTAACGGCCGTCATCCGTCTGGCGCTGACATAAGGATTTATCTACCAGAGTGTTCAGGGTAGCAGTCTCTGTGCCGGTTATGGCTGCTGCCGCGGCGGCCGTAAAGGTATCAGGAAAGATGGAGAGGCGGGCAAAGCAGGTTTGGAGTACGGCCGTGAGCAGCCCCCAGGAATGATCAAACACTGCCCGTAAACTGCGCTGACGAGCGGGCACATTGTGATATGTTGTGCGTAAAAAGTCCAAACTTTGTTCAATCTGAGTCACAATTTCGGCGCAAGAATGTTGGCGAATCCAACTGGCTGCCAATTCAATAGCTAAAGGCGTTCCCTCCAACAAATGGCAAATCTTTACAATCTGCGACAGTCTAGTCTTGCCAGGGTTAAAGGTGTGCTGCACGCGGCGGGCCTGCTGCAAGAATAGGGAAACAGCGTCGAATGTTTCTGGGTTAGCGGCGTCGTCTGGGGGGAATTGCAGACCCTCAAGCTCAAATAGGATTTCGCCGTACAAATCCAGCCGCTCGCGGGAGGTGACAATGAGTTTGACAGCCGTCGTCTCTCGCAAAATGGCATCAATTAAAGCGACCGAATTTTCCTGGGTTAACAGGTGTTCATAATTGTCTAGCGCCAACAACATCTCTTTGTGTTGTAGATTGTTAAGTAATTGGGTCTGGGGAGAATCTGCCCCTTCAAAGGTCAGGCCAATGGCGTCGGTCAGATAAGCAGCTAGAGCTGAGGGAGATTGCACGGCCGTGAGAGAGACAACAAAAATCCCATCCCAAAAACGGCCTGGCTGTTGCTGCAAAATAGTATGAGCCAGTTCCAGCGTCAGCCGCGTTTTACCGATGCCGCCCGGTCCCAGAATAGTTAGCAGCCGTCCTTCTGGCGCCAATAGCCGCTGTTGTACGGCCGTCATTTCTGTCTGGCGGCCCACAAATGGGGTCAGGTTGGCGGGTAAGTTGTGTGGTGGTGGAAAGGGGGTGTTTTGGATGCGGTCGTGTAAGGCAATGGTCGCGGCCGAAGGGCCGGTATCCAATTCCTGGCGCAGCTGATCACAAAACTGGTTGTAATGTTGCCAGGCGGCATTCCGCTGACCGGTGCGGGCCAGTAATTCCATTTTTTGGCGATGCGCCAGTTCACTTAAATTATCCAGACGGAGTAACTGATCGTTGTATTCTAAGCCGGTGGGGTAACGGCCATGTTGCAAACAATCATCCACTAGCCGCTGTAACCCAGTTGAGGCCAATCGCTGCAATCGTTCTCGTTCTAAAATGGCCCACTCTTCAAACCCCCGGCAGTCGCGCAAATGGAATCCTTCTAGGAAGTGGCCGCGATATAAAGTAGCTGCATTTTGGAGATTGGAGATTGGGGATTGGGAGATTTCTTTAATCTCCAATCCCCAATCTCCAATCTCTAATAGTTTTTCAAAATTAGCCACATCCAGCCAATAATCACTTTCGTGGTTAAAGGCCACAGTTTGCCGGGTAATGATGAGATATGGTTTTAGCTTGCGGCGCAGAACGGACAAAATGGAACGTAAATTGGCTAATGCCTGGGTTTGTTCGCGGTCATCCCAGAGTAGATCGGCTAACAGTTCACGGGGAAACGGTCGTGTATGACAAGCTAGATAAGCGACCAATGCTTCCGCCTTGCGCGTACCCAGGCTTGTAACCGGCTTGCCGCCCTTCTCTATTTCTACGCTGCCCAATAAACGAATCGTCAATCTTTGACTCATACTTCTAATTGTATCCGTTTTCTGGCTTGGTAGTCACCTTCCCAAAAAAGGTACACATACCCGGCGATTGTTGTGTTTTTTGTTCTTACGGCGATCATCACTGCATCAGCAAGCAGCGGGAAGCGTTGTTCCAGAACTAAGCTAGTCAAGAGTTGCCAATTTTCTGAAAAGTTGGCAACTCTAATTTCAACAGGTTAGTACCAACGGCCGTTGATCTTCTTCCTACGAATCAGGCATAATAGCTACATGTGGAATTCAATCAAGAATGTTATTTTTGCGTTTATGGCTGTTTGTTGTGGGCTGATCGGGATCTTCTGGCTATGGTTTATGTATGAATACAGCTTGCGCTGGCTGGATGAAAATGGCAATGTTGTGCCCGACATGGACACGGCCGTCGCTTTCGGCCGTGAAGGGGCGGAATGGATTGGCTTGGTAGCTGTTGGCTGGTTTGTATTGGCCGTCTTATTTGGCCTGATTCAATGGCGCGTCTCCCGCAGTTTAGCGATAATTCACAAAACCAGTTAAATCGATAATGACTGTAAAAATGCGGAGGCAATTGAACGGATCACGAACCCCGAACCACCATCCTCTCCGTCCAGGTTTGTTTGTTGGCGTCGAAATGATTAACGGCCGTTTCTGCAAACGGCGTCAACATGCGGCTGAAATATTGGGGCAGCCCCTCTTCAACAATGCCATCCAATGTTTGAGCGTAGCTGGTTAAGATATGTTCGTCCAATAGCTCCGCGCTGGTTTGACCGACGGCCGTTATTGCCCCCGCTCCCTTCTGCCCCCATTCTGCCAAATCAAGCGCCATCATGCCGCTGACTTTGCTGGTAGACGTGTTTTCTTCCTCAGCCACCACTTCCATTTGTGTCCACAATTGTTCAAAGCGGGGTAGGAGATCAGTGGTTTGGGCAAAAAGACGGCCGTAACGCTGGCGCAGTTCAACGGCCGTTTCTCGAATATCTTCCTGGCTTAACGGGGGCATATTTACCGTTTGGGCGCTGCTGTCAGAAGCATCGTGCAAGGCATCTAACAGTTCTGTCAGACTATGGATTTCTACATCTTCCCCTAACACCTCGTTTTGTTTTAACTGTTCTACCAGTCGGTGCAAAAAGATTTTGCTGCCGTTAGCGGCGTCGCTGCCGATGGCAAACACCCACAGCGGCGAAAAACGCATCCACAGTAACCCGGCCACATCTATCACCGAACCGGCTGCCCGCCGAGGCATGAAGTTTGCTTCCAGGTCACGGGTTTTGACGTTAGCCAATACCGTTTTATCCATTTGAGCTACCTGTTCAATTAAGAACTGTTGTAAATCGCCGATGGTTACGCGGTACAGGGTAGACTCTTGCAGGGTAGGGGGGATGAGTGTTTCGGTAAGGAGCAGAGATGTGCCACCTCCTACAGCTGCCAGAGAGCGGACAGCTCTTTCAGGGATAGAAAGTAGCAAACCCAATTGTTTACGAGTCTGGGGGTTCAAATTATCAAACATGATGTCTTCTCCTTGTTTTTGCCTGTTTGCCATTTAGTACGCAAAGCTGTTGGCTGGGTTGCAGACGGTGGTCATAGTTTTCCTTTGCCAGGTTTAGGATTTTGACGGTGTTTAGCCTGACAGATCTAAAATCCCACGAGATTCAAAAGACCCAACTTAAAAAGACCTTGAAGCCTTCAAGCCTCTTATGCTAGAATGTGGGTAAGTGATCTTGCAAGTGTGCCTTGTGTAGTGGTGATTGATTCATTATTTAGAATATCTCCATGTGCGTCATATCCACCAAAGGATTTAACTTTTGTCAGCATCCATATTAGCTACTTAATTTTGTGAGGTTCCCCGCAGGTTTGCCAACCTGTATCTGCAACAATTCAGTTTATGGGCCGCGAAATCAAGTAGGAGGGAAATTCAAATGAAAAGCCAGTTTCTGCAACGGTTCTTGCACCTGTTTGTTTGTATTGCTTTGCTCGGTAACATGATCTTACCTGTATTGCCTCAATCTGGTGTTGCAGCGGCCCATGAACAAGCACAACTCCCTTTAAACACGGCCGTTGTATCTGTACAAGCCCCCACCGTTCCCTTAACAATCGGAACTCAATTTACCACCACTATACAGATTGACAGCTTAAGTACACCGCTTAGCGCGTTCCAGTTTGACTTATTGTATGATTCGACTATTTTGCAATTAACTGGCGTTTCTCCAGGTGATTTTTTACAGTCTGCGGGCCGCACGGCCGTTTGTCCACCTGTAGCTGCTCAGAATAATCGTGTTCGCCTGGCCTGTGCTTCCGCGGGAGATGCGCCCTTAGCGACTGGATCAGGCATTCTGACCACGCTCGCATTTGTAACCCTGGCTCCAGGCAGCAGCAACCTGACGATCTCCGGGCTGCAACTACCTGACGGCAGCGCCCCGCCAAACGGTATAGCGGCTACGACACAATTTGGCATCGTCACTGTTGCCCCGCAGGCAGCGTTATCGTTGGCAGGCGGCCCCACCCAAACCGCTGAACCGGGAATGCAGGCGACTCACGCACTAACTTTAACGAATCTTGCCAGCAGCAGCGATACCTTCACGATCACTGTCAGCGGTCAAAACTGGGTTTCAATTCTGTCTGACAATTCTAGCGGTCCTCTGGCCGGCAGTGGCCGTTTTCCCTTTACGCTAGATGTGACGATTCCCGCTACGGCTGTAGATGGAGACCAGGATATGGCTATGGTCACGGCCGTGTCCCACAACGATCCCGCCGTTACCCAGTCTGTTACGCTGATTGCCCAGGCTCAACAAACCCAACCCCCTCCACAAAATGGCCACAATATTTACCTGCCTGTTCTGATGAATACACCCGGCAGCTCATCTACAGTTACTGAACCTCAAACCATACGCCAGCCAACAACCCCGGGCGACACCGCTTCTCCCCTGGCTTTGATGTTAGGCCAAAACTGCTATTTAGCCGATGTGAATTGCGATCTAAAAGTAGATGAAACTGATTTAACCGAAGCGGCCGTAGCCTGGAACTGTGCTAATAGTGATGTCTGTTACGCTTCCCGCTATGATCTAGATCAGAACAATCATATAGATGTCTTCGATTTGGCCTGGGTTGGTAATGAATATGACATTACCTCACCTATTATCACCATTATCACCCCACCAGATGGGGCTATTATTGGTGGAACCAATGTTACCGTATCCGGTATTGTCAGCGATGTGCATCCTATTGCCAGCGTCACCGTTAATGATATTGCGGCGGCCGTTAGCGGCAATGCTTTTACTGTCTTAATACCTGTGTCTGGTCAGACGTTGGTTTTGGATGCAACGGCGGTAGACATTGTGGGACAGGTCGGCATTGCCAGCCGGGTGGCGAATGTAGACGCTGCCGGTCCTGATATTCAAATTCATACGCCCCCCGATAGACAGTCCGTTTACTCGCTTAATCCTACGATTGCAATCAGTTATACAGATTTTCTTTCGGCCGTTGATCCGGCGTCCGTTCATGTCCAGTTGACAGATGAAAATGGCAGCAGCGCCGACATCACGGCCGATTTAACCATAAACGCAGCAGGGGCGTTTGGTATGCCCGTTGTACCCTTAAATGAAGATACCGCCTATACCATGACGGTTTCTACATTAGATGATTTAGGAAACGGCAGCTCGTCCCAATCAACTTTCTACGTGCCGACTGGCGCCGGTCAGATTAGTCCGCCAACAGAACCGCCCGTAGCTGGCTGGGTAAGCGGCTTCATTTACGATTCATCCTCCTGCAACATACATTTGACCCAATGCCAGGGATTGGCTGGCGTACATGTTACGATCTCACAGGTAGATACGACTGCGTTACAAAGAGTGCGGCTAGAACGCACCCAGCAATTGGCAGCTAAAGGCCCGCAGCCTCCCATGCCGACCGATACCGTCCTCAAATTTACAACCCCTGTAACGGGCACAATTGTCACCGGCCCTGATGGCTTCTTTGCCTTTCCGGTGGATGCGACGGCCGTATACTGGCTGCGAGCCGACAAAGTGGGTTACACCTATGGTCAGCGGGAAGCGGAGGTTGTTCTAGAACGCAGCACAGCTACCAGCAACATCTTCCTGACGCTGCTGGACCCGGCCATAACCCCCTGTGACGATTCCGGTTGTGTCCATAACAGTAGCGACGGCTCATTGCAGTTGGAAATCCCGCCGGGCGCTATTGCCCCAGGACAGACAGAGGATATCAATGCCACCAACTTTGAACAGGTTGAATTTTTGCCCAGCGGCGACCTGCCGCCAGGAACCTGGGAAACGTATGCTTATAACCTGGGCGGCGCTTCAGAAATTACTTTCACGCAACCCATTACGGTGCGGGTGCAAAATGACAAAGGCTTTAGTCCGGGGACGCATATACCGCTGGGGTATTGGAACCAGGTAACCCAACAATGGGAACATGCGGGCACAGGCATTGTAGACGCTACCGGACAGTGGATTGAGATGACTGTGACCCATTTCTCCAATTATGATTGCAATGACCCCCTGGCTCCGTTGGAAGATACAGACCCGGATGCCGACGATAATTCGGATGATGACGATGATGATTGCGAAGATGGGGAAAATGGCTGCTTCGTCTCTATTCGTTCAGGTACATTTGGTGAAGATGTACAAATACCTTCTGTCAATGTTTTGGGCGAGGATGTCGCCCCGACTCTAATTTATAACAGCAATCGCGCTTACCCGACGGAGGTGATTGATGTAGACCTCTCTTTGAATGTGGGGTCTAGCGTTGTTTTAAGCGATTTTATTGGCTTTGAACTGTATATTGAGGGAATCAAGACTGACAGCCTTACCTTCTCCTCTACTTTGCAGACAGGAGAGGTGGGGCGTTTTCGTTATTTGTGGGACGGCCGAGATGCCCAGGACAATCTATTGCCACCCGGTTTGTATGAATACGGCGTCAAATTTATCATTCCGTACCGTTCGCAATATTGCTACGCTTTGGGCGGCATCTTTGGCAACCCGCCGGACTGTATTTATGGAGCTACGGGCATCTTTGTAGACGCTACCGAAGATGTGTGGGTGAATGGTACTGTCGAGCTAAATACTCGGGTCAACTCGCCTTATGGCGCTGGATGGGTGCTGGATGGCCTCCAGGAATTGTATGAGGATGAAGCGGGACGCCTGCTGGTGGTGGAAGGGGACAGCGTCACTGAATATTATGCAGCCGGAAAAGATTTACTGCTAGAGCAAACGGCCGCGTTGCAACGCCCCGCAGTTGTGCCCCAACCAGAATCGGCTGGCGGTTACCAACCGCAACATGTCACTGGTGCGGAGGAAGAATCACCCCGACCTGTTCCTCCTCATGCTCGATCAGAATGGGCTGGCGGCTACCAGCCGCAACATGTTACTGAATTGGAGGAAGAAGTCCTCCGACCTGTTCCTCCTCAGTCCCAGCCAGAGATGGTTAACCAGGACAGGGATGAACCGGCGCCTCCGCCAACCCCGATGCCAGCTTTTGAAGCCCCAGAAGTTCCCGAAGGAACAGAATTGCCGCCCACGGCCGTGCCTGACCCCAATGCAGCTACACTACCCACAGAATTACCCCCCCTACCATCTGCACCCCCAGCCGATGCAACTGAGCCGGAAGCGCTGCCAGAATTACCCACCGATGCGCTGAATTTGGAAAGTGACAGCCAGGACGAGGCCGCTGCCGAGTCGCTGCCAATCCCTGTGACCGCACCTGTTGATGATACGGCAAGCAATGAATTTGTGCAGACACCGGCTACCGATGTCAGCGGTACCATTATCACCGATACAACCTGGACGGCCGCCGGCAGCCCTTATGTGGTTGTGGGTAATGTAACCGTAGCGGACGGTGTGCATCTGACTATTGAGCCGGGTGTCACGGTGATTTTTAATCAATATCGGTATATGTATGTCAACGGCCGTTTAACGGCCGTAGGCACGCCCACCACGCCCATCACCTTTACGGCCGCTGTTAGCAATACCAGCGGTTATTGGGGCTACCTGCAAATTGGGGGCGGCAGCAATATTGATGATAGTGATGTCAGCCAA
>JAAEOP010000387.1 GCA_024223125.1 Chloroflexota bacterium
CTCTTTATGTTGCGACATCCGCAGCACATCCCAGGCTTGCAGGAATGCCAGGATGGCGCTGGCATGTCTTCGGGCCGTATTTAACTCCATCCGCACCTTGATTTCACACCCTGGATCGCCATCGGGGGTGATGGCGCCTGTCGCCGTTAATCTTCCAGGGCCGGCTTGAAAATCCCACCAGACATAAGTGTTGCTATGCTTACCGGCGCTGATGTTAATAGACAACACCCGACTCTCAACCCCCTTGCGTTTGTATCGCTTGTCAGACCCTTTATATTCCTTATACTGAAAGCCAACGCGGCCGGCAATTAGCGCCCGAAAGACCCAGCGAGCATCATCTACGTCCATATAGTGGGCGATTTGTTTTCCCATCTTTCTACCGCCTTCTGGATACTCGCCCACAAATAGGCCAACCTTGCCAATTTCCAACCTGTCTTCAAAATTGAGAGCGTGATACTTATCCTGGTAAACAGTCATATGAATAGGTTGTTTCTTCCTTGTTTGGTTTAGCGACATGGATGCCTCCGAGGTGATAAATTTCAGCTGCAAGGGATAACTGGCGTGAAGGCTGGCTGTCCGTTGGGTAATTGGGTAGAGACGATGCGCCAACCAGTCCAGGGAACGCAGATTACTCACCTGGACGGTGAGTTCGTTGGGTGGTCGCCAGGCAATCGCTCGACTGCGGGCTAGGTGCATATTGAACATTCCCTTTGTCATTTGTTCGCGTAAATCAGGTAAGATGTGAGATTGCCACAGAGATGACCATGCGGGTGGTTTGTACGTCGAGAGAGGAATATTGAGACAGATAGCCAACAAGTAAGCCAGTAAATGCGAGCAACAAGATTGTCCAGCGATTAAGATACGTTTTTCATGACAGGTGCAATTTAACTGCCCCAATTGTTCGCTTATCAAATCAGAGGGTGAATTTGGCGCCGCTGCCACAGCAATGGTATGGGCAGGATCGGGCGGTGGCTGGTAAAGATGACGGCCGATAAGCAGCCAGGCAGATTGGTAGATAATTGTTTCCTGAGCAGGGTAGAGGGCCAGCAGCAGTTGGATCGCCTGTTCAAATTGGTGGTGAATCGCTTCACGCCTTATTGTTGCGTTTCGCATAGGAAGTCATCCGTTTACTAAGATGGATGGCCGTGCTGGTCGAGGACGTTGAGCGGCCGTAACTGTAGGCGGAGCAGCTTCAGTAAAGGAGTAATTACCCACAAACTGATTAACCTGCCGCATCTCTCGGTTAGCCTGGGCAAAGGCATCCTGCAAGTCTATGACAGAACGCTTCCCATGAATGGCGATGTTGGCCAGAATGGCCATCATGTCTTGCCCACTCTCGTCCAGGGTAGCGATGGAACCTCCTTCAATGGTGTCCCCATTGACCCGAATGGCGGCCGCCACTTTAGCGGCGATTAGCCGCATGGCGCTCTCCTGTAGGGTATCTCGATACTGGAAGAAATAGACCTTCACCGGATCGGTTTGGCCGATACGCCAGGAACGTCGGCTGGCTTGCAGGACAGTGTAGACCGAAAACTCCTGACCCATCCAGATGAGGGTGGGGAAGTCCAGCAAATCTAAACCCGTCTGGACACGCTTGGGATGGGTAATGATGACATCAACACCGGCCTGCACCTGCTTTTCCACCCATTCTTCCCGCTTATCCGGCGCCGCCTTGAGTACGGCCACTTGCAAATCATGCCGGGCAAACAAATCCAGCCAACGGGGGGTAATATCTCGAATACCCGTCTGTTGGCAGTAGAGGACACAGCGACGGCCGTCTGCCTTCTCTTTTAGCGCCAGGTCGAGGATAGCTTGCTCTTTGGGGA
>JAAEOP010000388.1 GCA_024223125.1 Chloroflexota bacterium
AACAAACTCTTCTAAGTCACTCATACCGTATTCCGTTATCCGTCATCCGCCCACAACTCACGTCGCAAAGTCTTCCCCAAACAAAGTATCATCAAACGTCTGCACCCGGCGCATGGTGTCGCGGGCGGTCAGCAAGCGGTCCCCGAGGTCGTTCATGCCTTCTTCTAATGTGTCTTCGTCGGCGCTGTTCAGCCACACTTCCAGCAGCATCTCCTCAAAATCCTGCTCCTTCGTCATGTAGCCCAAAATCATCTCCATCTCACCGATGACCAGTTCAAACATATTCAGTTTGCGATCTAAAATATTGAGCAGATGTTCTTCAATGGTTCCCTGGGCGGATAAATTAAAAATCTCTACCTGTTTTGATTGTCCAACCCGGTGAATACGGCCGACACGCTGTTCAATACGCTGCGGGTTCCAGGGCAGGTCAAAATTAACCATGATGTGGCAAAACTGCAAATTACGCCCTTCCCCGGCTGCTTCAGTGGAGAGCAAGACACGCCCTTCCTCTTCAAAGCGGCGAATGGCTTCATCTTTTTGCTGGATAGTGAGACCGCCGTGATAAAGGATGAATTCGATGCCGGCGGCCGTCAATCGGTCAGCCAACGCATTCAGCGTTGCTTGAAAATGGGTAAAAATGAGAACGTGGTCACTCCCGGCCGAATGTAAAATTTTGAGCAGCGCTTCAGCTTTAGCCCAATCTGTGATCGCGGCCGCTTCATCGGCCAAAGCTTGCAGACGGGTTTTGTGCGCTTTCCAGACTGGTCGGACGGCAATTTTACGAAGGGTGTGGGATACGGCCATAGCGCTGCTGCCAATCTCTCTTTGCAAAATACCCAGCGTCAATTTGTGGGCGCCGCTGCCGCGTCCGGTCTGCAAAACATGGCGCACAAAATCGCTTGCATTCTGGTACAGGCTTGCTTCTGCCGGAGAAAGGGCTAGACGAATGGTATGCGCCCGGCGCGGGGGCAGCTTCACATCTACCTGTCCCCGGCTGTGGCGAATCATCACATCAGCCATCAATTCCCGCAAAACCCCCCGATTTTTGGGCGAATGGGGATCGCCCCTGACGACAAATTGGCGGCGAAACTCTTGCGGCGTTTTAAGTTGCCCCGGTTTGAGGATGGTGATGAGGTTGTACAACTCTTCCAACCTGTTCTCTACCGGCGTAGCGGTAAGCATGAGAATGAATCGTTTTTGCAAGGCATTAACAAATTTCCAGGTAACACTGCTACGATTTTTCAGGTGATGGGCTTCATCTACAATAACAAGATCATAATTAAGATGGGTGATGATTTGACGGTTGGCTTTGAGACGAGCGGCCGCAATAGAAGCGATGACGTGAGGGAATTTAGCCCAAGCATCATTGCCGGCGGCGCGGAAGACGTCATCACTGTTGGTCACAAAGTCATGCAAGCCGAATTTTTGAGCCAACTCTTCCCGCCACTGCTGCACCAAACCGGGCGGCGTAAGGATGAGGATACGCTCGACCATCTGGCGCATCATGTATTCCTTGATGACCAGGCCAGCTTCAATGGTTTTACCCAGGCCAACTTCATCGCACAACATGCCGCGGCCGCGGAAACGACGCAGAGCGGCCTGGGCTGCTTTGATCTGGTAGGAAAAGGGGTCAAAATGCAGCGCTTCCAGACAAACAAGTTCATCGAAGCCACCGATGAGAAGCATATGGGCGGCGGCAAGTTGTAAACGGTACGCCTGGGGGCTGAAAAATTGTTGTTGGGCTGCGGCCGTGACTACTGCTTCGGCTCCTGATTGTAGGGTAATGATAGGCTCTATACTATGTGTCATATTGGCTGATTATAGCGGGATATTGGGGAGTCGGCACTTGTTTTACCAACCTAAATATCAGTGTCTAACAGCAGTCCCAGTTGGGAAACCGCCTCGCGCAGCGCTTCCCGATGTTGGAGATTGATGGTAACGGCCAGATCACCCAGGGCTTCTCCCAGGTAGGGGCGGGTTTTGGGATTGGTTCGCAATGTTTCTAAAATGGCAACATCACGCACACGCAACACAACGGCCGTTTCTAAACGCCCCTCTACCCCTTTTTCTGCCCAACGCTGGATGCAGCGCCGGGTACTGGGAGGGATGGAGGTTCCACCGGCAATGGCTAAAAATTCCAGAATTCGCTCCGGGGTAATGCCCTCTTCTTTGGCGCGGGCTAATGATTTTGGCGTCAGTCGGTATTTGAATGGTTTACCTGGCTCTACCGGATACGGTTCACTGATGCGGGCTGCTTGAAAACGATCATAACGACCGGTATTCGAGGGCACGAGAATGGTCGCCTCTGCCTGGACGATGAAGGGGATACGCACCTCATCGGCCGCCGGTTCAACCCCAGCCAACCATTCCAAAGCGCGGTCTGTCAGGCGGTAACCGGGGATGTTTTGGTTAACGGCCGTAACCGCCAACCCCAACCACACTAGCGGCCCCTGCACCAAAAAAACAATTAACCGTCCCTCTACCTGCTCCCAACTTTTAAAACCGTTCAAGTAAGCGTTCGTTTCCAGGTCGCGAATATACCAGGTGTCATAATTGGCGTCGGGCCGCTGGAAATCAGGATCGCTGCTTTTGAGATGGGCGATTAGATCGGGGAGAGGGAACCAATCGGTCGTTTGCGGCAGAGCGTCCAATAATGCGGTGCGGGCCAGGATGGGGTCATTTTGCCAATTGTCCCCTTCCGATTGCAGACCGGGGGTGTGACCTAAATCGTTCCAACTGCTGGCGCTCCAGGCGTCGGCCAGGGCGCGTAGTTGGGCTTCGCGGCTTTGTTGTAACCAGGAGACGGCCGTGCGTGTCGGCCGTATCCCCTGCGCTGTTTCCCGTACCATCCCCATTTCCCGCGCCAGATTGATGAGCAGAGAGCGGCGGTGCAAATCATCGTTGAGCAAGAGTTGGGGCAATTTGTCTAATTGTTGGGCACGTAGAGCGGTTTGTTGAGCCAACGCCAGCAGGGTTGCCAAATCATCTACCGCATCAATGGCTTCGGCATTTGGTTCATCTGGTTCGGATATGGGGGTGAGGAGGGTGACGGCCGTTTCCCGTACCACCGCCGCCTCTTTTTCTAGTTGGGGAAACTGGGATAGCAGTTCATCGGGCAGGTAGAAAAATTCAATCATGCCTTCGGCCGTTTCATCAAAGCCGCGATACAAAAAGCCCCGATACCAGAGCGCCTCGGCCGAATTGGCGGGGTCAAACCACGGTTCTTCCCGTTCCAGGCGACCTGGCCCCATCAGCCGCACCTCCCCATGCTCGCGGACAAAAGCCGCTATAGGCAGTCGTCCCCCAGCTTGTACAAGGTCTTGAAACGCGGCCGCTTCCTCCGGCGGCAGAAATTGCAGTTCCTGGAGCATGTCTAATCCGGACAAAGCGTCGGCCAATGCCTGGCTACACACCTCCTTATCTTCCCCGGTCAGGTCCAATTCCCACCATTCACCAATCACGCGCAGCACAATCAGATCATGGTCTTGCAAAGCATTAACCAAAGAACGCATTCTGTCTCCTAACCAGATGGTAGCTCTATTACCCCATATTTTTGAGTCTACAATCCTGGCTTGATAGTCACGTCTTGATTTGTGCTGTCAAGAAATCCAGTATACTTTAGGATATTCTTTTTTCATGTCAATCCATGTTATTTTTTCCATAAAAGCCCTCATTTATTAACACTGTATCTTGTTTTTGTTTGCAACAGGATTATAACATTTTACTTATCTTTGTGGCTAACTGGTGTCATGACTTCGATGGCGTTGGGTAAACTAGCGACGGTGACTTGATGAATGTCGTCCTGTGGATAGGCAAACATTTCGCCATCTGTGTGGATGATCATTGGCTCGTCTGATTTGACGACGATGCGCCGGTTTTGGCGCATGGTCACGGCCGGATGGGTCACATGCATCCCTTTCATCACTTTGGGCATCATTGCCAGCATGGTGGGGCGGCTAATCGGAGTGACGGTGCAAGTGTCTATTAGATTATCATGGTGTCTGGCCTGGGGTGTAATCAGGTAGCCGCCCCCATGCCGCTTCCCCAGCCCAAATGTGACAAAAAATATTTTCTGAGTCACTTCTTCTTCATCAAATATCAAGTGCAGCCGGGGCATATCGTAATAAAAGGCAATGGTTTGCAGGGTGGCAATCATATACTTTAAGAAGCCATGAATACGACTGATTTTTTCAGTTTGCAAAACGACGCGGGCATCAAAACCAATGCCCATGTTGTTGTCTATGATGTATACCCGCCCTTTATCATCCGTGACACGCGCCAGGTCTATGGCCTGGGGTTGGCCGGTGAAGAGAGTTTTCACGGCCGTCTCTACCTCTGTAGACACCCCTAAAGACCAGGCCAGATCATTGCCGGAACCAATCGGGATAATACCCAGACGGGTAGTCGCTTTCTCTCCCTGCATTAACCCATTGACAATCTCGCTAACGGTACCGTCCCCGCCGGCGGCCGCAACCAGATCAACCCCCTCAGCGGCCGCTTGCCGAGCCAATTGAGTCGCGTGTCTGCTTCGTTCAGTTATGACAATATCCAGACTGCCATACGGCCGTGCGGCCGCTTCAAGAAGAGCCTTATAACGATGCCCACGTCCATTATCTGAGCGGGGATTTAAGATGAGTTTTATACGCATTTGCACTATCCACTATCCACCAGCCACCAGCCACATTTTTAGATTATACGACACGGTTTCTAACCAGCCAACGGCCGTCTACAAGAAGTCTCAAATTAACCATACTATACTTAAGTCCTATTGTTGTACTATTACTACAGAGAACTACCCTCACAACTTTACACCCCCCTGTAAACGTGTTATACTCGCCCATAACATTATGTTACGTCAACATAAATAGATGATACTCTTCATATATATAGATATAGGCACACGATGGCAAATGCACTTCAAAATGATTCATTTATAGATGATGCGGCCGCCAGCATACAACAATATGGTTTACAAACAGCGGCCATCCTATTTTTAGAAGCAGGTCATCCCCTCACATTTTTAGGCGGGCAACTGTTATGGATTGCCCAACCAGTTTTATCATTATTTGTCGCTTCAGACAGGCTCAGGCAGGCGGCTTCTTTACTAGAAGAACCAGCCGCAGTGGCCGCTCTGGTAACAAAACTGGAAGCAGATGAGGCTTAACGAATGACACCGTTGGCTATCCTCACCATTATTGGCATTATCATCCTCGCCCTTGTCTTGTTGCAACGTTTAACCGACAAGGGCCGAATTATAAGTATGCGTCCCCTACCTGCTCTGGCAGGGATACGGGGGCAGTTGGGACGAGCAATTGAAAGTGGACGGCCGTTACACATGACAATGGGGCGCGGCAGTCTCATCAGCCAGGCCAACCCCACTTCGGTAGCATCCTGGCAGCTGCTAGACCATCTGACAAAAGATGGCTGTGCCAATGGCGCCCCTCCCATGATTACTGTCGGTGAAGGGACACTGCTGCCGGTAGCTCAAGACAGTTTACGTCATGCGTACCGTACCGCCGGACGCAACGGTGAATTTAATCCGGCGGAAGCTCAATTTATTGCCACCAATACAGATGCTTTCATCTATGCCGGTGGAGCGGCCGCCTTTTTGCAGCAAGCCAATGTAACCGGAAATATTGCCATCGGCCGTTTTGGTGAGGAACTCGCTCTCATTGTCGAAGCGGCAAACCATCGTCAAGTTGAACAAATTATCGGTAGTGATGATCCTACGGCCGTGGCCCTGGCTACAGCCTTTACAGAAAATGTTTTAATCGGTGAAGAAATGCTGGCCGTAGGCGCTTATTTAGATCAGAATCCTTCCCGTTTGGCCAGTTTGCAAGTGCAAGACACTCTGCGCTGGATCATCGTCAGCGCTATTTTATTATTGGCGATTATCAAAGTATTCTTATCTATTTGAACTAAGTTTATGGCGAACATTAAGAAATACTTGCCTTTAAGTATCGCTTTGTTATTTGGTTGGTTGACTCTGGTAGGTCTGTTATTTAATATACCGGCCATCACTAATTTGGTATTGGGGTGGACCAGCTTTCTGGTCGCTGTTGCCTTATTGTTGGGTGTATTAAATCTATTTGTTGTTCACTTCAATCGAACAGTGAAGCGTAAAAATATTTACAGCTTCTTTCTAATCTTAAGCATGTTGAGCGTATTCACTATTGCTATTTTGGATACACGCAACATTACTTCTGGTGGACTGGATTTATATTTTAACTGGGTGCAGGCGCCTCTCGAAGCAGCATTAGCTTCTTTGCTGGCTTTTTTCTTGTTGTTTGCCGGTTTTCAATTGATGAAACGTCAGCATACGGTCTGGTCACTCCTGTTTTTGGTCACGGCCGTGTTGGTCTTATTAGCTGATGTGTTGTTGGTTACTTCCATTTTGCCGACACGAGTGGAAACTCTGTTTTTTCAGATACAAGATGTCATTCGCAATGTCATTGTATTGGCCGGTGTACGAGGGCTGCTTCTAGGCGTTGCTTTAGGCACAGTCACGCTGGCTGTGCGAATGCTCATTGGTATGGAACGGCCGTATAACAACAAATGAGCCACGAAATCAGTTGTAAAGAATGTGGGTTCCAAAACCCATCTGGCAGTAAATTTTGTAGCAACTGTGGGTCGAAGCTGCCCCTCAGCACGCACATCATTTGTGAAAATTGTGGCACATCCAACCCCATTGACCGCATCTTCTGCGACCATTGTGGAACCCGGCTTTTACCCGAAGAACCATTAACAGACGAAAAAACCCCTCCGGAAGAACCAGCCAGCGGCGCCAAACCATTTTCATTACCTACTCGTAAACCAGGAGAAACCGGCGATTTAGACCCTGGCAAAGTACCAGACTGGCTAAAAACAGGCCGCACCCCAGAAGGAGAGCCAGAAGCGGAAGACGAAACCGACTCGGAAGCGCTGCCCCGCCTGGAAGATCTGACCCGCAAAAAACAAACGGATGAACTGCCCGACTGGTTAATACCCAACACCGATTCAGATCCCATCATCCATGCCCCAACCATTATTTCCACAGAATTTTATCTGGACATGATACAAGGAAGTGAATCTGAGTCACAACCTTCTTTAGATGATCTTGACGATGAGGAATCGGATCTGCCTGATTGGTTGTCAGTCGTCAACACAGAGCAACCGGCCAATCCCAGCCCATCACAAATAGAGGGAGAAACGGCCGCCGGCTTAACCGACTGGTTGTCTGAACTCCCAGAAGAGGATGATGTATCAAAACGGGACGATGCTGCGGCCGATAGTTTGACAAGTTGGTTATCAGATTGGCCGGATGAAACGGAAACGGCCGCTGCAAAAGCAGAAGATGAGGATAGCCTGACTGATTGGTTATCTGAATCTACCGATGAAACGGATGCACTTTCTCTACAGCAGCAGGACGACGATAGTTTGACTGATTGGCTATCTAAATCTACCGGTGAAACTGACACACTTAAGCCGCAATCCGATGCTGATGATAGCCTGACAAATTGGCTTTCTGACCGGCCTGATGAAGATGAGAATGGGGTTGTAAGCGCAGCGATAACGGATTCGTTTGAGGGCTTGACAGATTGGCTAGATGATGAGGATGATTTTACGGACACGGCCGAATCAGGCACAGAAGAAGATTTCATGGCCTCCCGGCTGAATGATTGGTTGGCGACATCGCCTGAAAGTGAGGAGCCGGCTAGCGAACCGCTGACGGACGAACCACTGACCGGGGAACCGCCGACCAAAGATCTGTTGGCTGATGAAACGTTGACTGATGAAACGCGAAAGCCTACTGGTTTTACTGATTGGTTTGCCCAGAATGAAGTTGGCGACACAGAGGAAGCTAAAGAAGACCAGTTTGACTGGTTAGGAAAACCCGAAGAACCGACTCCAGCCGCTACTGTAGATTCTGATAATTTGGCCTGGTTGGATGATTCTGAAGCAGAATTATCCTCTATTTTCCAAAATCAAAAAACGATTGAAGAAGAAATGCCAGACTGGTTAGCGGGTGTGGCTGAAGATGGCGATACGCTCATTATGTCGGCCGCGGACACCCCAGACTCTTTGGATGATGCTTTCAGCAAAGAAGAAGAAGCTGCCAAAACAGAAATAGATTGGTTACGAGAGACAGGCAGTCTGGCACTGGATGACGATTTGGCCGGGCAAATGGACATTATGGACAGTGAAGCCCAACTGGTAGACCAACAGGCCATCTTATCGGATGAACCAGCCTGGTTAGCTGATCTGGCCGCCTTTGACACAGGGCAGCTGATAGAGCAGGTTGATGAGGAAGATGAACCAGAGCTGGATGATGACTTCGTTGAAGAATTGGCTACCGCTGAGGAGCCAGAACCTTTGCCAGATACGGCCGTCGCTCCCCCTGCTGACCACACCGAAGAAGATTGGGAATCAGAAGAACCCTTTGCTGCACTGCAACCGGTTGACGAAGGGCTACCCGATTGGTTAAACCAGCTTGACCCAGATCAGGAAATAGGCTCTGACCTGGACTCAGAAGAACCCGATCTGATTCCCAGCGAGGGAATCCCAGAATGGGTGGCCAGTATGCGTCCCAGCGATGCAGGCAGTATCCAGTCAGATCACATTTCATCAGACGATCTGGCAGAAACATTGGCGGGCGTTCCCGAAGAACTGGTCGGCGCCGATTTGCCGGATTGGCTGCAAGATGTCCCCCTCTCTGAACAGACATCTCAAACCGAAATGTCTGGCCTGGAAGCCAGGATAGATAAATCAGATATTCCTGGTTGGCTCCAAGAAGGTCTTGACTTGGATGACGAATCTGAAGACTTTCTGGATGATTCGGCCGATTTACTGGAACCGGCTGCGGGTGGGGATGAATGGGGCACGATGTTAAGTGACCTGCCGCCATCCGTACCCATTGAGCAAACACTGGCCAAAGCAGACATTCCCGATTGGATGATGCCCCTGAAGCCGGTTGAATTGGGTGGTGAAAAACCAGAACCTGACCCGGAAGCCACAGGACCGGAACAAACATCCGGCCCCTTAAGCGGGCTGCGCGGCGTGGTAGAGATTGAGTCGGTTATTGCCCTGGCACATGCGGCAAACCCTATTCAACAATTTACGGTAAGCCCGGAACAACAACAGCAAGTCTCCTTACTGCGCCAGCTTTCAAGCAATGGGCATGAAACTGAGACGATTCAAGCTAAAAAAGGGACCAGAGATATTTCCTCCTGGTTCCGCCCTTTGTTTGCTCTGATTTTGATGGTGGTCATTGGGTTGGGGTTACGTGGGCAAATATTGGTGGATATACCTACGGTCGTACCGGCTGCTATGAGTGGGGTCAATACGGCCGTAACGGCCGCCACCGGTGAAACAGTTCTAGTTGCTTTTGAATACACCCCCGCCATGGCTGGTGAACTGACTCCCGAAGCGGATTTACTGCTTTCCCAATTAAGTGGAAATGGCAGCACAATTTTAACATTGAGTCAATATACAGCGGGCACGGCCGTTGCTAAAAACGTCACTGCCCCCTACACCACATCCAATCTAGGCTACCTGCCGGGCGGCCCGGCCGGGTTACGCCATCTCGGTGAATGTTTCGCTCAAGAAACGGCTTGCCAGAATTTGTTCAACCAACCTCTTTCGGCCAGCGATCAAGAAGAATTAGCCAATGTAGCATTGGTGTTAGTTGTGACGGCCAATCGGGAAAGTTTAGTGAATTGGGTGGAACAAGTAGGGACGTCTGGCAATGTTCCCCTGGTCGCCGGCGTCACCCAATCATTGGCGCCCATCGCCTCTCCTTATTTTGCGGCTGGTCAACTGCAAGGCGTGTTAAATGGAGTTCCGGCTACGGCCGTTTACCAGCAAACCTACAATATCAATACCCAGACTACCGATTTACAAAATCTATTCAACGCTCAACTAATGGCCCAAATGCTGCTGATTGTGGTCCTCATTTTAGGAGCCATTATTTATATCATTATTGGTTTCATTGCTACACGAAAAGTAAAATAACCAAACCATTATGGAAGATTTAATCGGCCTGATTATCGGGTTAACATTGACTTTATTCATATACAGCTACTTATTCATTGGCGATAAGTTTCCGTACCGCCTGGCCATACACATTTTGGTGGGAGCCAGCGCTGCTTATGCAGCCGTCATTATTATGCGCCAACTGTTTTTGCCCTGGTATGAAACCATTGCCCAAAATAGTACGCCAACGACAGTCATTTACTGGCTGGTTCCGATACTTTTGACCTTGTTTTTACTGTTGCGACGGCTGCCGACAGCCAGTTGGCTGGGCAACAATACCCTCGCTTTTTTGGTGGGCGTGGGAGCGGCCATTGCTTTGGTGGGCGCTCTAACAGGCACATTATGGCCGCAAATCAGCGGCGGGCAGGTTAATGGAACAACAAACACGGCCGTGCGCACCATACTTGTAGCCGTTTTAACTGGAGTAACCTTGTTAACCTTTCAATTCACAACCTTCCGCGCCAGTAGCGATGGCGTATGGGCACAATCCATCTTGCAAAAGGGGATTGCTGCGTCCGGACGAGTGGTATTGATGATTACGTTCGGGGCTTTGTTTGCCATGGTATTGAATACAAGTTTTATTTTACTGGCTAATCGGATCAATTTCTTTGTCAATGAAATGTCCACCCTTCTAGCGCCATGATTGAGTTTGAAGAAA
>JAAEOP010000389.1 GCA_024223125.1 Chloroflexota bacterium
ATTGGGGCCAAGCTGGCTGAAATAAATCGGCAAGGGCGCATCACCGACCGGGATGAAACCCTGCTTGAATTAATCCGGGAGTTCAATGCCCTTAGCCTCAATCAAATTCAGCGCCTGCTGTGGAGAAGCGCCACAGAAAAAACAGCGCATCGCCGCACATATTTTCTGGAGCAACACTATTTGTTGGAGGTGGCCCGTTCGCCCCACGCCGAGTTGAAGAAGTGGGGCTTACTGCCCCGGATGGTGTACATCCTGGGGACGGGCGGCTGGATGTGGCTAAAAAACGAGATCGACGTGAAAATCCCACGGCGCCAAATAAGACGTGAACAGATTTTGCATGACCTTCTGGTGGCAGAGGTTTATGTGAAAGTGGTGGAAGCGGCGGCTCTCCGTAACCCTGTTCCGGCAAAAAAGAAGGCCGAAACAGGGGCGAAAGCTGAAGAGTCTGGAACAGAGGTCGAGAAATGGGAGGTAACCTGGGTGGGAGAAGAGGCGGCCAGTTTGTACCAGGGAGATAACCCCGTCGTAGCACCTGACGGTCTGGTAAAGGTCAAACGAATGGCAGGCTCCAAAACGCAGGTTTTACCCTTCTTTGTTGAGTTTGATAAAGGCCGGGAAGCCCACGGTACCCCCAGCACTGATTGGGGCCGAAAGGTGGGCGGGTACAATCGGTTTTATGCCGGCAATTGGCAGATGCATCCTCAATTAAATAATCTGCCGGACACATTTCCGCGGGTGCTG
>JAAEOP010000390.1 GCA_024223125.1 Chloroflexota bacterium
CTTCTGGCCACCAAAAGCTGGCGTTGAGAAGAGACCGCAAAGCCGGCCGTATTGCTCTCTCCGGCAGCGACTTTAACTCGAGCCTGCTCGGGTTTAAAGCCCAAACCTTTATCCGGTGTAGGGGTTACGGTAAAGGTTTCCGGCGCATTGCCTTGATTTTCTATGGTCACTTTAGAAATCTGACTGGTAGAGATCTCTTGGGGCCACAGCGCACAACTGAATTGGCTGTACGACGCCACGGTCAAAATAGTTTTGATTTCATCAACCTGTTTTGAGGACTGCTGGCTAATAACCTGAATGCTTGTCGGATAGCGTCCGGCCCTGCTTTGGGGAGCGCGAGGGGGGTAAATGGCAATCTCAACCTCTTGCCTTTGCTCGGGAGCCAGCGTTGCGGCTGAGGGCGAGATAGAAACCCACTCAGGTGGAATACCTTCGACTCTGACCTGACAGCGATCTTCCTGTCCGCCCTTATTGTGCAGGGTAATTTTGTGGGTCAGGCTGTTACCTGGGGCAACAACCAGAGGTTGGGTGTCCATTAAGACAACCACTTCAGGCTCGGCCGGTGCAGCCAATTGAGGTTTAACCAAACACTTGGCCAGAGCTTGAGCCATTTCTTTGGCGCTAAGATAGCGATCGGCCGGGTTTTTGGCCATCGCC
>JAAEOP010000391.1 GCA_024223125.1 Chloroflexota bacterium
ATTAAAGTAATGAACGCCGTATGCGAAAATTTTGCCGATGACCTGGCCTTTTTCCTGGTCAATGATGATATTGGACACAATTCCGGCTTGATGATTCATCCCGATATGTTTATGGAGATATTTCCTCACCGGATGAAACAACTGATTGCCCCGGCCAAAGCGCGCGGCAAACTGTTTGCCATGCACACCGACGGCAAGATGGACAATATTCTGCCCATCCTGTATGACATCGGTTTTGATATTGCCCACCCCATTGAACCTGAATCCAACAATATGTTTGAGGTTAAGAAAAAATGGGCGGGCAAGATGGCCCTGGTGGGTAATATTCCCACGGCTTTGTTAGCCTACGGCACTAAAGAAGAAATCGAGGAACGAGTCAAAGAATATTGCATCAACGCGGCTCCCGGTGGAGGTTATGTACTGGGCTCTTCAACCAGCATCATGGAAGGTATTCCCCCGGAAAACTTTGTAACAATGACTCAGGCCGTCCACAAATATGGACGCTATGGGGCGTTGGGCCAGGAA
>JAAEOP010000392.1 GCA_024223125.1 Chloroflexota bacterium
GGCCCAGGCGTAGGCCCGATAGGCGTGCAGGCACATCTGGCTCCGTTTTTACCGGGACATCCGTTGGTTTCAGGTGTGGGCGGGGAACAAGCCATTGGCCCCGTTTCGTCTGCGCCGTGGGGCAGCGCCAGCGTTTTGCCCATTTCGTATGCGTATATTGCTATGATGGGGGATTGGGGTTTAACGGTCGCTACCGGAATCGCCATCTTGAATGCAAATTATATTGCCGAACGGTTAGAACCACATTTTCCAGTGTTGTATCGGGGGTTAAACGGCCGTGTGGCCCATGAGTGCATTGTGGAACTGCGTCATCTCAAGGAGTTTGCCTCGGTGGACGATGTAGCTAAACGGTTGATGGATTTTGGTTTCCATGCCCCCACTATGTCCTTCCCCGTACCGGGCACATTGATGATTGAACCGACAGAAAGCGAATCGAAAGCGGAAATTGACCGTTTCTGCGAGGCGATGATCTTCATCCGCGAAGAAATCCGAGCTATCGAGCGTAAAGAAATCTCCCATGAAGATAGCCCCTTAGCTCATGCTCCGCACACGGCCGCCCTAATTGCCAGCAATAAGTGGGATCGGGTCTACTCCCGCGAACAAGCCGCTTTCCCCGCGCCCTGGTTGAAGGAGAGTAAGTTTTGGCCTTTTGTCGGCCGTATAGACAACGTGTATGGCGACCGCAACTTATTTTGCATCTGTCCGCCGCTAGAAGAGTATGAATAAGTTTCATTTCCGATAGCAGATTAAATATCGAAAGCTCGGCTGCTGAATGCGCCGAGCTTTTTCATTGGGAAATTTGTTATAATGTTCTTCACTATTCAGCTACCAATTGAAATGAGGAATGAACAATATGCTTAATACGATGTGGGCTGTGGTACGGGAAGGAAAGATTGCGCTGCTGGAAAA
>JAAEOP010000393.1 GCA_024223125.1 Chloroflexota bacterium
AACTTTTCAGCGGTAAGTTCGGGGCGGTTGAGATAGCCGCGTGCGAGTCCTGCGCCGGCAATGCAGAGTTCGCCGGGAATGCCTGGCGGCTGGGGTTGGTGTTGGGCATTCAGGATGTAGATGCGGGTATTGGCGATGGGTTGGCCAATGGGTATGGAACCGTTCAGCGTGGTTTGTCCTTTGGCATCATAAATACAACAGCCAACCACAGATTCTGTAGGTCCATATTCATTAATCAAGTTTGTATCAGGTGTATGACGTAACCAATGGCTGAGGTGTGCACTGGTGAGTATTTCTCCACCTATAACTAAAGCATGACAAGTATTTACATAGTTGTTATGGCTCAGTTGCTGATTAAGTATTTCCAAGTGTGCTGGAGTAATTTTTATTAAACTGAATTGCACACCTTGTTGCAATAGGGCTATTAATCCTTCAATTTCTTCATGTTCTGGCAACAGTACGGTTGTTCTACCTGCAATTAAAGGCAGATACAAGCTGGTAATGGTCGCATCAAAAGCTATGGAAGATTGTACTGGTGCACCATTGCCTCTAGCTACGGCATAAAATTGGACGGCCCAAAGTAAGTAATTACTTAAGCCTTTGTGGGTTAGTAGAGTACCTTTCGGCTTCCCAGTCGACCCCGACGTATAGATCACGTACGCCACATGCTCCGGCCCACTTTGTCGCACCGGATTCTCCCCGGAACAACCTGCAATCTGTCCCCACCCGCTCTCCAAACACACCACGTTCGCCGTCGAGACCGGCAAGCGTTCCAGCAGATGACGTTGACTTAACACCACCTGTACCTCGGAGTCTTCCAGCATGAACTGCACGCGTTGCTGTGGATACTCCGGATCAAGCGGCACATACGCGCCACCCGCCTTTAAA
>JAAEOP010000394.1 GCA_024223125.1 Chloroflexota bacterium
TCCGTCTACGGTGAAGGTGTGGGATGGATTTACAATAACTGTACCCCCATCCTGGCTGTAATCGCCGCTGACGACCAGGGAGCGGCCAAAGCTGATGCTGCCTGTGTAAGCTCTGTCAATGATAACCTCGCCTACCGCACCGCTAAATCCGGCATCTATATCTATAACGCTATCCTTGACCGAAGTGGCGTTGAATTGCACCGTATCGGCCGTACCAGGCACAGTGTCGCTATCCCAGTTGGCGGCCGTAGACCAATTGTTATCTGCGCCGCCACCATCCCAAACTATAGCAGGCTCTAAGGTAAATACATAGGCCGAGCCGCTGTGGTAGCCGTTGTCGTCGTCAAAATACGCACCGATGACGGCCGTATCGCCATCCACCGCCACCGAGACGCCGAACCAGTCACCACCCGCGCCATCGCTGGCGGTTAGCTTCTGCCGCTGGCTCCAAATTATCCCGCTGCGGGTGAAGACGTAGGTCGAACCGCTGGCGCCGCCGTTGTCGTCATCCCAATACGCGCCAATGACGACCGTATCGCCATCCACCGCCACCGAGAAACCGAACTCGTCATCCACAGCGCCGTCGCTGGCAGTCAATTTCTGCTGCTGGCTCCACGTTGTACCGCTGCGGGTAAAAATGTAGACTGAACCGCTACCACTGCCGTTATCGTCGTCCAAAAATGCGCCGATGACGGCCGTATCGCTATCCACCGCCACCGACCAGGCGAACCAGTCGCCAGCCGCGCCATCGCTGGCGGTTAGTTTCTGCTGCTGGCTCCACGTTGTACCGCTGCGGGTAAAGACATAGGCCGAACCGCTTCCGCTGCCGTTGTCGTCGTCCCTATGAGCGCTGATGACGGCCGTATTTCCGTCCACCGCCACCGACCTGCCGAACTCGTCATCCGCAGCGCCGTCGCTGGCAGTCAATTTCTGCTGCTGGCTCCACGTTGTACCGCTGCGGGTGAAGACGTAGGCCGAACCGCTTTCGCTGCCGTTGTCGTCGTCCCTATACGCACCGACGACGGCCGTATTCCCATCCACCGCCACCGAGTGGCCGAAAAGATCATACGCCACGCCGTCGCTGGCGGTCAGGTACCGTTGTAAGCTCCAGATCGTCCCACTGCGGGTAAAGATGTAGGCCGAGCCACTGTATGTGCCCTTGTTGTCATCCTGATACGCGCCGATGACGGCCGTATCGCCATCCACCGCCACCGAGAAACCGAACAAGTCATTCGCCGCGCCAGTGTTGGCGGTTAACTTCTGTTGCTGACTCCAGATTGTCCCACTGCGGGTGAATACGTAGGCCGAACCGCTGGAGCCGCCATTATCGTCGTCTGAGTACGCGCCGATGACGGCCGTATCACCTGATACTGCCACCGAGTAGCCGAAATAGTCGCCAGCCGCGCCGTCACTGGAGATTAGCTTGGCCTGCTGCAACCAGGGATCAATGGTCAGCGGGTAGGTGGCGGCACTATCGTCTACAACAAGACGAATGGAGGCCGGGGAATTGCCCACTTCCATATGAGCAAGGATGGTTTTGCCATTGGCATCCACTACATGCAGCCGGTCATACCGCAGAATAGTGTCGCTATCTCCATTTTGAAAGAGGATGGCGTCATCGGTTAACATGGGTGAGAGTGTACCGCTCACTATCATCTCCATTATCAACAGTTCACCGTTTCCCCTTGCTGGTCGCTGTTGTAAGGTGAAACCTTGCTCTAATCCTGCAGGCGTGTTGATCCACCATTCGCTCATATTGGCATCCCATTGGTAAGTGAGGCGATCTTTTTCATTTTGCATACGGGGTGAGGCGGTCAGGTTGTGCATCGCCCCTTCATAGCCATAGCCGTGCAAAGATAAGCCCCATATCCAACCAGCATCGTCAGCTGCGGCGACCTGGACGCCGGTTTCATTGAAATGAACAGTCCAGCCCTGGGCACGGTTGGGGGCATGGTAAACTACACCTTCGTTGCCATCTGGCGCAAATTGATACTCAGCGGCCGCAATTTGCTCTTGAATACTGTTCCATTCAGCGGTGGTAAAGCCATCTGGTACAGTGGCGCTTATGTGGGCAGTGCGGCCGTTGGTTGCTGTGGCTGCTAGCGGCACAACTGTCAGCGCCGCCAACAGGACGGCAATCATAGATAGAATTGCTTTGATCTTCATTTTTTCCCTCCGGGAGATAGTGAAAAATAAGCGGTAAAAAAGCCCTGTCAAACTGAATTGTTTAACAGGGCTGTCCCCGCAAACGGTCATTGTTCTATTCTGCTCACAGCGCCAATGCAGTCCAGATTGCCGCCAACAAGTCGATGACCTCAAACAGTTTCAATATGGGTGGGGCAATATCGAGGGCAACAAAAGCAATAAAGAACAGAATGACTGACGCACGGCCGTGAACAGTTAAACGAAAGAATGTTTTAAGTTCTGCACGGGCAAATGGTTATCCTTTTTCCTAATTCATAGTGCAAACTGTTAGATTGTGCCGAACAAACTGACAGGTTTTACATTACGTCCTGATTGTTATCATCACACCCGGCGCAGGATAATGGTTTCTGGCCGTCATCCAGACCCATTTGTCTTTGCAAAAAAGTCATCGTCTCGGTCAAAGTACGAAAGGCATGTTTTTGCCCGGTGTGAGGGTTTTCTAACATAATGTGCCAAACAATATCCTCGTGGCTGCGCGTGACCCACATACGTATTAAAAATGAGTGGTAATCTTTTTTCTCCCCAGACATGGCAAGCAGGATAAATGATCTCTATCAACAAACTATCAACAGAACAAAAATCGGTATGGGCTGTCTTCAGTTTTCAGTGTTCAGTTTTCGGTAAGGTCTGCCTCTGGCAGATACCTACTGAAATTTTTTACTGATTACTAATTTCCGAAAATACCCTATAATCACGACCCATGACTCGCCTCTCGCTTGCTTTGCTCGGCCCGATGCAGGTTCAACTTGACGGGAAACTCATAACGTTGGCTTATGACAAAGTGCGTGCTTTGTTGGCGTATCTGGCATTGGAATCAACACGGCCGTTACGCAGAGACACCCTCACCGCTCTACTTTGGCCGCAACAACCAGATAAGGAAGCGCGGCACAATCTTAGCCAGGCGCTCCTCAAATGTCGGCAGGCAATTGACCGGGACGGAACTTTGCTGTTGACCAATCGCCACACCGTGCAGTTGAACCCGGAGATGGAGATTGAATTGGACACGGCCGAATTTGAAACCCAGCTGCGCCACTGCCAAACTCACCCCCATGTTCGCCCTGAAATTTGTGCCGATTGTATGCACTGTCGGGAAACGGCCGTTGTCCTCTACCAGGGTGATTTCCTAAGCGGCCTTTCTATTCCTGACTCGCCTGCTTTTGACGATTGGCTGGTAGTGTGGCGCGAGCGGCTGCGCCAACAAGCGATGGCTGCCCTGGACGCATTGGCCCACTATCATGAACGACGCGGCGAACTGGAACCGGCGCTAAAGTATGCCCGGCGGCAGGTAACATTCGAACCGTGGCGGGAAGAAGCGCAGCGGCAGTTGATGCGTCTGCTGCTGTACAGCGGCCAACGGAGCGCCGCCCTGGCCCAATACAAAACTTGCGCTCACATCTTAGCTCATGAACTAGACGTAGCCCCATCAGCCGAAACACAAACCTTATACGAGCAAATCAAAACGGCCGCTCCTCATCCACCCCACAACCTGCCGTCACAACCCACCCCCTTCATCGGCCGTCAGGAAGAATTAGCCCACATTGCCAGCTTGTTAGCCGACCCAGATTGCCGTTTATTGACTCTGGTAGGACCGGGCGGTATGGGCAAAACACGACTGGCGCTGGCGGCCGCAGAACGACAATTGAGACGACCGTCTGATTCCCTGCTTCCAGACAGCTCAACCTATTCTTTTTTTACACATGGCGTTTATTTTGTCTCTCTAGCGGCCGTTTCTACGGCCGCAAGCATTGTATCCGCCATTGCCGATGCCATTGGCTTACAGCTAAAGATTGAACACAAACCCCAAAAATCACTCTCGTCAAAAGATCAACTCCTGGCTCATTTGGCAGAGCAACGTGCCCTGCTCATTCTGGATAATTATGAAACCTTCCTAGAATCTAGCACGAGGGATGCTTCTATCCAGCTCATCATAGATATTTTGCAGGCTGCGCCAACGGTAAAATTACTCGTTACTTCACGCCAGAAATTACTCTTAAAGGAGGCGTTTGTTTTTGCTTTAGACGGACTTCGTTTTCCACAAGTGGATGAGCGACGGCCGTTACCGACAACGGCCGTGGTTGAATACGCCGCCCTGACGTTATTAGTGCAATGCGCCCGCCAGGTTCAGCCCCAATTTAGCTATGATGAGGAACAGTTAACCCAGTTAGCCCATATTTGCGAGCTGCTCATGGGGATGCCGCTGGCTGTAGAAATGGCCGGTACGGCCGCAGCCGCCATGCCCCCGGCCACCTTAGCCAGCGCCATATCAAAAAGCCTCGATGTTTTGCAAGCTCCTTGGCAAAATGTGCCTCCACGTCATCGTAGCGTTCGCGCCGCCTTTGCCTCCTCCTGGCAACAATTGAGTGAGGTTGAGCGTGTTGCCTTTGCCAATCTATCTATCTTTAGCGGCGGTTTTACGCAGAAAGCAGCCCAAGAA
>JAAEOP010000395.1 GCA_024223125.1 Chloroflexota bacterium
ACGATGACCATTTCAAATGGGGCCGCCGCATTCACGGCGTGGATGTTTTAGGGGGCCTGGAACAGCTAGAAACCCTGCTGGGCGAGCAGCAAATTACCGGGCTGATAGTGACCGCCTCCGTGCGGGATGCGGGTGCGCACGCGGCCCGTGCGCTGGCCGTTTGCCGGTCCCGAGGGGTCTGGGTGCGCGAACTGCGCATGGAGTTTGACCTGCTTCCATAACCCCCACTTGCAAGCAAAAAAATAATGGTCGCAGGCTGTGAATGCAGCCTGCGACCATTATTTTTTTTACTTTCATCAGAAACTGAATTTTTCGGTCCGCATTCCTGGCCTAGCCGGGAACATCCGAAAAAAAATCTGTGTAGATGCCCGGCTCTCCCCAGAGAGGTGAGCTTTCGTCGCTTCTCCTGAACACTTATAGGACTTACGCAGCCAGTGAGAGAATCATCCGAAAAATGGGTATGGGGGGTGTTTCACACCCCCCATACCCATTTTTCGGGCTATTTTTCACCAAAGTGCGTAAGTCCTAACTTATTGAGAAATCAATTCAAACCTGGACAACGCATGTCATTCTGAGCCGCAGGCGAAGCATCCCTGCGATGCTAAATTTTAACATTTCTCCGTAGGGATGCTTCCTGCGTCAGCATGACACTTCGGCTGTCTTTGGTTTGATTTGTCAATTAGGACTCAATGTCAGTAAGTTAAGGATTGAGCCACAAAGACCCTAAAGATTTTGCCAGGATTCAAGCCGGAAATGGCCACTTTTCTGTCCAAAATCGCGCCTTTCACAAGTAGTTTCGGAAACCTTTAGGGTCTGGGTTTGCTAACTTAATGACATTGAATTAGGACTACGCAGTTCGGCAAAAAGTTACCCAATAACTATTGAGTTTTTGTTGTGCTTTCCCACTGAAACACGCTTAAAAAATCACAGTTAAAGATGAGCGAACCCATCGCAAACTACCGCAAAAAAAGGGCGGCCCGTACGGGCCGCCCTTAAGTTTCACACTACAAGATGCTTAGTCTATGATGAGAGGGAGGAAGACCTCGTAGCTGGATGTTGCAGCCGTGGTGGTCAAGTCTGCGGTGTCCATAGCCATCGCATCCATCTGAGAGGTTGCGGTGATTGTGGCCGTGTCAGAAATGCCATCGGCAGCGCTTGCGGGAACGTAAACGTAAGCGTAGAACATCGCGCTTTCGCCTGCGCCCAGCGTCATCGTCACGGTCGACAGGGTCGTCGTCCAGGCGCCGCTGGCGTCCAG
>JAAEOP010000396.1 GCA_024223125.1 Chloroflexota bacterium
AATGGAGCAACCGATGGCGGCTAATGTGACGGCCGTCATCCCCGGCGACGATTACCAAATTACCCGTGTCCGCTGGGGTGGCAGTTTATTAGAAGAAGCGTGGCTTAAAGGTAGTCCTAAGTTGATGACGGTAGCTCCACACGTCGTTACCGCTGTGGAAGCAGATGCAGTGGGGGAAGCGGCCGTGCAGTCATTTACACCCACTCTTGATGAAAATGATTTGCGTGTGCGCGTAACTGACCGCGTTCAGCCAGAGAGTGACAAAGTGACATTGGCAGAGGCGCGAGTTGTGGTGAGCGGTGGGCGCGGCGTGGGCAGCGCTGAAGGGTTTGCCGTGCTGGAAGAGTTAGCCGAATTACTGGGCGGCGCAGTGGGCGGTTCACGGGTAGCCACCAATTTGGGTTGGCGACCCCATGCTGAGCAGGTCGGGCAAACGGGTACTCGCGTCGCGCCTGATTTGTATATTGCTTGTGGTATCAGTGGGGCCATTCAACATTGGGTTGGCTGCAAAGGCTCCAAGCATATTCTGACAATTAACACAGACTCGGAGTCGCCCATGGTCGCCAAAGCAGATTACGCTGTTATTGGTGATTTGCACGAGGTGCTGCCAGCCTTGATAGAAGAAATCAGGAAATTGTAAACTGGGCTATAAAGGAGACGACGAAGGGAATCTGGCCCAGGCTAACGAATTATTGGATGTTTCGGCCGTTGCAGATTTTATCAATGAAGAAGCGATTACTGAGCATTGGGATTGGATTACCAGTGGCAACCGAGTGCAAGAAGTTGAAATCAATGTCGAAGAAGAAAACGGCGATGCGATGCAGCTGTTCATTGTATTGAAAAACGATAACTATCCCCAACTAAACATTAGCTTTTGGATTCGTTGGCAAGGTGAAAAATGGGAAGCCCTTGAAAGCCCAAACTAAACTATGGTAACTTATCAGATTCTTTATTGGCATGATATTCCTATTCAAGTACGCTCTGGGCGACGGCGTAACCGTGTGGGCAAAGAATTGTCGCCACGGTTTCAGATTGCAATTGATAAGGCGGCGATGGCTGCCAATTTGACTGGCACGGATGCGTACCTGGACGGTTTTGTTTGGAGTGACCAGCAGGAACGAGATGGGACGGCCGAGGAAGTGGTCACGGCCGTCATCGCAGAATTAGAAGCGCAGCATGAACAGATTGATTGGCGGCAGACGGCCACTTTGATCCGTAAGTCGTGAATCGTAATCCTTAATCTGACCGTTGCTTCGGATTACGAAATATGAGCGAACAAAACCCTTTAGTCATTTTTATGCCTGCCGGACGGCGTGACCGGATAGTACCGGGTCAATCGCTGTTGGTTGCGGCACGGCAGATGGGGGTGGAAATTGAAAGTATTTGCGGTGGGCGGTTGACCTGTGGAAAATGTAAGGTGCGGGTGGAGAACGGCCGTTTTGATAAACACGGCATCCTCTCCACCAATGACCATCTAACTCCCCCCTCGGCCGTAGAAAACGCCCTCCTGCAAAAAATGGGCGCCAATAGGGATTGTCGTCTGGCTTGCTCTGCGTTTGTGGCCGGAGATGTGCTGCTCTTTGTGCCCGAAGAAAGCCGGGCGCATAAGCAGGTCATCCGTAAATCAGCTACAGAGCGGGTGATTGAAGTGAACCCGACCGTGCGGCAGGTGTATGTGGCAGTAGACACGGCCGTCCTCGGCGAACATCGCGGTGATTGGGGACGGCTGCAAGACGGGTTGGCGGCTCAATGGCAGTTACCCGATTTGACAATTGATTTGCTGGCTCTACGAAAATTGCAAGCTGTTTTGCGAAAAGACAAATGGAAAGTGACCGTCATTCTGTGGCAAGAGCGGGAAGTGATTGATATTCTTCCCGGTTACCAGGAAGGTATTTACGGCCTGGCAGTAGATATTGGCAGTACGACGATTGCCGCCCATTTATGTGATTTGCGAACGGGAGAAATTTTGGCGACGGAAGCTGCGATGAACCCTCAGGTGGCTTATGGCGAGGATTTGATGAGTCGGGTTTCCTACGCTATGATGCACAAAGATGGGCTGGAAAAGATGCACACGGCTGTTATAAAAACCCTCAATAAACTGGCCGCCCACACTGCTCGTGAAGCTGGTTTGCAAGCGCAAGATATTCATGAAGCGGTCTTTGTGGGTAATACGACGATGATCCACATTTTACTGGGTATCAATCCGCAAGAATTGGGCGGCGCTCCTTTTGCTCTGGCCAATCGGGAGGCAATGGACATGAAAGCGCGGGAGTTAGGGCTGCGCTTACACAAATCGGCCAATGTACATGTGCTGCCGGCCGAAGCGGGGCATGTTGGGGCGGACAATGTGGCTGTCCTGTTGGCCGAGGAACCACACCATCAGGATAAGATGACGTTGACGGTGGATGTGGGCACAAACGCAGAAATTGTGTTGGGTAATCGAGAACGATTGTACAGCGCTTCTAGCCCCACCGGCCCGGCATTTGAAGGAGCGCAAATCAGTTATGGAATGCGGGCCGCTCCGGGGGCAATTGAACGAGTTCGCATTGATTCGGAAACAAAAACGGCCCGTTTCCGTGTCATTGGCGAAAAACGTTGGTCAGATGATTGGCAAACTGGAGCGAATACGTCGCCCGAAGAACAATCAAACCATCTAGCAGCCGGTATCTGTGGTTCAGGTATTATTGAGGCAGTAGCAGAGTTGTTTGTAGTGGGCGCTTTAGCGCCAGACGGCCGTTTCAACCCTATATTTTCCGTGCATCCTCGTTTTCAGTGGCACGGCCGTAAAGGAGCCTATATTTTAGCCACTGCGGACCAGACCACGACAGGTGAACCGATTTTGGTGACGCAAGATGATGTGCGTAACATCCAGTTGGCAAAAGCAGCTTTATATGCCGGTTGTAAATTGCTCATGAATCGGGCCGCAGTTCAGCAGGTGGATCGGATTGTGCTGGCAGGGGCATTTGGCAGCTATATTGATCCCCGGTATGCGATGATTTTAGGGTTGATTCCTGATTGTGAGTTGAGCCGGGTTACGGCCGTGGGCAATGCTGCCGGTGATGGAGCCAGAATCGCTCTGTTGAACAAGGAAAAGCGTTTGGAAGCGCAAGAAATTGCCCGCTCGACAACATATATTGAAACGGCCGTAGACCCCGAATTCCAAAACGAGTTTGTAGCCGCAATTCACCTGCCCCACGCCAACGATTCATTCCCCCATTTACAGGATTTGCTGCCGCAGGTGACGGCTGTTGTTAATGAAAAGAGAAAACGGATACGCCGCCGGCGGCCGTAGGATTGGCAGATAAATCTGCTGCTACGTTTGCCAAGTCGGCCTTCGCCGACTGCGGTTCTAGTAAATGTTGCCGCGAATTTATTCGTCAGGTTAACTTATTTGTGAGGTAAAGTGATGAGCGAAGAAGAAGAAATTGTCCTTGAAGAGTTGGCTTTAGAAGAGTTATATGAATTGATGCACGAAGATTTGTATGACGGGTATGCTGAGGAGATTGAAGAAGAGGTACATGAGGCGCTGTTACGCAACGTTACGCCCTACGACATCCTGACTAATGGGCTGGTGGCGGGAATGGACATTGTGGGGACGGATTTTCGGGATGGCATTTTGTTTGTGCCAGAAGTATTGATGGCGGCTAAGGCAATGAAGGCGGGGATGACTATTTTGCGGCCGTTGCTGGCTGAAACCGGCGCCCCGCAGGTGGGCACAATAGTCATTGGCACGGTGAAAGGGGACATTCACGACATCGGTAAAAATCTGGTGGGTATGATGATGGAGGGAGCCGGTTTTGAGGTCGTTGACCTGGGTATTAACAATTCGGTAGAAGATTACTTCACTGCCATTCAGGAGCATGACCCCGATATTCTGGGAATGAGCGCCTTGTTAACCACCACGATGCCCTACATGCGTGTTGTCATTCAAGCGCTTAAAGATGAAGGTATCCGTAATGACATTATCGTTCTTGTTGGCGGCGCACCGTTGAATGATGCGTTTGCGGAAGATATTGAAGCGGATGCCTACTGTCGAGACGCGGCCGTAGCGGTGGAATCGGCGAAGAAGTTCATGGAGATTAAACGAGGACGATGACGGACGACGGATACGAAAAATGGACAAACTACAAGTAGCGCTTGAAACGAACGAATTTCTTATCCTCGATGGGGCGATGGGGACGTTGTTGTTTGCTATGGGGTTGGAGCAGGGAGCGCCACCAGAGTTGTGGAATGTAGCCTATCCGGAGCGACTGCAAGAGGTACACGGCCGTTACATTGACGCTGGTTCTCAGGTGATTTTGACCAACTCGTTTGGGGGCACAAGTTACCGGCTCAAGCTGCATAATTTGCAAGACCAGGTGTATGAGTTGAACAGGGCGGCGTCCGAAAACGGCCGTGCTGCTGCCAACAATGCCCCTCATCCTGTTCTCGTCGGTGGCTCCATGGGGCCAACCGGTGAATTGTTGGAACCGATGGGCACGATGACCTTCGAGGAAGCCAAAGCTGCTTTTGCAGAGCAGGCTAAAGGGTTGGTTGAAGGTGGTGTAGATCTGTTATGGATTGAAACGATGAGCCATCTGGATGAAGTGCAGGCGGCCGTTGAAGGGGTGCGACAAGTTACCGATTTGTCCATTGCCGCCACGATGAGTTTTGATACTAACGGCCGTACCATGATGGGCGTTACAGCGGCGCAAGCGATGCAGACGATGCGAGAGTGGAATCTGGCGGCGATTGGGGCCAACTGCGGCAACAATTTGCCAGACACGATGGCGGCCGTGGCGGCCATGCACGCTGTTGACTCTACTATTCCTCTTATTGCCAAAGCGAACGCCGGCATTCCCGAATGGGGCGGTGACGGCCAACTGGTATATGACGGTACGCCAGAGGTAATGGCCGGGTATGCATACCATGTTCAGCAGATGGGAGCGCGGCTCATCGGTGCTTGCTGTGGTAGTTCCCCAGACACAATTTGGGCGATGCGAGCCGCTCTTGATGGCGAATTTCCCCCTAACCAACTACTGCTGCCTCAACGAAAGGACGCTACCGATGCCGCGCCCAATCCAATGTTACCAACTGATAACAAACGGCCGCGCAGAAGACGCCGCCGGAGGGGGAAGTGAACACTGAATGTTCCGTTGGCTTCAAAACCACCCCCATTTTTTGGAGAAGGCTTACGATGTGACGCACAAGCTGTTTGTGGCGTTGGGTCCGTTGTTGGCGCGGTTGGGTTACGGCCGTGCCAACAAATGGTTGTGTTGGGGTGAGGGAGTGGGAAAGAAAGCAGTCTTTGATTGCCGTATGTGCGGCCAATGTATTCTCCACTCCACCGGCATGACCTGCCCCATGACCTGCCCCAAAAATTTGCGGAATGGGCCATGCGGCGGGGTACGAAACAATAGTCATTGTGAAGTGATTCCTGAAATGATGTGTGTGTGGGTGCAGGCGTTTGAACGGTCTCAGAAGATGGGAGTTCACGGCCGTGAAATCAACCATATCCAGCCCCCCATCAATCGCCAGTTAGAAGACACATCCGCCTGGGTTAACATGCTCACCAATGAAGACAAAAAGACGCCCAATGGTTGGATTGACCCCTCACAAATCATCGTTATTTCTGAGCAGAGCTTATGGAAACAGAATTCAAATCTGGCAGCCGGTTAGAGCGTGTGTTGCGTTCCGGCCGTTTTGCCGTTACTGCCGAACTGAACCCCCCAGACAGCGCCGACCCGCAGGAGGTGTATGATGCTGCCCTGGTATTGTCGCAGGTATGTGATGGCATTAACGCTGTGGATGCTTCTGGGGCACATTGCCATATGTCCAGCGTTGCTATTTGTGCCCTGCTAACCCGCGCCGGCTATGAATCTGTCTTCCAGATGTCTTGCCGTGACCGCAACCGTATTGCTATTCAGGGAGATTTGCTGGGCGCGGCTGCCATGGGTGTGCAAAACGTACTGTGTATTACGGGGGATGATGTGTCGGTGGGGGATCAGCCGGAAGCGAAACGGGTTTTTGATTTTGATTCGATTCAACTATTGAACACGGCGCGTATGATGCGGGATAAAGGGATTTTTTTGAGCGGCCGACAACTAACTGTACCGCCCAAACTTTTCCTGGGTGCGGCCGCAAATCCGTTTGTACCTCCGTTTGATTGGCGACCGTATCGCCTGGCCAAAAAGGTAGAGGCGGGCGCAGACTTTGTCCAGACGCAATATTGTTATGATGTACCCCGTTTCCGCCAGTTCATGCAAAAAGTGTGTGATCTGGGTTTGGATAAGCAGGTGTTTATTTTGGTAGGGGTAGGGCCGTTGCGCTCAGATAAGGCGGCCGAATTTATGCGCTCTAAAGTGCCCGGTGTTTATATTCCTGATGAGATTGTGCAGCGGCTGCGCCAGACGCCTAAAAAGAAGAAACAGGCTGAGGGGAAACGAATTTGTGTAGAGATTATCCAGCAGGCGCGGGAGATTGAAGGGGTGTCCGGAGTGCATGTGATGGCTTATCGGCAGGAAGAGTTGGTAGCGGAGATTGTTGAAGAGGCGGGGTTGCTGCCACGGCCGTTGCAGGCAGGCGTCTCGAATTTGGCTGGACAGGTGCGTAAACGGAAGATATTGGAGATTAGAGATTAGAGATTGCAAGAAATCTCCAATCCGATTGACTCGGACATTCGTCAAGCAATTTTGGCGGCAGATGTTATGATGGGACATGATGGAAATTGTATGGTCTGGATTACTGCCAACCGGCCGCCCACAAATGATGCAGACAAGGGGGCACGGCGGGAACGGAGACGGCGGCGGCGTAGGTCTTGAGGGTTTATTAGCTGTCTCATCTTTGAGATTGGAGATTGGGAGATTGTCACATTCATTCCGCAATCTGCAATCCGCATTTATACGAGGAGTTGTGAAAATGTCTAAAGTTACGGCCGTGTTCTTCGTTTTAATCATATTGTTAATGGGATTGGTGGGTTGTGGGCTTTTGCCGTCGGCTGGTGGTGAAGCGGCAACCTTGCTGCCAGACTTAGCCGGTTATAACACCATTGAAGGGGAGAGTTTTACTGACGCCCTGACCTCTTTGGGAGTGATGGCGACCTTAGCCGGTCAGCCGGAACTGGGCGCGCCGATTGCGGCCGTCAGTGGCGTAGTGGCTTGTTACCAGGATGCGGGGGCGGTGGCGGCCCGTGTATACAGCGATCAGGCAGACCCCGTGAACAGTGGCGTTGTGGCGGTGGGAGATAAGAATGCGCTGTTGAATCCGTTGATCTTTCTGGAATGTATACCCAAAGATCGGGTCAGTATTCAATCAGCCAATACGATTGAACCCTGTACCAATAGTTATACGTTTACCCGCGATGGCAATGAGTTCTATGTGTTGTATGCTGGGTTAACGCCGCAAGTATGCCAGACGTTTTGTGCAAATTTGCCGGATTGTACGGGGCATTGATTGGGAAATTGAGAGATTGGAGATTAGCCCAATCTCTTAATCTATCAATCTCCAATCTCCCCATTTTAGCAACCTTGCTTTGGAGGTCGCGTATAGCCTCTTGAAATTCAGATAACCTGAGAAGACCTTATGTTCAAACGATTATTTCGTTCTAAAAATGAAGCTGTGCCTGAAAACGGCCGTTCGCCCCAAGAATCTACCCATCTCATAGATTTGCAACAAGTGATGAAATCATACGCTACTCCCGTCGGGCATTTTATTGCTCTGGACGGGATTGATTTGCAAATCGGTGGCGGGGAATTTGTGTCGGTGGTAGGCAAGTCAGGCAGCGGCAAGACAACCCTCATCAATATGATTACCGGGATTGACCGACCTTCGTCGGGGGAAGTGTTTATTGACGGCACGGCCGTACACCGGCTTAAAGAAGGGCCAATGGCAGAGTGGCGCGGCCGCACCATTGGCGTCATCTTCCAATTTTTTCAACTGCTGCCCATGCTCACCTGCGCCGAAAATATTATGCTGCCCATGGATTTTTGCGATATGTACGATGTTAAAGAACGTCGGGATCGGGCGCTGTATTTGCTGGAACAGGTAGATATGGTTGATGAAGCGTATAAATTACCTTCAGAAATATCTGGGGGAGAGCAGCAGCGGGTGGCTATTGCCAGAGCATTAGCCAATGATCCGCCCATATTGGCGGCCGATGAACCAACCGGAAATTTAGACACGCACACGGCCGACGCCATTTTTTATCTCTTTCAAAACTTAATTGAAGCCGGTAAAACCATTCTGATGGTGACACATGACCATGAATTGGCCAGCCGGGTGACGCGCACCATTACTATTTCTGATGGATTGATTGTGGATGAGGTGCGGCATTGATTTCGTGATTCGTATTCCGCATTGAGGAAACTATGATCGCTCCACGTTGGCAAAAAGTTATTAAAGACCTTTGGGGTAATAAGGTGCGTACCGTTTTGGTGGTGTTTTCTATTGCCATTGGGGTGTTTGCGGTGGGGATGATTACCGGCACGCAAACGCTGCTGCAAGAGGATTTGTCAGAGGTGTATGGGGCTACCAATCCAGCGCACATGATTATTAGTGTGGATGCGTTTGATACGCCATTTTTGGAAGCGGTGCGGCGGCTGGACGGTGTGGCTGATGCGGACGCTACGAATGATGTAAGAACCGCGCTGCATTTGACAGAAGAGGAGCCAATCCGAATCCATCTAATAACCCATCCTGATTTTTCCAATATGCGTTTGCATAAGGTGACTCCTGTGGCCGGCGAATGGCCGCCGCCAGAGCGGGCGGTGGTCGTCGAACGTTCGTCGCTGTCGTATACAAAAGCGGAGTTGGGGGATGTGCTGCAGGTGGAAGCGGCCGACGGCCGTATTCGCGAACTGCCTGTGGTGGGGACGGTGCATGATATTTTTACGGAGCCGGTGCAGTTTACAAATGTCCCCAATGCGTATGTTGACCGGGAAACGATGGAATGGTTGGGGTACGGCCGTGACTTCGACCAACTGCAAGTGTCCCTGACTGGTGAGAATTTGACGCAGGAACAGGTAGAAGAATTCGCGCCTATTATTGAAGATAAGATTGAGCGGGCCGGACACAATCATTACTTTACCTGGATACCAGAGCCGGGCGAGCATCCAGCCAATGATTCTGTGCAGCCATTGCTGGCGATTTTAGGCATTTTGGGATTCTTATCCTTGTTTGCCAGCGGATTTCTGGTCATCAATATCATTAATGGCTTGTTGGCGCAGCATACGCAGCAAATCGGCATTATGAAAGCGGTGGGGGCGCGGCGACGGCAAATTGTGAGTATGTATCTGATCACGGTCATTATTTTTGGTTTGCTCTCTTTGTTGGTGGCTGTGCCATTGGGCGGATTGGCAGCCTATGCTCTGACTGATTTTATTGCCGGGCTGATTAATTTTGATTTGGCCGGTTTACGAATTCCGCCGAATGTGCTGTTGGTGCAAACGGCCGTCGCCCTGATGGTTCCGATGTTGGCGGCGTTGGTTCCGGTGGTGCGGGGGTCGGCCGTTACTGTGCGTGAAGCCTTAAGTGAGCATGGATTGGGTACAGGGAAGTTTGGCAGTGGTTGGCTGGATCGTTTTGTTAATTGGATATCGGCCGTGATTTTGCGATTGTCCCGTCCCATGCGAATTTCCCTGCGGAACACCATCCGCCGTAAAGCTCGTCTGGCTCTGACCCTGTTCACATTGACGCTGGGGGGATCGATTTTTATTGGTGTTTTGAGTGTACATGCCTCACTGTTGGGGACGCTGGATGATGCCCTTGACTATTTTGCTTTTGATGTGAGTGTGGATTTTGCGAAGTCGCACCGCATTGATGAGATACAACGGATTGCCTATACTGTTCCTGGCGTGGCCTTTGCCGAAAGTTGGATTGGCAGCGGGGCGCGGCGCGTGGTTGATGGGGAAGAAGGGGATAATTTTTCACTTATCGGTATTGAACCGGACGCGCAAACAATTCAGCCGACGATTTTAGGCGGCCGTTGGCTGCGTCCTGATGATACCAATGCCGTTGTTCTCAATTCGTTGGTGTTGAAGGATGAGCCGGATATTGGGGTGGGGGATGTGGTTGTATTGCAGGTTGACGGCCGTGAAAAAGAATGGCATGTTGTCGGTCTGGTGCAGGGTGTGTTGACGGGGCCAATCGGTTACGTAAACCAATCCTTCCTAGCGCGGGAGATTCGCTTTGTGGGTAAGTCGGACGGGGTGCAAATCATTGGCGTCCAAAATGGTCCTGTCTTTCAACGCCAATTAGAAACACAACTGCGGCAACAATTTGAAAGCGTGGGATATAGCGTTTCGTCTACTCAGATAACGGCCGATATCCGAGAGTCCATCGAGTACCAATTCAACATCGTTGTGGTTTTGCTAACGGTGATGGCTGTCTTGTTGGCAGTGGTAGGTGGTTTGGGTTTGATGGGCACGATGAGTATAAACGTCATGGAACGCACCCGCGAAATCGGCGTCATGCGGGCTGTAGGTGCTTCGGACGGCTCTATTTTACGCATTGTGATGGTGGAAGGGATGACAGTGGGGATGATAAGCTGGATTTTTGGCGGCTTGCTGTCTTACCCTATTGGCAAGTTTTTAAGCGATACGGTGGGAACAGAACTGCTACAAGCGCCGTTGAATTATCGTTTTGCCGCTAATTGGGCTGCCGGTTGGCTCATCCTGATTATATTAATTGCCATGTTGGCCAGCTTCCTGCCGGCCTGGAATGCGTCCCGTCTCAGTGTGCGGCAGACGTTGGCGTATGAGTAGTTTTCAGTGTGCAGTTTACTGAAAACTGGTCACATTCCACAAGACACCAATTCCCTCAATTTCACTTTCCAACACATCGCCGGGTTGAAAAAATTCAGGTGAGCCAACCCCTCCGCTCCCAACTCAATCAACATGAGCATATCGGGGGCAACTTCAGAGAGATCTATAATTTGTTCATTGAGATAAGATTGGCAACTTCGTTGTCGTCACCTGACATCCAGCATCATGTATAACATGGCTCCCAAAGTTAGGATTGTGAATGCGCTCACAGCGATTATGACGACAGAGAGAATGCCTAATGCTTCCCAGGAAATGCTAAATAAATAAACGGCACAGAATGAGGCCACGGCCGCTGCCAAGATTGCCAATAACAAACCAATGATTTTCATATCTACACCTTAAAACCCTTTCCGTTTTCCACTGCTTCATAAATAACAGTATATGTACTTACGGGATACTTTGGGTAGTGAGAAATGACGTTTCCGGGAGATGACAATGATCATCTTTGAGTGATGTTCTGGAGTGGGATGCGGCCGTTTCTGGTTTGACAATATGGAGAATAGCGGCAAAATAACGGCCGTCGTTGCGGTGAGTATTGCATGGCATCATATTTAATGAATGGGAAAATGGACAAAGTGATTAAAATTCTTTTCCTGGCAGCGAATCCGAGGAATAGTTCCCGGCTCAGGTTGGACGAGGAGATCAGGAGCATTGATCAAGCCTTGCGCCTGGCTGAATATCGGGATCGGTTTGAGATTCAACAACATTGGGCTGTGCGGGTGTCAGATTTACACGGTCTATTTCTGCGTCACCAGCCACATATCGTTCACTTTAGCGGCCACGGCAGTTCAGCGAGCGAGATCATGTTGGAGGATGAGCAGGGTCGTAGTGCGGCCGTTTCCAAAGACGCCCTGGCCCAATTATTCTCAATTCTTAAGGATAATATTCGCTGTGTGGTGTTGAACGCCTGCTATTCTGAGCCGCAAGCCCAGGCAATTTCCGAACATATTGACTGTGTAGTTGGCATGTCTCAGGCGATAGGCGATAAGGCGGCCATCAAGTTTTCGGCCGCGTTTTATCAGGCATTGGGTTATGGTCGAGATGTGGAAACTGCATTTGAGTTAGGCTGTTTGCAGATTAATCTGGCCCGCCTAAATGAACAAGACACTCCCCAGTTGTTGTCTTTGCGTAACCCGAAAGAGGTGCTATTTATCCACAATTTGCATCAAGCGCCTGACACGGCCGTTGTCGATCTAGCCCTGTATGAGCAAAGTTACCGCGACCGCATCAAGCAGCGATTTGCCGAAGATGTTTCCTATTATGTTCCGTTAGCAGGGGAAACGACTGAAATTGGAACCCCACCCACAATGCCGCCCCGTTCTGCACGGCGTCGTCATCAGCGAGCGAAAGCTGAGTATCACGAATTGATTCAAGTTGGGCACATGATTGTCCGCGTCAAGCTCAATACATTGCGTGCCGGATTCGACAAATATCCCTGTATCATCCTGTTAGGCGACCCAGGCTCCGGTAAAACAACAGCCTTAGAAAATCTGGCTTACCAGCTTGCCTCTGATCCGGAAAGAGCGCCCTTACCATTGCGTCTGGCTGAATTTGAACCCGGTTTGACCGTTGAGGAGTTTATTGTTCAGTCGTGGGGCGGCTCCATATCGGCTAATCATTGGGGAGCTTCAGAGTTAGCGTCCGCGCTGCCCCATTTCTTGGAAACAGGTCAATTATTTTTCCTTTTCGATGCCTTAAATGAGATGCCGCACGAAGGGTTTGAGGATCGCGTACAAGCTCTGCGCCAATTTATTAACAAGTGGGCTGATAAAGGCAATCGATTTTTAGTAACTTGCCGTGTGCTTGACTATGGTGAAGAACTGTCTGATTTGCAGCGGATTGAAATTAAGCCGCTTGATAATGATCGCGTCAGACGTTTCTTGCAAAATGAATTGCCGCAATCTGGGAACGCCCTCTGGCATGCAATCAACCAAAATGAAGGATTACTCACGCTGGCTCGCAATCCCTACATGTTAACCGTCATGATAGATATTTTCACTGAAGATGGTCAGTTAGGCCAAAACCGAGCCGGATTGATGAACCAGTTTACACAGATATTGATGAAGTGGGCGCGGGGGAAGATGCCTGCCGACGAATGGATAGCGGTTGATGTGCAGCGGGAGGCGTTATCTACGATGGCTTTTGAAATGCAGCGTCGGGCTGGGTCAGGGTCAACTGTGCAGCGAGATGCAATCGTTTCCCTGATGCCGCAGCAGGTACAGACCGATCCAAATTGGCTGCCACGTCCGTCGCCCCCGGAACAAATTCTGACCCTGGCTGCCAATGCCAAACTTATCGAAATGCCGGTTGATCGATCTTCGGTTCGTTTTTACCATCAATTGTTGCAGGAATATTTTGCAGCCCGCCAACTCCTTCACTGCGAGGCAGATGATCTGGACGGTTTCTGGCGTTGGCCCTGGCTGAAAAGTGAAATGCCGCCCCTGGTTCGCTCTGGCGACAAGCTAGAACCTTTACCACCGCCGCCAGCCACCGGTTGGGAGGAGACAACCATTCTGGCTGCCGGTCTGGCGCCTGAGAACGACCCCCAATTGCTGCGAGCCTTAATACAGGTAAACCCGGTATTGGCGGGGCGTTGTCTGCATGAAGGGCAGTTAACAGTGGATCAGAAAACCCGGCAAGCTGTTATCGAAGCGCTGCTGGTGACTATTGCCCGCTCTGATGTGGCGCGACGGGTACGGATAGCCGCCGGCAATATACTTGGCTATCTTGGTGATCCCCGCCTGGGCGTTTTTGTTCCGGTTCCGGCCGGCGAGTTCTGGATGGGGAGTGAGGCGGACTCAGCGGTTGAGGCTGAGAAACCGGCCCAAATTATTAATCTGGCCGGTTTCCAGATGGCCAGGTATCCGTTGACAAATGTGGAATACGGCCGTTTTATAGAAGCAGACGGTTACAATGAGCGGCGTTTCTGGACGGAAGCGGGTTGGGATTGGCGTCAGGGAAATTTTGGCCCGAAACCGGCGGACTATGGCGAACAGTTCTGGCGCTGGCTCATCGGGCGGAAATATTTTGACCGGCCTGAATATTGGAGCGACCCACGCTGGAATAAACCCAATTATCCGGTCGTCGGCATTACCTGGTATGAGGCTGTGGCTTACACACGTTGGTTAACTGAGGTTTGGCGCGCCGAGGGGCAGATTGAGCCAGGCGTCGTCGCCCGCTTACCAACCGAGGCTGAATGGGAAAAGGCAGCTCGTGGCGGATTGAGAATTCCTGCAACTGTTACGAATGGGTCGGCCGAAAATCCATTGCCCCAGCGAACCTATCCCTGGGGTAACAATTTTGACGCTGAGCGTCTGAATGTGAATGTGGGTGATGAACCGGTAGGGGGCGCTTGCACTGTTGGTATCTTTCCCGGTGGAGAAAGCCCTTATGGCTGCGTGGATATGAGCGGCAATGTATGGGAATGGTGTTCAAGTCTGTTTCGGCCGTATCCATATGAAGCGGATGACGGCCGTGAACAACTTGATGGTCGAGATTACCGGGTCATGCGCGGCCAATCCTGGTTTGAAGCGGATGAACTACGCGCTCGATGTTCTTATCGTGGCAAAGGCCATCCGGCCACCTTTTCGGGGGCGCTTTTTGGCTTGCGTGTGCTGATAAAATAATGCGGCAAATATACTACTACATCACATTTGCCTGCAATCTTCGTTGCCGCCACTGTTATGTTGGCGACAATCTCGCTCCACACAGCCATGCTCCATTTCACCAGGTAACGGACACTCTTTATGAATGTTACCGGCAAGGGGCGCGAAAAGTAACTTTCCTGGGTGGAGAACCCACGCTGCATCCCCGCTATGACGATATTTTGACTGTCGCCAGCGAGATTGGTTACCGGCAACTTATCGTGGATACTAATGGTATCCTCCAGTATCCATTGCCTGACAATCTGTGTTTACCCGAACGGTTGATTGTTCGTTTTAGTATTGAAGGAGCTACTGCCAAAACTCACGAGAGAGTACGCGGCAAAGGAACGTTCGTCAAAACGTTACGTACCTTACAACGGGTTGTTGCCGATGGCATACGAACGGAAATCACATTTACAATTAATGGTCTGAATATCAACGAAATAGAGTCTATGGTGAAGCGTTTTAGGGATGAAGGTATCAGCGAAATCAATTTTCATTTTCTTTCTTTGATGGGTAACGGCCGCGATAATCAACAGCTTGGTCTCTCGCCAGAAGCCATTCTCTATGCTCAGGAACAACTCGACCGACTCAAAGAGATGTGCGGCATATCGCTGCGGTATCCAAGATTGCTTGTGCGTGAAGAAGATCTGCGCCAAGAGGTAGACCAGGGTTGTGGCTGCCGCATCTTCAAAACAGATACATTGCTAATATTTCCTGGCGGCGAAACACACGCCTGTCCCTTAGAAATTACGCCGTCTCTGCAACAGCAAATTAAAGTAGAGGGGAGGCAACCTTTTTCAGGCTGTCCTCTTTCCTGGCGATTGCTGCCGGCAGGCGTACCCAAAGGGTATGTCATGACTTGTATTTCCTGGAAATATAAATGAGCAAATTAAGGAGATTGGTTGAACGAGAAATTGAGGCGTATACGGCTCTGCAAGCGAATGTGTCCGGCCGTGTTGTTCAGGAGGAAGGGTTGTCTATATTCTGCGCCCCTGGCGTGATGTCACCCACTAATCGGGTAACTCGTTGTTTTGCCGCTACCCTCAATGGCTTGTCGGCCGCTTTTGTGTTAGACCTGGGTTGTGGCAGCGGCATTCTGGCTCTCGTTGCCGCCCGCTGCGCCCGGGAAGTTGTGGGGGTGGATATCGATCCTCTCGCTGTTGCCTGCGCCCGTTGCAATGCAGACTTGAATCTAACGTCAAACGTTCGCTTTTTGCTAGGTGATGGGTATGCACCTGTAGATGGGCAAATGTTTGACTTGATCGTCAGCAACCCCCCTTTTTATGCAGCGAATGGCATTGCCTCCCTGCCACTGCCAATGTGCCAGGCTGAAAACTCACTTTTGAATTCACTTATTCAAGGGGTACGTACCCATCTGAACCCCGGTGGAAAAGCGTTGTTTGTCACCAGTTCTTTGTCAGATAATGGTCGTGTTAAAGCAGACTTACAAGCCAACCATCTGGATTACAGCCAACGTTTGCTTCATCGAGGATACGGCCGTTCACAAGACATCTATCTCTGGCAGGCGAAGGCGTCAAATTGGTAAAGAAGCGAAGAAAAATATTGTTGCTTGATTTGTATGAAGTGGGCACAAATAAGCCCTTCATCCAACCCTACCTTTACCTGGGTGCCTTTTTCGATCATCTTCACATCAATTACGAACTTTATCGCTGGCAGGAAGATGAGGGGGCGCTCATTGAGCAAATTGACAAACAGGAGATCGGTTTTGTTTTTATTAACCTTATCATGGGACCAGTTCTCGGTTTGGTGGAGCCGGTTTGTAGACTTATTAAGAAGCAGCGGCCGTCGGTGAAAATTTGGGTGGGTGGTATTGCCGTTCATTTCATCAGAGAGTTATTGGCAGCCTGTCCATTTATTGATCGGGTGAGCGACAGTCACCCGCGCCACAATCCCCAGCCTTTTGCCGAGGAACTGGTTCAGAATGGTATTCTGACCCAGCCGGCGCAAGGGGATATCTGTTTCCCTTTGCTGGTAACGAATAGGGCCATAACATCGTTTATCCACCAGCACCAGCGGCGACATTATCCCCCGGTGAAGACCATTAATCTATCATCGTCATCCGGCTGCCATCATAGATGTTCCTTCTGTTATCTGGCGCGTACAAAAGGGTGGGTGCAGCCCCTTGACCGACTGTTTGCAGACCTGGAAATGTTGCAAGAGCAATACGATGTGCGCTATTTTGAATTCTCTGATGATAACTTTCCGCAAAATCGCCAGCGGTTAAAAGCATTTCGCAGCCGGGTTTTGAAATCTGGTCTGGAAATATCTTACTTCTGCTTAGGTTCTATTGATGCGCTGAATGCCGAAACGTTGGAACTTATGGTGGAAAGCGGACTGAAACGGCTGTTTATAGGGATTGATGCCATACGGCCGGAATATATGCAAACATTGAATAAGAATTACGAGCCAAAAAGAGTCTTTAAGACGATGGAACTGGTACGCGCCTACCCCATTGATCTCACACTTTCTCTGGTAATTGGCAATCCTGGCGAAACTCGAGAACAGATTCAGGAGCTTTATGATTGGGCGGAGTCTATTGCGCCTGAAATCTGCTATGCTCAATTTCTGACCCCTTATCCTAAAACCCCGACTTTTGTCCGGGCGCTGCGACGCGGTTTTCAGCCTCCGCAATCATTGAGCGGCTGGGCCAGGGTAGCCGATTTTGAAAGACCGAAAGCTGTTCTGAATCCAGCGATTAGTGAGAGGGAATATGTGGAATGGGGTTTGCGTTTCCGCAAGTTGTCTACGCGCCGCTTTCGCTCAGATATTGGTGAGAGTGTGCGGCGGGCAGCATTGGGAGATTGATTTGTGCCTGGGCGTTCAGCCACAGTTCTGTTTATTCAAGCTTTTGGTAATCGGGATTTGTTCACGGCCGTGCCGCCAGAAACGATGTGGGGTTGGCAAAGGAATGTAGGCATTCTCGTCGCGCTGCTCAAGCGCCGGGGTATCAGTTGGCGGGAGCGATATAGCCAACAGTTGTCTGAAATTGATGAAGATGCTGGTTTGTTTTTCTTGCGTGATTGGCGCTATAGTGCCGAAGAGATTTTTCAACTCAGGCAAAAATTCCCCCATACACCGATGATTTCGATGCTGTTCAAAGGGCCACGTTTTTTTGAACAGGCACAACAAATCGGGGAAAAAAGGGCGTTGTTTAGTATTCGGTCGGCAATGGAGACCGGACTGAAAACGTACGAAAAAGGCTTGTTTCTGGCTGACCGGGTCATCGTGCGCTCGAAGTTGAATGTTACTCTGTTGACACAACTGGGTTATCCAGAAGAAAAAATGGTATTGTTGCCGCATGCTCCTGTGTGGACGTTGAACGGCGATGAGATAGCGCCGGCCAGGCTGCCTTGTCCGCAGTACGGCCGTGTGCGCCAACATCCTCACGAATTCAATCTCCTCTTCATTGGCGAGCAATTCTTGAAAAAAGGACTTTTTCGACTCTATCGTGCCTTTTCATTGTTGGCTATCCCCCAAAAAAGGCTGCATATCTTTAATCGGATTCTGTATCAAAGCGCTCAAGGAGCGGCGCTTGAATTACCTGATTATATGCGGGGAACCATCCGGCAAATGATAAATGACCCTTCGCTGTGTATCCATCCCCCTTACCAAAATCTCCAGGGGTTGGTTGAGGCACAGGCCCAGATGGACCTGATGATCTGTCCCTCTGTTTTAGATTGTGGCCCGAATGTATTAATTGAAGCGCAGCAGTTGGGCACTGCCGTACTTTCGAGTCAACTGTGTGGGGCTGTATACGATTTGGCAGCGGGTTCCATACCGCTTGTGGCAGCGCCTGA
>JAAEOP010000397.1 GCA_024223125.1 Chloroflexota bacterium
TCGCCATAACGGGGACTATCTTTGGCCCTATCGCCATTTTATTGTGGCTGGCTACGGCCACAAAATTGTTTAACTTTGCCTTCGGGTTTTCTATTGATCGGGTAGCCCTCACCATCCTCTACCAACCACTGCCTGCCACCGAGCGTGTACGAGTACAAACGGCGGCTGAAGGTATCGTTTATCCTCTTGCAGTAGGTTTGGCCGGTGTTTTGCTTTTGCTCCTCATCAATCTATTTGGTTTTGGAGCAATTCAATTAGCTTACGTTTTATTCTGCATTTTGGCGGCGTGGATCATCGTAGCGACCTTGCTTGGACGCCGGGAATATCCAACCCAACTTATGCAGGCCCTACTTAAACGCCGGCTAACTGGAGCTGGCCTGAGCTTGGACAAATCCAGTGCGACCGTTTTGCAAAAAGCATTGCAGAGCCCCCACCCGAACGTAGTAATTTATGCCTTGAATATGTTGGAGGAGAGTGAACCCGACGCGGTTGCCGGATATCTACCGGATTTGATTACCCATCCTGCCCCTGAGGTTCGGCAGGAAAGTTTGCAGCGCATCGAACGGCTTCGTCTGGGTGATGCCTTAGAGACGATTAGTCAGGCCGTCGAAACCGAGACTGTACCGCCAGTTCAGGCTGCCGCACTGCGTACCTTGGCCACTCTCTGCGATGCAGAAGCCCTGGAACAGGTTTACCCTTATCTTGAGGCTCCAGACCCACAGGTTCGGCGGGGAGCTATCGTCGGCCTCCTGCAGAACGCCGGGGTAGAAGTAACGATAATGGCTGAAGGCAAACTGCTTCAAATGGCTATATCCCAGGAGCCAACCGACCGGATGGTTGCGGCCCAGGTGATTGGCGATGTAGCCGCTCGTAATTTACGCCACATTTTGGAACAACTACTCCAAGATGAAGATCTCCTTGTGCGTCGGACGGCCCTAACCGCTGCCGGGCAGGCTAAATATCCTGAGCTGTGGCCGCTGGTTGTGGCCGGAGTATCTGTGCCCTATATCCGGAACGCGGCCGTGGCTGCCCTGGTTGCCGGCGGTGAGACTGCAGCCATCGAAGTACAAGCGGCTTTTACCAAACCAGATCAAGATCGCCAAACGTTGATTCGTTTGGCCCGGGTTTGCGGGCGAATTAGCGGCAGCCAGACAACAGATTTCTTAAAGAAAAATCTTGCTTTCTCAGATAACGAGGTGCGCACCCACATTCTTGCCGCTCTCAGCCAATGTGGTTACCAGGCTAAAGATGGCGAGCGAGCAATGATTCAGCAACAAATAAAGACAGAGATTGCCCAGGCCGCTTCCACCGTAGCCACTCTGGTTGATATTAATGCTAACGCTGGCAAGACTGACCATTCTACGCTTGAGATCGATCATACCGAGCCGACGGTTTCCTTGTTGGTAGCTGTTCTGAATGATGAATTAGCCCAGATTCGAACCCGTATCTTTTTCCTGCTCTCATTCATTTACCATGCTCAGACCATTTTACAAGCCCGAGATGCCCTGGAACAAGCTCATGCTTCCCAAGAAAAACAAGCTTATGCTTTTGAAGTGCTAGATCTACAACTACCCCGCGAAATAAAGACGAATCTGTTCCCGTTATTACAAAGGGATCTGAATCCGCATCAATGTTTGAAGGAGTTGAACACCGCATTTCCCCAAGCGAACTTTGGTCGTTCGGAACGTCTGCAACAGATCATCACCGGCCCGGCCCAGCAAGTCAACTCCTGGACCAAAGCCTGCGCTTTGTACACAACGGCCCTGTTAAAGCTAAACGACGATGATTTGGTTCGGGGAATCATCTCAACTATACATTCGTATGCCA
>JAAEOP010000398.1 GCA_024223125.1 Chloroflexota bacterium
TCCACCAGCGTCGTTTGATTTGGTTCTTCAGGTAGCGTATGTTAGTTGGTTCTTTCTGTTGGGGTAAATACGTAATACGTCCGAAAATTCACACCCTCTATCAAGCGGTTACTGGCGATAAAAACGGTTTATCTGGCTGCAAAGGCGGTGGAATTGCCTCCAGATCAATCACATATTCCCCAAACCGCTTGATATGTTCCCTGACATACGGACTGAACGTCGCCACCACCTCTGTCGTCACCGCATATCCTTCCTGCGCCATTTCGTGCAGAACATCCGTCATGTCAACCACATTTTGTAGCATAATCGCGTTAGCAATCAGGTCTTTATACTTGATAATCTTCTCATTCTCGACAGGATCGCGGGATTTCAGAATACCATCACCGCCAAACATTATCCACTGCGAAAAGCCATTGTAGGATTCTATCTTTGATGTAGCCGCCTGAACTTCCCTGCGAGTTTGGGGATCGGAAACAAATTCCAACAAAAACATGGTACGGACAACACGCCCTAACTCGCGGAATGCCAGATACAGCTTGTTCTTGGGGCTATCTGTGTTTAGTTTTTGCAACAGCCAAGACGGCAGCAATTTCCCTTTGTGAATGGAAAGGATTACCTGCATCATATCCTGCCAATGATCTTCAATCAATTGCCACTTGACGTGACGGTTGAACCAGGTGTCGATATGCTCAAAAGTGAGATTTCTGTCCGGTCGATACATGCTAACCTTGTTCCAATTCCGCATTCGGGGCATCAATTTAATCCCCAGCAAGTGAGCCAGACCAAAGACGGCCTCAGATTGTCCTTGCGTATCGGCATGAACCGTATCCGGTTGCAAAACGGATTTGTTTTGCAGTAACCCGTCCAGGATGTAAACCGCTTCCCAAACCCCGCAGGCAATGAAACGGCTGAATAATGCAACATAGGTATCAGAAATATGATGGTAGGCGATGCCGCCATAACCACCGTAACGAATGTGTCGCTCACCCAGAAGGTTGTTTTCGTACAATTCGAAATGCGTGCCGTCGGCAACGGCCGTTTTACCACTGCCCCATATAAAAGGAAGACGAAAACGAGCATACTCATCAATCACATCACGGATGGCGGCATCCAATTTATCGGTGGTTATATGTTGGGCATTGAGGCGGCCAATAACCCGCTCTGTCGCCAATACCCGCGCATGGCGAGCAGTTTGCGCCGGCCCCAAATTACAGCCATAACCAAACACGGTAATAAGGTAACGGGATAGCGGGTCGCGCAATTTAGGGTCTGACCCAGATGGCGGGCCAAAGTGCCGTGTATATCCCACCCAATGATGCACATGGTGCAAAACATCGAGCAAATGACGCTCTGTCATCCGTGATTTCATAATGGCTTCTAATTTCTCCGCTTCTTCCGGGTCAGACAGACGGGTCAATTGGCGCAGGTGTGGTTTGCCATCGGCATCAAAGTATAAATCGCTGGCCTCGGTTTGCGCCTTATCCACCCGCTTGGCTAATTTTGTGAACTTCTGGCGCAGCGTTTCCACAAAATCGGAAGCGGACGTCGGCAAATTGACAGCGGAACAGTATCCTTCCAGAATGTCCTGGCACTCTGCCCAGGGCATCAGTTGGGTACGATAGTCCGCATAAGCTTCCGTTCCTTCCACATACAAATCGCCATTGCGAATCCCGTCAGCGACATGGCTGAAGATACATACTTCCAGGTGATGCTTTTTGAACATTATTTCGCCATCCATCTTTTCCCGAATGAAGGTGTGCCATCGAGGCGTGGTAAAAGAAAGAGAAATATCGGCTGGCAGATGGGGTTTCCTTTTGTTGCGATGTTCGTGAATAAATTCAAGCGCTTGCAGCAGAATTTTGCTCTGGGTGGCTGACCGAATTTGTAACCGCTCAGTCAGGCGAAAAGGCACAGCGCGATGATGGCGGTAGCAATCGGGCAGCAAAGGAAGGTAGTTGTTATTGTGATACGCTTGTAGCATTTGGCACTCTATCTGCAATTTTTCAGCGCCGCCATTAGCTTGAATGGTTTGCCGCACTCGTTTACCTAATGTCGTATCCTTCTCCTCATTTGGCAACTTGGCAGTTTCTCCAGTGTGTTGAACGACATCGGCAAAAGCATCAATCATCATTTCATTTATATTACGATGCTTGTCATGGAGCGCACGCAGGCGTTTCTTGGCGTTGTTATGCAGTTTCTGCATTCGTTTAAGATACATGGTCGTAAGCTGATCGCGTGTCCGCACCTGCATCTGGGAGAGAAGGCAGAGGAGCAAAGTGTACCGTTTTGCCTTTGTTCTCACCCCCTTGATGTCGCTGATTTCCATTCGGTAAGCCTGGGAAGCGAACTGCTCCACTTTGGTGCTGGGCAGACCGTCCAGAAAAGGTTGTGGATCCATAATCTTTTCCAGTCGCTCAAGATGCTTATCCCACTGACGCACCCATTTTAGGGACGCCTTGGCCGGCAACGCTTTGAGACGGGTGAAACCATTTCGGGTTTCACTTTTATCCCGTACCAACAACCCATCCAGAATTGCTTCTTGCTCTTTGGTCAAATTAGCAGTCACCTGAGCGTATAGTTCTTGGTGTGCCTGGTGACGGATATGATTGACTAATTCATCAAGCGTGCGATAAGCAGGTAGTTCAAAACGCTCTACAATCAATTGCTCAATAGCGACATTGATTAAATCAGCTGGATCGCTCATTGTCCGTACAGCTTGCCGAACAATGTTTTCAACCGCTTCCTGTCCTCCGTCGCGGAAAGCTTTGATGTCAAGATGGGTATAAATCGCTTGGCGATAGCGGCTGCGTGTCATACGGGGAAGATCGTGTAGTTGACCCGGCCAAGGGTGTTGCATTTGCTTGGCTATGTATTTTCCAACGGAGACTGGCACGTCATCTAATTTGGGCAAGTATCCTAACTTTCGAAAAGCCTTTAGCAGAATCATCATAGCCAACTGTTGAGCTTTATCTATGGCGCGGTTCTCAACGAAAGCTGCATCAGATTCAGTCGGGTTATAAAAATGCTCCAATTCATCCTGAGTAAACGAGCTTTTGAAACGAGGATAAGCGGTACGTTCGATAGTTGTCATGATTTCTTTCCTAAAAACGATCCTTTTTGCTACAATGAAGTTTGAATGAAAACCACTGATAATACGATAAGGATTTTGACAATAATTGGGTTTTCAATCAAGTTTTTATGAAACGTACTAGAACGATTGCTTATTTACGGGTTTCCACGACTGACCAAGACGTAGAAAAGAACAAGAGCGACATCCTGCATCTTGCTAATGAAAAGGGATTGGGAAAGGTGGAGTGGATTGAGGAACAGGCTTCTGGCCGTATCTCATGGCGGAAACGTGAGATAGCTCAAGTGATGGAAAAGCTACAACCAAGCGAAAATTTGGTTGTTAGTGAATTGTCCCGGCTTGGCCGATCAATGCTGGAATGCATGGAGATTCTCTCGATTGCCTCTCAAAAGAAAATTAATATCTATGCGGTGAAGGGGAACTGGCAGCTTAACCAATCTATCCAATCCAAGATATTGGCAATGGCATTTGCAATGGCGGCTGAGATTGAACGGGATTTGATAAGCCAGCGTACAAAAGAAGCGTTAGCGGCCAAGAAAAGGGCTGGTATGAAATTGGGACGACTCAAAGGGAGCGGCACAAGCAAGCTAGACAAGCATCGTCCAGAGATTGAAGCATTGTTAGAAACTGGCTCTACTCAACGATATATTGCCAGTCGTTTTAAGACAACCGAGTCTAATCTTAGCCGATGGATGAAGAAACATGGGTTAAAACGGAAGAAGCAACCAAACAACGTGTGAATTTTCGGACGTATTACGTATTTACGCCTGCAAGTGACAGCCGGGGATTTTATTCAGATTGAGTTGGTGATTGAGAGGGGGTAATATCCTGGCCTTGATGAACGGCTGGGAGCGGTAACTAAGCTGACAACACCTCATCCAGCGCCGCCAAGTCTACCAGCAACCCCTCACGAGCTGATAATTCGGTCGCGGCTGCTTCTGTAAACCCGGCCCGCGCAAAGACCGCGTAGTGGAAAGACCATGCTTCGCCGTCTGGTAACTCTTGGCGCACCTTTGGTCCTTTCTGCTCGATGAGTTCCCGTACCACCTGCCGGTTAACCTTCCCCGCCCCCCATTTACACTCGCCCAACAGAATCTCCCGGCTTTGATGGTTGATGGCTACCACATCCACCTGCACCCGGCGGCTCCAATGGCTGCCCACTGCTTCCGGAGCAAAGGGCAGGTTGCCGGCACGAGCCTGAGCTACCACCCACTGTTGGGCCAACTTCTCAAAGGACAAGCCAACAAAAGCTCGTAGTTCATTTTTGATGTGTGCCGTTGTCTCTTCAGCGGACATGAGCGAGCTTAGATGAGGAAATAGAAAACGAAAGTAGAAGCGGAAGAAAGGATCGCTTAGGTGATACCGCCCTTGTTTCGATTTACGTTGCTGTGCCGTTGTCAGCGTCGCCGGCAGGCGGCGTTCTACCATGTGTAACTCTTGCAACTTGCTTAAGTGAAAGGTGAGACCCGATGAACCGATAAGGCAATCGTTGCTGATTGCCTTCAACGTATGGTGGCCTTTACTGATGGCCCGCAAGATGGCTTGATAGGTAGACAAGTCGCGCAGTTCGTCGTGGAGCAGCAGCTCCGGTTCGGCCAAGAAGATGTTGCCCGGTTCCAGGATGACCTGCCGGATATTGTCAACGAGCGTCAGGTCGTTATCCAACCAGAGCAAGTAAGCGGGAATGCCGCCCACGACCCCGTATAGAGCCACCCGCTCTTCGGCTGACCAGCCGGGAAAGAACTCGCGCAAACTGGAGAACGGCAGCGGCTGCAAATGCCACTGACCGGTAAAACGGCCGAACAGCGGTGATTGATGTTGCATGATCGCTTCCATCGTCGTCACTTGCGAACCGCATAACACCAGAACCAGGTTGGAATCTTTCAAGTGGTGGTCCCAGGCGTGCTGCAAGGCCGAGAGCAAGGCGGGGTCGGCGGCTGAAGCGTAGGAGAGTTCATCCAGGATGAGAATTTGTTTGTCAGCCCTTTCCGCCTGGCGCGGCGCTAGCCAGCGCCACAAGGCTGGCCAACTGTCAAAGGCAGCGGACTGTTCTTCTGGCATATCCAGCATCGTGGACATGAAGCTGCGACGTTGTAACGCAGCCGGTTCTTTGTCGGCCGCCCAATACGTGAATGGCAGCCCGCTTTGCTGGGCCCAATGTTTCAAGAGTTCGGTCTTCCCCACCCGGCGACGGCCGTACAGAAGCGCCATCTGCGCTGGGCCTGGTTGCTTCCGTGTGAGCAGACGATTCAGAAAAGCGAGTTCTTCGTAACGGTCTATGAACATACATGTCCCTTTGTGCAAAAATGATAGTTATAACAATGATAGTATAAACAATGATAAATGAAAAACAATAAAACTGCAAATTGGGTGTTTTTTCATATCCCCCCAAAAAGGTATATTCCAAAAATCTCTCTCGAGTACCGATGATCAAAAACTGTTAAAACAACAGGTTATATCTGTATTAGCCTACTCGACTGAAATCCACTGAACTATACCTTTTTGGGGGGATATGTAGATTTACCCATATTGGATTGACTTAGCGCAAATGATTATTTGTTTGGTGCTGATAGTGACCAAAGGGCCATATATCACCCAAAACTCTTGAAACTTTGACAAATATTCTGATAAACGACGAGTTTTTGACCCAAACACACACGATTTTGTCGCTTTGGATATTGTGGCTACAGGAGTGGCGAATTCAAATTATGATGAGTTACTGCGGGTATAATACTATCTCCGTAGTAAATTAAACGACGAGTTTAGTCGAGTAGGAAAGCTTCAAAATGCCCTTAACGCAAAGATCCCCGACTTTAATATTGTGACCCCGCAAAGAGTGCGTTGGCACAGCTATTGTTGGACTGGAGACTTTGGATTTTTGCATGACAAATGTCATGCTCTTAGGAAAGGCAGGGAGTTTGTGGAGGGA
>JAAEOP010000399.1 GCA_024223125.1 Chloroflexota bacterium
ACAAAATTCACGACATCTTCCCCTTGCCTTTGACAATAACTCATTCGGTTCTTCCCTCCGGTAAACAGATTGCTTGAAATTCTATTTTATTATGGCGAAAATTACCCGATTTCCAAATTTAGAATTGCTGGGCGTCCGTGGCATTTCCGCTCGCCGTGACCGCACTCCCGTCTACCCCAAAGATAGCCGTGCCGCTCACGATGTTCACCGCCGCCAGGTTGCTATCTCCCTGCACCGTGTTCGCTGATGACCAATACCCTGCCGCCACTGTCTGGCTCGTTGTTGTGGGCGTGATGATGTCGCCCGCTCCGTTGTCAATCATTGTGCCGGTTTGGGTGGCCCATTGGCTCGCCGTTAGCCCCCAAAAGGTCTGCCCGGCCAATACCTGCGTGGTCGTGGCTCCGTCGGTGTTGTCTAGGGCCGGGGCCGCCGCCATAATCTCATTGATGCTGTGCATTGTGCCCTCCCCCGGTCCGGTGGTTGGCTCGGTAAAGACGCTGCTTGTGCCTACTGTCCCTGCGTTTAACCGCTGGTACAGGTCTTCCAGGCTGTATGAGCTGGTAGCGCTCGGCTCGCCGGTTGAGTCCGGCTCGCCGGCTAAAGCAATACCGCCTAACATCAAACCGCCCAACAAAACTACCCCTACTATTAAATATGATACTTTGGGTAGTGGTGCAG
>JAAEOP010000400.1 GCA_024223125.1 Chloroflexota bacterium
ACGCCGATGACCTGCCCGGACTGTACTATATCGCCAACTACCACAGAGACCTCGGACATATGGTAGTAGCCGCTGTAAATACCCAGGCCATGATCAATGATGACAGCCCCACCGCGTACATAAAGCTGTTCGGCCATGTTTACTGTGCCAGCGGCCGCAGCATGTACGGACGTGCCCCCATAAGCTGAAAAATCTACCCCTTCATGATAGGAGGTATAAGGGCCGCCATTATAGGAACGACGAGCGCCAAAGGGGGACGATATGGACAAATAGTTGTGAATAGGGAGTTGAAAAGGGGCGTTCCATTGGGGCTGAGGACTGTCCTGTTCCCAAATGGCAAAGAGCCGTTCCCGTTCTTCCTGTATGCTGGCCTGGTCAATTTCGGCCGCTTCGCCAGTAAGGGTGATTTCCTGGTACTCCCAGGTGTTGGAGTCAGCGAACTGCCACGGTTGGCTCCAGGCGGGTTGGCCGTTTGCCTGGATGAGCAGTTCTGGCTGGCGGCTGCCAAAAAAGGCGCCGGTTCCGCTGAGGGCAAGAAAACGGCCGTCGCTCACAAATGTGTCCATCTGCTGATCGGCTAACATGGCCGTTACCCCCTCAACCCCATGAATCAGCCCACGTACACCCACCGCCTGTCCTGGATAAGCCACATTTTGGGACAGTTCCAGGCCGCTAAACCCGCTAGGCAAATCGCGTGGCGGCTCCTCTCCGCCGGGGATAAAGATGGAATGGTAAAATTGGGGACGGTAAGGTGAGTTTAGTTCATTTTGCAAGGCTATTTTCCAGGGGGAGGTTTGGTGATGGACGGCCGTTGCCACCAAATCACCTTCTTCCCGGACCAATGTGCCCATTTGCGGGGGCACGTTTGTGGGGATGATAATTGTGCGGCCGATGACGGGTTGGCGTTGGCGGTTGGGATGAAGATTGGCGGTTTGTAGGTCGGGTACGACCGTGTGATAACGAAAGGCCAACGCCGTCCACGTATCGCCCGGTTCCACCAGATGTGTGGCCGATTGCGTCTGACCCATCCCCAGGAAAATAGATAAACTAAAAAGTAACAACCCGAATAATCTCATCAGCTAATTTTACCAAGATGAACCATGCTTAAAAAATCATTTTGTCATCTTGACAGAAATGTAAGTGAAGGGTATAGTTTTATTCAAGTTTCAAGATTCAAATGTTGTAAGTTCTGACTGAAGTAAATGAAAACGCTGTCTGGACGAAAAATCTGGACGGCGTTTTTTGATGACACTAACACTGTTGAGAACCTAAACGTGTAGGAATCGAGAACACAAATATTAACCTTTTTTATAGAAAACAAGGAGTTTTCAACAATGAGTGGACAACGTGTAACAGGTACAGTTAAATGGTTTAATGATCAAAAAGGTTTTGGTTTCCTTTCCCAGCCAGGTGGCGATGATGTTTTTGTACATCATTCAGCTATCAACTCTGAAGGATTCCGCAGCTTAACAGAAGGTGAGCAGGTTGAGTTTTCAATCGAACAAGGCTCCCGAGGGTTAGCGGCCGTTAACGTCATAAAAATCTAATTGTCTTTAGACAAACAATTGTAAAAGAAGGTCAGCCTGACGCTGGCCTTTTTTTGATCCCTATTTACATCGATGGAACGATTGCCCCTCTCCGCACAACAACAACATTGGCGGCCGCTCCTGGCATTGGGGCTGTTGCTGATGCTGACGTTGTGGTTGTACCACACGGCCGTAACTTATGGCTTCTTCTGGGATGATCCCGTCTGGTATGGTCATGCCATTGGCAAAACATGGTGGCAGACCTTGCTGCCCACCACCGACTTTCAATTTTACCGCCCCTTTTCTACACTTTACGTCTGGCTGTTTTTGCAGGCCGAGGGCACATTTGCGGCCGAATGGCTGCATCGTTTTCAGATTGGCTATCATTTAGCCGCTATTGTACTGGCATATGGCATTGGCCGGCGGTTGGCGTTGGGGTGGGGCACGGCCGTTGCAGTTACCGCTCTCTTTGCCCTCTACCCCTTTTCTTACCAGGCGGTGGCCTGGGCCGCCCCCAATCAGCCAATGGCGGGCATGTTACAAAGTGGCGCCTGGCTGGCTTATTTGTGGGCACGGCCGTTACCCGGACTCTCTATTTCCAAACGGCCGCGTGGTTGGCTGGCTGTTAGTCTGCTGCTTTATTTGCTGGCGCTGACTGTGCAAGAAAGCAGTGTGGCTGTAGCCGTTGTACCTTTGTTGTATGAGTTTATCATCTACTTGCCCATCTCCAATATTCGTTCTTTTTGGGATGTGTTAAAAATGCCGCGCCAGATGGGTTGGTGGGCGGCTGTTCTGTTCCCTCTGGCAGGACTCTCTTACTTCATTATCTGGACATTGGCGCCGCGTCAGGCAGGGATTACGGGGCTGGTTTTGGACGGCCGTAATCCCTTCTACTTATTGCAAGGACTAATTTACCCTCTGTTGGGTCGTCCCGGTGGCTATCCCCATGATTATAAAGCCTCACAAGTGGGAATCTTGTTGCTGTCGGTGGTGGTGACGGCCATGTTATTGGCATTGGCAGCCCGGCGACGACGAGGACGGGTGGCTTTATTTGGCCTGGGCTGGGCCGTGGTCAGCTTGCTGCCGGTACTGGTGGGATTAGGATTTGCCTATATCAGTTTGGCAGCGCGGTTGTTTTATGCTCCGGCTCTGGGGGTGGCGCTGTTGTGGGGGGCAGCGTTGTGGCCATCGGCACGGGCAAAGGAACCATTGTGGGCGAAGGTGATCAGTGTGGCTGTCGTGCTGCTGATTTGCCTGCAAAGTGTGTGGTTGCTGCGTAGTTTTGAACGAGTCTGGCAGCCGGGGTTAGTCCATTTACAAAAGGCAATAATGGCGCTGCATGAACAAGGTGACGGCCGTCTTCTCTTTCTCAATTTCCCTGACCGTTACACTCCTAAACAGGAACCGTACCCAATTGGTTATTGGGGCATGACTTTAGCGCCAGTAGTGGTGGGATTGGATGCTTTTCCACCGCTGCTGCTGGGTGAATCGGCCGTTTCTCAATCTCAGGCTATACCCTGGGTGGGGCAGTCTGAGCAGGAAGCTGGCCCCAATGTGGTGGATATGCGCGGAATTATCATTCAGCCGGATGAACTGGCGGCGTTGGCGGAAAATGTGGATGAGGTTTATGTGTCACGGTATTTAGCTGACGGCCGTTTTCAACTACAACCAGCCGGCCATTATGCAGATGTGACTGTGCCGATTTGTGAGACGGTATTGTTTGGGGGGGCTATTTGTTTGCATGAGACGGCCGTGACCCAATATACAGATGCCTACGAAGTGACTTTAACCTGGTCTACCATCGAGCCTCTGCCGCCAGAATGGACGATTTTCACCCATTTGGGCATACTCGGTCAACCCCCAACAGCACAGGCAGATGGCGACACTTGGCAGGGCGCTCTGCCGCTGGCCGATTGGCCTACACAACGGTTAATTGTAGACACGCGTTCCATTCCTGTGCCGAGGAATGATACCGGACTAGTGTGGCAGATTGGAGTGTATAATTGGGTGACGGGTGAGCGAGTAACGGCCGTAAATGCAAACGGCCAACCTATGCCCGATAATGTGTTTATCCTGACTCAATAATTAACCAAATCACTGGTAAGATAATCAAAATTTGGTAGTATCAGAACAGTCCATCAAAAGGTTTTCGTAATGATGCAAAATATTTACAGAACAGACCTGGATAAAAACTCGGCCAACTTTATCCCCTTATCTCCCCTTACCTTCATCAAGCGGGCGGCCCATGTTTACCCCCAATACACTTCGGTAGTGTATGGCGACAGGGCCAATAGCTATGCCCGATGTCGGCAGTTAGCCTCGGCGTTGCAGGCCAGGGGCATTGGTGAAAGCGACACTGTGGCGCTTATGGGCTACAATACCCCCGAAACGTTTGAAGCTCATTTTGGCGTACCGATGACAGGCGCGGTACTTAACGCACTGAACACTCGGCTTGATGCAGTCACTATCGCTGCTATCTTGCAGCATGGCGAGGCCAAAGTTTTAATTACCGTCACAGAATCCTCTCCTATTATTAGCGAAGCTCTGAACATTGTTGATAAGCCCCTATTGGTTATCGACATAGACGACCCATTGGGACAAGGCGGTAATCGTCTGGGAGAACTGGATTACGAGACTTTTTTGGATGAAGGCGACACCGAATTTGAATGGCATTTGCCCCAAGATGAATGGCAAGCTATCAGTTTGAATTACACTTCGGGCACTACGGGGAATCCAAAAGGCGTGGTTTATCATCATCGCGGCACTTACTTAAATGCGGTCAGCAATGTACTGGCCTGGGATTTGGCCCGGCATCCGGTCTATTTGTGGACACTGCCAATGTTCCATTGCAACGGCTGGTGTTTTCCGTGGACATTGGCTGCGGTAGCCGGAACCAACGTTTGTTTGCGTCAAGTTAATGTTGAGGCCATTTATGATCTAATTGCTGGCGAGGGCGTCACCCATTACTGTGGCACCCATTGTGCATAATAGGCTGATTAATGCACCGGAAGAAACCCGCGCCAAAAAAAACATCTGGTTAAAGGGATGGTTGCCGCCGCTCCTCCGCCTGCGGCCGTGTTGGAAGCAATGGAGAAAAACAACTTCAAAATAACGCACGTCTACGGCCTGACAGAAACATACGGCCCGGCGGTGCTATGTGAGTGGCATAAGGCGTGGGATGACCTTCCCAGCCAGGAGCGTACCCGGTTAAATGCTCGGCAAAGGGTTCCATACCACATGCTAGAAGGGTTAACAGGACAACAGGAGAGATACGATGAGTATTGTAGCTGAAGAACCTATCTTATTACGCGAGGATAAAAACGGGGTCACAACCCTGACACTCAACCGCCCTAAGCAATATAACGCCTTGTCTGAGGCAATGCTGTCCGCGCTGCAAACGGAGTTAAATAGTATTGCCGGAAACGAATCCATACGGGTAGTCATTCTGGCGGCCAATGGAAAGGCATTTTGTGCCGGACACGATCTAAAAGAAATGCAAGCCACGCCGGAAAAAGAGTATTACAATGCCTTGTTTAATAAATGCGGCATGATGATGATGACGATTAATCAAATGCCGCAGCCGGTTATTGCCAAAGTACAGGGGTTGGCTACGGCCGCCGGATGCCAACTTGTGGCCGCGTGCGATTTGGCCGTAGCTGTTGATACGGCCAGATTTGCCACATCAGGCATTAGGGTAGGTCTGTTCTGTTCTACCCCGGCTGTAGCCGTTAGCAGAAATTTATCGCGTAAGCAAGCATTTGAGATGCTGATCACTGGTGAGTTTATTGATGCTGAGACAGCGGTGCAACAGGGCTTAATCAATCGGGCTGTGCCTGCTGAAGATTTGGATGCTATCGGGCAACTGTTTGTAGATGCAATCGTATCAAAATCTTCGGTGGCGGTATCAATAGGCAAAGCGATGTTTTATAAACAGTTAGAGCTTGATATGGACGATGCTTACCATTATGCCGGCGAGGTGATGGCTTGTAACATGATGGCTGAGGATGCTGGCGAGGGCATTGACGCTTTTATTAACAAGCGCCAACCTGTATGGCAAGGTCGTTAATCAACTAATTTTGGGTAGCTTCACACTATGTCAGATTTGTCGCGGCTGCTGGCAGCGCTGTGAAATCTCTTCGGACAGCCACGCCAGCCCCTTTTCCAGATGCCAGATGCCACTCGTTGACAGACTGACAATGATCATCACAGCAAAGGGAATGGCAAGATAGAACGGATTGGGCATTGCTATGGCGTTAGGGTTGGCGTTGGAGCCGTTGAAGCGGGAGTTACGGCCGTTGCCGCTGCTATTGGCCTAAATAAATATGGTTAGGGGAGACAGGATTACGTCTTATATTCGGCCGTCATACAAATCTACTATCGGAAAACATAAATCATAATCATGCCAAAATAAATCCCCATACTCAACGGTAAAGTTCTTGAAATCATCCAGCTTTAGATATTTTCGTATCATGGGGTTTAGTGTCTTTTGCAGAAACGGCCCAAAGTCAACAATACGTTCTTTGTTATTATTGAAGACGAGACGTAATTTGTAGCCTTCGATGTATTCGGCCGTTTTTATATCTACCACTGCGTTTTCGGCCAGCATCATTGTATCCTCCGAGTAATCTTTTTCGGTGATACAGATTTGTGGAGTACGAAGTAATCTATCCATTTTTGTGCTATTTCCTCTGCATAATGCTCAACAACTACCTTAAATTTTTCATTTGGGCACGAGGCAAAGGTCTCCTTCCTCTTACTGACTCGACATTGGCGAAAATCGTACTTTTAACAAAAAAATAGACGCTCTGTAATTTTCAAAAGGCGTACACCAATAATCGAGCTTCAAAGAATGTGTTTTGAACCCCGTCAGCGTACAAGCGGCAGCAAATCAAACTTATGCGGGTTCGGCTTCCAAACGTAGGAAATGTTGCAATACGAGGTCAACATCCTCTGTTTCAATTGCCATTTCCACTGCGCCAGTCAACCAGTCAACCGCATGTTCGTCTCGATGCCGCCGGATAATGTCGCCGTAAGTCTGAATTTGGCTCGAACATTCACGGTCAAACCGCTGTTCCACAT
>JAAEOP010000401.1 GCA_024223125.1 Chloroflexota bacterium
CTGATGGTGTTGGAAGGGATTCATCAATAATATTCACAAGGTCTATTTGTTTACAGATTCCGGCTACGATTCCTAAATGATCGAGCCGTTGCGTTTCATATTCATAGGGTATTGTTTCCATACCCAACTAGCTTACACAATATTATTTTTTTTGCCTTTTTTCACTGCGGAATCTAGGTTACAACTCTCTTTTTGTAACTTTATTGGTGCTTATTTTATCCAGACAGTATTGGTTAGCAATGGGTGGTGATCTGAAAATAGTTGCTCGGTTTCCCGATGGTGAAGTCGTTATTAACCAGTTTGACCTTGTGAGGGTAAACGAAAAATAATCTCTTATATCAACTCGGGCTGTTTGATGTAATCTTCCGGTTTGATGGAGATGGCTTGGCTGGCGCTGTCGTTGCCCATGCTGATGCCGTAGATGGTTCGGGCGACCTGCACTGTGCCCCGATTGTGGGTAATGACGATGAATTGGGTGTTGAGGCTCAATTCCCGCAGCAGGTCGCGGAAGCGGTTGATATTGGCTTCATCCAAAGCGGCATCTACTTCGTCCAAAACACAGAAGGGGGTGGGGGAAACTTTGAGTAGAGAGAAGATGAGAGCTACGGCCGTTAATGACCGCTCTCCCCCCGACAACAACCCCAACGCCTGCTCGCGTCGGTTAGGCAGCCGGGCAATAATGTCCACCCCCGAAATCGTCAAATCATCCGGATCCGTCAACACCAATCGCGCCACGCCGCCGCCAAACAATTGGGTAAACGTACCGCCAAAAACAGCATCCACTTTCGCCACCGTCTCCGCAAAAGCGCGGGATGTTAGCTCATCCAAATCGGCGATGACTTGACGCAGTTGGGCTTCCGTCTGGTTCAAATCTTCCACTTGCTCCTTCATAAAATCAAAACGAGCCTGTGTCTCCTGGTACTCTTCGGGTGCATCGGGGTTGATGGCCCCCATGCGCTGCATCTGTCCCCGGTACTGTTGAATGGCCGCTTCAATGTCATCTGGCAGTTCGCTGATGACCGGCAGTTCATGCACTTCAGCGATAGGCAAGGGGGTGGGGCCGGTCTGGTCTTCATCGTAATGCAAGGCGACCACACCCAGGTCAGCCTGGATGCGCTCTTGCAAATTTTCGATGTGGTTTTGCCGCTGAGTGTAAGCGATTTTAGTTTGGGTGTAGATAGTTTCGGCGTCGTGAGTTTCTTTTTGAAACACGGCCGTTCCCTCTTCCAACCCCACTAATTCATCCCCCAGTTCTGCCAAACGGCTTCGCATCGGTTTCAGACGGCCGTCCAATTCATCCAGTTTCGTTTGTAATCGCTGCCGTTCCCGCTCCTTCTCGTCTAGCGATAACTGTTGCTGTTCTTGTGTCAGGCGAGCGTGGCGTTCAGTCAGGCGGGTCAATTGACCCGCAAATTGATTCAGCGTCGCCCGTCGGCTATCTACCACCGCTTGCCGTCCGGCAACGATGGTTTGGCTGGCATTGATTGCCTGCTGTAAATTTTGACGCTGCTGCTGGGCTTCGGCCACGGGCAGGGCGTCTAGTTGAGATTGGGCTTCGCTTACGGCCGTTTCCAACTGTATCAACTGCTCAAAATGCACCTCTAAGCCGTCTTCCATTTCCTCAAGACGCAGCTGCAAACGGCCGATTTCCTGCAACTCGTTTTGCCACTGCCGTTCCATAAAGGTTTGCTGCTGCTGACGCCGGTCTATATCCCGCTGCACCTGTGCCAGCTGTTGTCCTGTTTCGTTACGCAGCCGTCCCAACTGGCTCTCTTCCTTTTGCAACGCATCCACATTCCCTTGTTTTTGTTGGATAGATTCATTTTGGGTGGAGACGGCCGTTTCCATTTCAGCCAATTCCGTTTGCAAGACGCGCAACGCTTCCTCAGCCTGTCGCCGTTCTGATTCCCGTGCCAGAATTGAGTTTTGTTGCTGACCGTTGCGTTCGACAAGGCCCCCGGCATGAACCACCAATCCAGAGGGAGAAACGGCCAATGTGCCCGACGGCAATTTTTTAGCCAGCCGGTAAGCGGCCTGGTCACTTTGCGCTAACAATACTGGGCCGAGTAGGTAATGCACGGCCGAAAATAACCCCTCTTCCACCTGTACCACAGCATCAGCCCAGCCAATAATTTCCTTATCATGGGGCAAGAGATGGTTTTGCGGCGCCTGGATGCTGTTTAAGGCCAGGGCAGATACGGCCGTATTTTCATCCTGATCTTGCAGCAGCGCCCACAAAGCGGCCTCGTCTGGCAGCAGCAGTGTTGTAAGACGGGCTTGTAGAGCGGCAGCTACGGCCGTCTGATACTCGTCCGGTATAGTGATGAATTGGGCCAAATGTCCCTTAACGGGCACATCTTTATCCACCCGCACTTCCGTTAGCCGCATCTGTTCCAGCATGTCTGCCTGGGCTTCCAGCCGGGCCAAATCGCGGCGGCGGTGGTTGATTGCTTGTTCCGCCTGACGATGCTCGCGGCGCATTTGCTTCAGTTCCCGGACCAATGTTTGACGCTCTTGTTGGACTGTGTCCCGTTTCTGGCGTAGTTCGCTAGCTTTGTTTTGGCTGGATTGGAGGACGACCGTGAATTGTTCAATCTCTTGCTTCACTTTGATGAGGTCACGACCGTCATCAACGCTGCTATTTTCGGCTTCCTTTTCCTGCAACCGTTCCCGCAGTTGGTTAAGCTGACCCTGCGTTTGCGCCACCCGATTTTGGGTATCTCGTTGCTGATTTTCAGTATCGCGCAACGTTTTTTGCCAACGGCCGATTTCCGCTTGTTTTTCCTGAAAGGTAAGGTTGAACTGCTGCAACTGTTCCCGATCCTGGGCGATGCTTTTTTGAGCCGCTTCTAAGTCGGCCAGCGCCAAACCCAGTTCATTTTGGGCTGATTGGGCTTGTTGTTCCAGAAACGGCCGTTCTTGTTCCCATTCTGCCAGACGACGTTTGTTGGCCGCCTGCCGTTCGTGCAAAATGGCAACTTCACGGCGGGCGGTTTCCAACTGGTCACGCAAATCATCACGCTGATTTTGGGTTTCGGCCGCTTGTTGTTGCAGACGATGGATGCGGCGGCGCAAATCATCGCTGTTTTCCTGGCGTACCCTTAATTTGCGGCGACTAGATTGCCAGGTAGTTTCGGCGGTTACGGCCGTTTCCCGCACCTGTCGCAGCTGCTTTTTGGCCTCCTCCCATTGAAAACCGTACCAGATATACAGCAAATGATTCAAATCAGCGGCAATCTGTTCATAATTGCGGGCGCGTGTGGCCTGCCGTTTTAAGGAAGTGAGGCGGGGTCGAATTTCGGCCAAAATATCATGTACACGCAACAAATTGCGCTGTGTTTCTTGCAAACGGCGCAGCGTTTCTGCCCGGCGAGATTTGTAATGGTTGATCCCGGCCGCTTCTTCAAACAACGCCCGCCGTTCTTCTGAACGTAGAGATAACGCCTGATCCACCAACCCCTGCCCAATAATAGTGTAGGTACGCTGCGCCAGACCGCTGGTAGCCAATAAGTCGGTAATATCTTTCAGGCGTACTTTTTGACCGTTAAGTAGGTATTCATTTTCGCCAGAACGGTAAGCGCGACGGCCGATTTCCACTTCGGTGTAATCAATAGGCAGCCAGCCGCCGCTGTTATCCAATGTCAACATCACCTGGGCCATACCGGCGCGGGGGCGGCTCTGGCTACCGGCAAAAATCATATCGGTGGTGCGTTTGCCGCGTAGGGTACGGTAGCTTTGTTCCCCCAACACCCAGCGCAACGCATCCGCTATATTGCTTTTACCGCTGCCATTGGGGCCAACAATTGTGGTAATGCCATCATCAAAAAGAAATTCAGATTGGGTGGCGAATGTTTTATACCCTTGCAATTGTAATCGTTTAATTCTCAATCGAGCGCTCCCAGTACGGTATGGTAAAGTGTTTCGGCGCGTAAGTCTTCCAGCGTGTGGCAATCGCAATCTAAATGGTTGGCCAACTGCTGCGCCAACCCCTGGTCAAAGGCGGCATGTTCCATATTGATGACCACCGAACGCACCCCTACTTCGTGGATGAGATGGGCAATTTTATGGGCTTCCTCCTGAGGCGGCAGGTTGCCTAGACTGACATTGCCGGCGCCGTCGGTAAGCAAAATCATCATGGGCAATACATCGGGATGGGCTAACGCTTCTTTGCGGAACACTTCATAAGACAACATCAGTCCGGCAGACAGAGGGGTCTTACCGCCTACGGCAATATCTACCAACGCTTTTTTTGCCAACAAAACGGAATTGGTGGGGGCCAACACCAGATTGGCGTCATTTTTATTGAAGACAATAAGACCAACCCGATCCCGCCGCTGGTAGGCGTCTGTAAGCAAAGACATGATAGCCCCTTTGGTCGCTTCCATCCGTTCTGCCACCGCCATACTCCAACTGGCGTCTACCACAAAAAGGATGAGATTGGCCTGGCGGCGCACCCGCACTTTTTCACGGATGTCTTCCTTTTTAAGGGCCAGGGCTAACTTGGAGCGGTCGCGGTGAATCTGGTAGGGGGCGGCGGCACGCATGGTGGCGTCAAAGGCGAGGTCGGTCACTTTGCCGCGGGGGATACGGGCCTGGACGTAACGACCGCGTTTGCGATCTGTTTTGGTTTGGGAACGGCGGCCGGCTTTGTTGCGGGTCAGTCGGTCGAGTTGGGTGTCCAGGCGGCGGGCGTGGAATTCTTGCTGGGATTGTACCTGTTGGCCGCCTTCCCACCAATGACCGTCCTGGGTGGTTTGGGGGATGGATTGGGGGCCGGCTTCCGCTTGCTGTTGGGTTTCGGCTCCCTCGGTGGCGTCATCAGAATCTAAGGCTTTTTTTTTACGGCTTCTTGATTGGGCTGGTCTTCCATGGGGGCGCCTTCTTCGGTCATGCCCATTTCAGATTGGACTTCTTCTAGCCGGTCTTGAAGTTCACCAGTGGCCATGGCGGTGTCTTGGAACACACGCCCCCGAACACGATGGGGCAGGGCCAGCTCGGCCGCTAAAATAATATCTTCGTCAGTGATGCGGTCACGGCCGTGGAAAGCGGCATGAGCCTGAGCCCCCCGCAAAATGACGAGATCGGCGCGGTGACCGTCTACATTCATAGCGGCCGTCAGCCCGGCAATAGAAGCTAAATCGTGCCGTAAATATTGCACATGATTGACCTTTTCGCGGGCACGGCCGATTTGCTCAGACAATGTTTTTTCCCGGCCGGCCCATTGACCCTGGAACGAGCTGGGGTCTACTTCAAAGGCCAGACGGCGTTCCATAATTTGCACTCGCAGCAAGGCATCTTTTAGACCGGTAATTTGGACGGAAAAGGCGAAACGGTCGAGCAGTTGCGGCCGTAAATCTCCCTCTTCCGGGTTCATCGTGCCTACCAAAATGAATTTGGCCGGATGGGAAAAGCTGATGCCTTCCCGCTCGACGATGTTAATGCCCATAGCGGCCGAGTCAAGTAGCAAATCTACAACGTGATCATCCAGCAGATTGACCTCATCCACATACAGCAGGCCGCGATTGGCGCTGGCTAACACGCCAGGCTCAAAATGTTTTTCACCTTTTTGAATGGCCTGCTCAATGTCCAACGTACCGACGACGCGGTCTTCGGTGGCGCTGATGGGCAGGTCTACAAAAGGGGTCTGGCGCATGGTCACAGCCAAAGCGCCGTCAGCGTGGCGCACGCGGCAGTCGTCGCACCATTGGTCGGGACGGTTGGGGTCGCAGCCAAAACGACAGTCGGCTACAATTTCGATGTCGGGCAAAAGGGCGGCCAAAGCACGGGAGGCAGTGGATTTAGCGGTTCCACGTTCGCCGCGGATGAGGACGCCGCCAATGCGCGGACTGACTGCATTGAGAATAAGCGCCCGTATCATTCTTTCTTGACCGACTATTGCGGTAAAGGGGAATACTGCTCGTTTTGCCATTTGTTCCTCCGTGATCTGTAGTTTGTAGCTTGTAATCCGTAGTCCATAATCGGATTATGGCTTATATGCAAAGGGGATTATACTGATTGGCGCATGGGGAGCAACTGGTATTTAGCGAGGCTTAATTGATAATTGAAAATTTTCAATTATTAGAGGATATGGAACGGCTGCTGGAAATGGGCTTGGACGGGATTATTACGGATCGGCCGGACCGGATGGAGACAGTAATCAGTTTTCAGTGAGTAGTTTTAAGAGAAGGTGAGGCAACGCATGACGGATAACGAATTACGGAATACGAAATACGAAACACGCTCCCCAGCCCGGCCGTTTGCCAATCAAGGCGGCGTGGTGGCGTTGGCGCATCGAGGGTTTCGGGGGCTGTACCCGGAGAATACGATGCTGGCTTTTGAGAAAGCGGCGGCGATGTCCATTGATGGCCTGGAGATAGATATTCACAGCACAAAGGATGGCGTGTTGGTGGTGTGTCATGATGAGACAGTTGATCGGACGACGGAGGGGAGCGGCCGTATTCAAGATTTCACTTTGGCAGAATTGCAACAGTTGGACGCCGGCTACCGTTTTACACCAGATGAAGGACAGAACTTTCCCTTTCGCGGACGGGGCATCAGAATACCAACATTGGCAGCGGTGTTTGAACACTTTCCAGATATGTGGGTTAACGTGGATATTAAGCAGCATGAGGTGAGTGTGGTACGGCCGTTTGCCAATCTCATTCGCCAATACAACATGGCCGAGTGGATGTGTGTCGGTTCCTTTGACAACCAGACGGTGGCTGATTTTCGCCGTGCCTGCCCGGAAGTAGCGCGAGCGGCTTCATTAGGGGAGACGCTGCGTTTGTTCTTGCTTAATAAAGTTAAGTTAACTCGTTTTTATAAGGGCAAAGCACATGTCCTGCAAATCCCGGAAATTGAGCGCGGTATCCGTGTTATCACACCCCAATTTATCCAGGCGGCGCATCGTAACAAGACGGCCGTGCATGTGTGGACGGTGAATGAAACGGCCGACATGGAACGGTTAATTGAGTGGGGTGTGGATGGGATTATTTCTGATTATCCAGACAGGTTATTGCAGGTTTTAGGGCGAGTGTAGTTGCAAGTGATAGCAGAATTGGCAGATTTGAATTCATTATGTAAACGTTCAGGTGACAATCACTTTTTTCAGGTAACCATTCACTCCCCCAAGGTGCCCGGCACTTATAAACGAGTGTGCTACTCCAGTAGACTTGGTAATGAAGTGCCGGGCACCTGAATGGTTACTTCATTATAACTCAGCGCCAGCCGCACATACTCATTCCAGGTTAGAAGTTTCATCATATTTATATCTCCTATCGGCCATTATTCATCATTCTGACGATTGTAAACGGCCGTCCCCCGTCCCCTCACCTCTTCCGCATAATACGAATTAAAGTGGGGATTTCCTGGCCACCGAGAAGGTAATTAACGGCCAGATAAGCGATGCTGCCTACGGCCGCGCTGACAGCCAGAAAGATGAGGTTACTGCTGATGATCTGCTGTAAGCCCACAATGAGCAGGGACATAACGATGGTGGCAATGATGGCTCGCACGGCCGTGGCCGCCAATTCCCGTTCTCCCAAGCCACCCAATGCTCGCCGATTGAGCAAATAGAGAACGGCCGCCAGAAAGGTAAAGGCGATGGTACTGGCCAATGCCAACCCCACAATTCCCATTGACCCCACTAGCAGATAAGCCAAGCCGACATTGATGATGAGCCAGCCAACGTAGGTGAGCATGGGTGTTTTGGTATTGTGCCGGGCATAAAAAAGACGGGCTACAATCTCCACCGTGGCTTCACTGACAACACGAATGCTGAAAACGAGAAGGACGCTGTAAACCAACCGGGTGGAAGCGGCATCAAAAGCAGCTCCTTCTAAAAAGACGGTGATGACGGGTTGACCTAATAAGACGAGCAAAGCGGCCGTCGGTATGGTCAGGAACCAAATAATGCGTAAAGCGTTAACGGCCGTGCGTTTCAACCCCTCCATATCCCCCGCATTAAACATCTCCGCCAATGTGGGAAAGACGACAATGGCGACGGCCGTGCCAAACAACGTCTCCGGGAACTGCATCAGACTATAACCATAAAAGTAACCGGAAGTGCTGCCCGACGCTAACCCGGAAGTCAGGCGAATGATAAACAAGTCGGCCAGTTGAATGACCCCCAGGGTGATGATGCGTGGCCCCATCAACCGGATGATTTCGCGCACCCCTTTCATCTGCATTGCTAGCGCGGGACGGTAACGATATTTATATTTGACGAGGGCGGGAAGTTGGATGAGGATATGTAAAACAGCGCCGATGACTGTGCCCCAGGCCAACCCCATCACCCCCATTTGGGGCACGAAGATGAATAGACCAACCATATAGCCAATGTCTAAAGCCAGCGGGGCCAGGGCGGGTAGGGCAAAATGTTGGTGGGCGTTGAGAATGCTGCTGAGAACGCCACTGATGCCAAACAGGGTCGTCTGGATGAGGATGGTACGCATGAGGTCGGCCGTCAACTGTTGTTGTGCCGGTAGAAAATCGGGCACGAGCAAGATGCTGGAAATCCAGGGGGCGAAGATAGCGGCAACCAGGCAAATACTGCCCAAAACTAGCAGCACCAGTGTGAGGACAGTGTTAGCCAGTTGAGCTGCTTTTTGCTCGCCACGGCCGGTCAGGTAGCCAGAGTATACGGGAATGAAGGCGGCCGCCAGCGCGCCCCCGGCAATAAGAGTGAAGAAGAGTTCGGGTAGTTGGTTGGCGGCCGTGAAGGCATCAAATGCGGGGCTGGTTCCAAATTCGGCTGCGACCAGACGAATGCGAATGAGGCCAGTGATTTTACCCAGACCAAAGAGGAAAATAACGATGACGGAAGATTGTAGAAGATGCCGGGCACGGTTCATAGGCGGGGATTGTATAGGAAGTGGTGGGTAGTGTACAGTGTACAGTGTTCAGTGGGTTTGAACGGTTATTTTGAATTTGAGAACATGAACAATCGTGCTATGCTTGGGGTACGCACCAGAGGCCATTTTGGTGTGAATCTTCAAGAAGAGAGAGCCTTATTTTCGATGGCTGATTTGCAAGCTGTCACCGGCCAATTATATATTGCGGAAGGCGAGATTAAAGAGGGTGCGCCGGGGTTGTTGGCGCAGCCGGCTCCTTCACGGCCGTCACGCGGACGCGGACAGGATTTTTTGTTTGCCCATCTTACGTTGACCGGATCGGCCGCGGAAACGGCCGCCCTCTCCCAACAACTGCTTACCCTTATCAGCCAGAAATATTACAGCAGTGTTGGCAGTGTGACAGCCGCTTTGCGTGATGGCCTTATGGCTGCCAACCAATTATTGCTGCGCCAAAATATCGGCAGCAGCGACCCTGCCCGCGAAGGCGCTATTACGCTGACTGTTTTTCGGCAAGGGGAATTGTTTACCTTACAAGCGGGGGAATCAGTGGCCTTGTTGGGTCGTAATTTTGGCATTGAACGGATGCCACCCCAAGAACCGGCGCGCGTCACTCCCCTCGGCCGCAGCAGTGGTTTGGATATTCGCTACTATCATCACCGGCTGCAAACGGAGGACATGCTGCTGCTGGCTGACCCACGCCTGAGTCATTTGCCGACCGATGAGTTTGCCCCGGCGTTGGTGGAGAGTGATATTGTGGTTGGATTGGAAGCGTTAACGGCCGTCGTCGGCAATGATTCGGCACGCTTGTTATTGGTAGAATTTAGCGCTGACGCTCCCCTGGAATTAACAGAGGTGCGGCCGGTGGTTTCGGCTGCAGCAGCGGCCATGCCCGACCCCCAACCGCGCCGCCAGCCGCCAGTGATGATTGCGGACAACCCCGAAGCTCCTACAACTCAATTAACAGAGCCGGATGGAAGCGCGGCCGTAGACCGGGAAATAGTTGAACATCATGCTCGTCGCGCTGGATCATCAGCCGCTTTGGGCGCTTCTCGTTTTACAGCCTGGCTGGCCGATTTGCTGGCCCGCTTACGTCCGCCGCGTCAGGAAGAATCAGAAGAAGAAAAGGTCAATTGGACCTGGGCTGTCCTCATTGCTATTGTCATTCCATTGATCGTGGCTGCCATTGTCACCAGTGTTTATATGGCCCGCGAGCAAGCACAAATATTGTCCACAACTAAAATAGAGATGTCGCAAAAGCTGATTGTGGCCGAAGAGGCTGCTACGCCAGAAGAAGCCCGGCAGCAGTACATCGAAATCCTGGCTCTGGCCGATCAGGCCAATACGGAACTTAAACCGGGTGACAGCGATGTGGTGCAGATGCAGAGTATTGCCCGTACTGAATTGGATAAATTGGATGGTGTCACACGTCTAACGGCCGACTCATTTTATGAATACAGCGAGGAGACCAGCTTACGTCGCGTGGCTTTGCGTGAAGGCTTAAACGGCGGCGTATTTACGCTGGATGTGGGTAATGGCGCTGTCTATGAACATGATACGGATGACACCTATATGAATCCAGTCACGCCTGACCCGTTGCAAATCCTCTTTTTTGGGCAAGCGGTGGGCAGCCGGGTAGTGGGGAATGTGGTGGACTTTTTCTGGCGGCCGCAGGGTTTTGCCGTGCAGCGAGAAGGATTGGCGATGCTGGACAGCGACGGCGCTTTGATTACCTATCAACCAGGCATTAACAG
>JAAEOP010000402.1 GCA_024223125.1 Chloroflexota bacterium
CTGATCAATGGCCACATCGCTGGCCCCAACCACACAGGGCACGCCAAATTGTCGAGCCACAACCGCGGCGTGGCTGGTGGCCCCGCCCTCACTGGTCAAAATCCCTTTAGAGGCTAACATGCCGTGAACATCATCAGGGCGGGTGAAGGGTCGAACCATAATCACGTCTTTACCTTCTTCTTTGCCCCACTTTTCGGCTAAATCGGCATCGAAAGCAACTACGCCAACGGCAGCGCCGGGAGAGGCATTAACACCTTTAGCTAACAGTTTGCCTTCGTCGGTTGCGGCGCTTTTGGCATCCGTATCAAATTGGGGGTGGAGCAGGGTGTCAACATCGTCCGGGGAAACTCGCAACACGGCTTGTTCTTTGGTGATGAGCCCCTCGTTGGCCATATCAACGGCAATCTTGATGGCGGCTTTGGCGGTGCGCTTGCCGTCGCGGGTTTGCAGCATCCAGAATTTGCCCTGTTCAATGGTGAACTCCAAGTCTTGCATTTCGTGGTAATGCTTTTCCAGCTTGTTGCAGATGTCAACAAATTCGGCGTAGGCTGCGGGCATCTCCTGTTCCAGGTTAGCAATCGGTTCAGTGTTGCGGATGCCGGCCACCACATCTTCACCCTGGGCGTTCATGAGATAGTCGCCGTAAAGCACGCGTTCGCCCGTGGCCGGGTCGCGGGTAAAGGCGACGCCGGTACCGGAGGTGTCGCCCATGTTGCCAAAGACCATGGTCACAATATTGACGCCAGTGCCGAGGTCGTGGGCAATGCCGGCCGCGTTGCGGTAGTCAACCGCACGCTTGCCGTTCCAGCTTTTGAAGACAGCTTCGGTAGAGAGTTTAACCTGTTCAATGGGGTCTTGCGGAAACTCAATTCCGGTTGCTTCTTTGAAGATGTCTTCAAATTTTGCAGTAACTTCCTTCCATTGTTCGGCGTTCAGTTCGGTGTCGCTCTTTACCCCGGCTGCTTCACGGGCTTCGGCCAGCACATCCTCAAACGGTTCATCGTCAATGTCCATGACCACGCTGCCAAACATTTGAATGAGGCGGCGGTAGGAGTCGTAGACAAAGCGGGCATCACCGGTTAGCTTGGCCATACTTTCAGCTACTTCGTCATTAAGACCAATATTGAGAACCGTGTCCATCATGCCGGGCATAGAAAATTTAGCGCCGGAGCGGCATGAAACCAGCAGCGGGTTGTTGGAGTCGCCAAATTTTTTGCCGGTGGCTTTTTCGGTGGC
>JAAEOP010000403.1 GCA_024223125.1 Chloroflexota bacterium
CAACGCCTACCTGGCGGCCGGTGAACAATTCCCGGCCGGAATGTGGGAACAGGAAGTTGAGGCCCTCAAGGCCACCGAAAAAGCCACCGGCAAAAAATTTGGCGACTCCAACAACCCGCTGCTGGTTTCATGCCGCTCCGGCGCTAAATTTTCTATGCCCGGCATGATGGACACGGTTCTCAATATTGGTCTGAATGACGAGGTGGTTGAAGGCGTAGCCAGGCTAACCGGCGATGCCCGCTTTGCTTACGACTCCTATCGCCGTTTGATTCAAATGTTTGGCAGCGTAGTCATGGGCGTCGATGACGAACACTTTGAAGAGGTGTTAGCCGAAGCGCGTGAAAAAGCCGGGGTAAAAACCGATGCCGAATTGAACGCCGAGCAGTGGAAAGAAGTAACCGCAAAGTTTGAAGAGATTTTTAAACAAGATACCGGTCAAGAGTTTCCCCAGGACCCCATTGAACAAATTAAGCTGGCTACTGAAGCCGTTTTCAAGAGCTGGAATGGTAAACGGGCCATTGATTATCGTAATGCTGCCGGTATTGCCCATGATCTGGGCACAGCAGTTAACATTGTAACCATGGTTTTTGGTAACATGGGCGATACCTCCGGTACCGGCGTGGCCTTTACCCGCGACCCTGCCACCGGCGAAAACGTCCTTTACGGCGACTACCTCATCAACGCCCAGGGCGAAGACGTGGTGGCCGGTACCCGCAACACCGAACCCATTGCCAACATGGAACAGGACCTGCCCGAAGCCAACGCTGTTTTTGTCGACATTTGCGCCAAGCTGGAAGACCATTACCACGAAATGCAAGACCTGGAGTTCACTATCGAGCAAGGTAAATTGTGGATGCTCCAAACCCGCGACGGCAAGCGCACAGCCAAGGCTGCCATCAAGATTGCCGTTGATATGGCTAACGAGGGACGCATCACCAAAGAACAAGCCGTGTTGCGAGTTTCCCCGGACGATGTTGACACCCTGCTCCACCCCCAATTTGATATGGATGCCAAAGACGCCGCCACTGCCGAAGGCAAACTGCTGGCCAAAGGCGTTAATGCCTCCCCCGGCGCTGCCGTGGGCGTAGTTGCATTTGATGCCGACTTAGCCGAGAAGTGGGGCAAAGAAGAGGGCAAAGACGTGATTATGGTTCGCCCCTTCACTCGCCCTGATGATGTTCACGGCATGTTAGCCTCTAAAGGGATTTTGACCAGTGAGGGCGGGGCCACCAGCCACGCCGCGGTTGTGGCTCGACAATTTGGCGTGCCCTGTGTGGTTGGGGCCAGCGATGTGGCCATTGATCAG
>JAAEOP010000404.1 GCA_024223125.1 Chloroflexota bacterium
ATCTGAATGTCCCCTACGGGATATGGGCAAAATGATATTAACAATGCCTGTGTTGACAACGGAACTGACATGCGAGTTGGTCAAAACAGCCATGGAGTCAGTTCAAGCTCTTGATGTTGAAAAATGGGCGGATAAGCTGCTGGGGAAATCGTCACTTTCTAAACGGAGAGTGCTTTCCAATATGCTGAATACGGTATAAAAAGTGCATGAAATATCAGAGTAGGTAAGGGTGGAATACATGCTCAGATTTAACACCCTAGTACAGCGCGGCGCAAGTCCGTGTGCATCTAAATAGTTTCGCGCTGTACTTAAACAGGTTGGCAGTTTGCATTATTTATTGCACACGCATTTATGCCAACCTGTACTAGTCACGGCCGTTTCCTTTCCCGACAACCTATTTATCGTTACCAAATAGGAGAGTGGTCGCACTGCTCATTTCGCTCCTTCCCGATATGATTGACGGTATGAAACAAGTCCGCTGTGGCGCCAGGTGGCTCCCTCTTTTGTTGATCTTATTTTTCTGGCTGATTCAACCGCCATTAAGCGCTGCCCAGTCTGGCCAGACAATCTCCTATGCCGCCTATCGTAACCTGTTTTACGAAGCGCGGCAGCAAGCTGCCCGTGCCCAAAGCGGCGACTGTCGCCAAGCCTTAAACCAGATCGCCGCCGACTTAGAAAGTATCGCGGCCGTCATCATGCCAGACGGCCGTGTTATGCCCGTTGACCACACCCAACTCGTCGCCGCCCTGCACACCCGTCCCTGCAATGCCGCTCGCGCCGACAACCTGCTGCAAGGCGTTTGTCCCGGCTGCGGCCAATTGTTACCGTCAGCCGCAGAGGGTGCAGAAGGCTCACGGCCGTCCGCGGCCCTGGAACTGTTGGCTGGCATCCTGAGCAAGTTAAACTTCATGCCCCATGACGGCTTTATTGACGTGCCGGACTTCAACAGTTCACCGTCGGCTAACTCCCCGCCAGAATCACCGCTCTCGCCAGACCCCGGCGGTGACAGTGGGGATTTCAGCGGCCAACCAGACGGCCGTAACGGTGGTGGCGGCCTGCCCAATCTGTTTGACTTTGGCTGGCTGCGGAATTTATTGGAACAGTTGGGTATCTTGCCCGCCAGCGGCCGCAGTTCATCTAGCCCATCCATATCTGATACGCCGCAAATCACTCCTCCAGAAACCACCGCTGCCAATCAGCCAGATGCCGGTTCTGCGTCACGGCCGTTACTGACGAACCTTCTTTTACTCCTGCTTGGCGCTGGTCTGGCCCTGGTCTGGTGGCGGCGCCGCCACCGCCAGATGCCTATGGCTGCTACGCTAGCTGTTGAGATCGCTTCCACCCCTCCTGCCCAACCGGCGGCCGCCGATGATTACCGCCTGGCTCTGCACCGCCTTTTTCTGGCTGCCTTACAGCGGTTGGACGAACAACATCTGCTCTGCTATGACCGCACACTGACCAACCATGAATTAACAAAACAGACCAAACCGCCGCTGCGAGACGCCCTGAAACCCATTGTTTCTTTGTACGACCGGGTTTGGTACGGGTTGAAACCGATCAACGCCGCCCAGTTTACCGAAACGGCCGACCAGATTGAAGCCTTAGCTGACCTCTCATCGTCTGAGAACAATCTCCCGGAGGAAGATTAATGCGGCCGTCGCGGGAAATCTGGCTGCCGATTTTGCTATTGATGGTGTTAGGCGCAGCCATCGTCTTTGCCATCGTGCAGCGGGCGGAAGCGGCCGCCTGGGAACATGGCTCCATTTACAATGACCGCGCCGAAGGCGCCCAGGCATTACAACTTTGGCTGGAAGAATTGGGCTATAATACCATCCCCCTGGAGGAGTCGTACCTTTGGGTCTTTCGCAGGCATGACATCCTGTTTGTATTGTCACCGTACACCACTTTTTCCGGCCTGGAGCGAGACAGCCTGGAACGCTGGCTCAAACGTGGCGGCGTCCTCATCATAGCTCAAACTGCACCCAGACCGGTACGGCCGTTGGCCGATTATGATATTGGCCTGACCCGGCTGCCAGAAGTCCGGCAAACAGCCTCCTTAAACCTACCCGCCTTAGATTGGCCCTCTGTCGGTGAAGCCCCTATCCAGGCAGAGTATGCTTTAACTGTAGATTGTGACGACGTTGTCATCCACATGGGCGACTGCGATGAGGCGCTGCTTGTCTCTTTTGGCTACGGTCAGGGGCAGGTGATTGTTCTCTCGTCGCTCTACCCTTTTACGAATGATGGTTTGCGCCACGCTGCCAACGCCAGACTGGTGCAGAATCTGGTGCAGGCTGGAGCCGAATCGGGGGGGGATATCTTTTTTGATGAGGTACACCACCGACCGCCGCCTCCCATTATCTCTTACGCCTGGCTGCGGCAAACGGCCGAAGGCAGGGCTTTTCTTTATGCCGCTGTAATCATCTTCTTTTTCTTGCTGCTGCACGGCCGTCGTTTTGGCCCGGTGCGTAAGCTGCCAGAACAGTTGTCCCGCCGCACCAACGCCGATTTTATTACGGCCGTGGCTGGCCTGCATCGCCAAGCAGCCACCCCCGACGCCATGCCCCATCATTATTGGCAGCGCCGTAAACAGGCATTGGCCCACCATTACCAGCTGGACCCCGCCCTGCCCGACGCCGAATTCCTACCCCGGCTCACCCCCTATTTCCAGCCTGAGGAGATAGATCGGTTGGCCGTCTTGCTGTCCCGCGCCGATTCGGTTGGCCGG
>JAAEOP010000405.1 GCA_024223125.1 Chloroflexota bacterium
GCTACCTCGGCATCATACATATCGCTGAGTACCCGGCTTTCCAGCTCCGAATGTGGTTCTGCCAGCGGGGCAGCCCAACGGTACGCTTCCCGGTTCCAACGGCGCATGATGTCCCGCGCCTCTTTACTGTGCCGGAAATAGGGGGCCGCTTTGTCCACAAATTCACCCGGCGGCCAAAACGGCAAATGCGTCTCCATCAGGTTCAAAAAAAGAAACAAGGGTTTGTCGTTGTTCTGCGTTTCCCGCTGCCGCAGCCAATGGCTGACATCCTTAACTGAGCGCGGGTTTTGCCCCTTAAAATTAGCCAAACGTGACCACAACGGCGTTAACCAAGCATTCAACGAAAGCTGGAAAGCGAGGTCAGATTGGCCGAAGAAGTTTTGAATGGGATAAGAAATGCGGCGCAAAAACTGGGTGTACCCTTCCACCACCTTATTCAACGGCCAGGGGACGGGCGTAGAACTGCCCGGCACACTGGGGATAGCGCCGCCGTAATTATAAAAGGTGTCAAAGCCGCGCTTTAAGCCATTATTCAAAATACCCACCAGCGGATTGTTGCAGAAGCCGATGGTGTCATACCCAACTTTACGCAGCGCTTCGGCCAGATGGGGACGATCTGGGGGTAAACTTTGGTCAGCCTGTAGGAGTTGGTGGGCGGTGGGGTATAAGCCACTAAATAGGGAACCGTGGCTGGGAACTGTCCATTGAGCCGGGGAAATTGCTTGTTCAAATAAGACGCTTTGGGCGGCAAAACGATCCAGATTAGGGGTTAGAGCGCGTTCATAATTGTAACACCCCAGGCGATCTGCCCGTTGGGTGTCTAAGACAATCAAAATAATATCAGGATGATCCATGCCCCCTATTTTATCCACTTGTGAAACGATAACCAACCCCGCGTATGGTTTGTATGTACCGGGGAGTGGCGGGGTCTTTTTCTAATTTTTTCCGCAGGTAATGGACATATGGTTTTACGTTGTCTACGGCCGCCGCATCCGTCATCCCCCACGCTTGCTCTACCAAATCGGCCGTAGTAATGACCTGGTCTACGTGAGCGGCAAAAACGGTTAGCAGTTCAAATTCTCGCCTGGTTAGATTAACTTCTTCACCCCTGAGTAACACTTGCCTGGCGGCCAGATCAATAATGAGTTTGCCATCATCTAAGCTGAATTTTTTGGGATTGGCTACGGCCGTTTGCTGCTGCAAACGTCTGAGATGGGCCATAATGCGGGCGGTGAATTCGGCCGGCTGCACCGGTTTCACCAAATAATCATCGGCCCCCAATTCCAATCCCTGCACCACATGTTCCACATTACCCAACGCCGTCAGAAAAATGATGGGCATATCAGAAAAGCGGCGAATCCGGCGGCAAAGCTCCCAACCACCCATGCTGGGAACCATCACATCCAGCAAGGCCAGCCTGGGTTTATGGGCCAAAACTAAGCGCAAGCCATCTTCGGCCGTGTGGGCTACCAAAGGTTCATACCCGGCATCTTGCAGCAGTTGGCCCAATGTTTTGGCTAAAGGTATATCATCATCTACAACTAAAATTTGGATTGTCATATTGTTTATTTGTTAATAAGCCAGCGCATTCAATCCAAACTCAACTTTGAAATCTGTTGCCTCAACTGTAGGCACTATCCTTCCATTCTGTTTTTTCAAAGATACGATGCCATAACTTTCAAGCGTTTTCAATGTCCTAGACAAATTAGATTTTCTCCGATGGCTGATTTTTTCGAGTTCGGAAAGCGACTGTGGTTTCCATTCAATGATGAGCTTTAGCAGCTCCTGATTTTCATTACTAAGAACTTGAGACAGTGATTTTATAGATTCAAACCATACTTTGGGTTCATTTTCTTGGGGACGATACGCACCACTTGCAATTGCTATCGTTCGTTTTTTGTATTCTTCGCGTGACATAATGCCTACATTCATGACTTTCATCTTATTCACCTCTCGGCTTCTGCAAGTATTCTTTCTACATCAGTCCAGAAATCCTCAAGCAGTTGCACTGCATCAACTATTTTTGCCTCGATTTTTGTCCAATACCCATTTTCCATTGGAAATATTTCACCATTGAGCAGTAGCAAAACATCTCGTTGTTCAAGACCGAATCAAGATAAGTACCTGAGCAAAAGTTCTCATGTATTAGCCGTCGCCTGAGCTTGTCGAAGGCAAAGGCGGCGGCCACCGCTACGACTTCGACAGGCTCAGCCTCCGCTTACTCTTAAAATACCCGA
>JAAEOP010000406.1 GCA_024223125.1 Chloroflexota bacterium
CGCACCCCTCGATACGACCTCGCGTTGCTCGGTCTACTCGGGAAGCTAGCCAGTTGGGGCTAAGGATTTTATAACTTCCCCAATTTGTGGTCAAATCACCTGGAATTTCTACTTCGATTGGGGAAGTTAATTAATTCTCAATCCTTAGCAGTGCAAAATTCTCTATAAAATAATGAGGAGAGACATAATATGTCCACCAACACCACTAAACACGCAAAAAAAACTCACGCTCAGCACGTCAATGGAAATAGTGGTCAAACCAATGGGTCTGCCCATCAGGTTATCTCTACAATCAATAGTAAAGACACTAACAAGTTAAATGCCCTCGGTGAAAAAATATTTCTGGACCGTTACGCCCTAAAGGATGGGAAAAAAGAGTCCGTCGCTGTTGGTGATTTGGTAGTTGTGGCGGTCAATTTGGAAACAGGCCAGCGCGAGATTGGGACCGTAACTGCCCTTAATGGTAAAACCGTCACCATCGAGCTTCGAGACGGTGAGACCGTTGATCGAGCGCTCGAACACATTGACAAGCCGTTGGAAGTAAGGCCCGCGCAAATGCTGGACCGCGTGGCGCGGGGCATGTCGAAAGTTGAAACGCCGGAAAAGCAAACAGAATGGGAGAAAAAGTTCCGCTGGCTGTTGGATGATTGGAAATTTGTGCCCGGTGGTCGCATTTTAACCGCGGCCGGCACCGACCAGAACCTGACCTTTTACAACTGTTACGTCATTCCCAGCCCCCAGGACAGCCGGGGCGGGATCATGGAAACACTGACCCAAATGACCGAAATTATGTCTCGCGGCGGCGGGGTGGGCATCAATATCTCAAGCTTGCGGCCTCACCACGCCTATGTCAAGGGCGTCAACGGCCGTTCCAGCGGCGCGGTGTCCTGGGGGGAGCTGTACAGCTTTGTGACCGGTCTTATCGAGCAGGGAGGCAGCCGCCGAGGGGCGCTGATGCTGATTATGAATGTCTGGCATCCCGACGTGCTGGAATTTATCAACAGCAAGCGGACCATGGGCCGCATCACCAACGCCAACATTAGCGTGGGCATTACGGATGACTTTATGGCAGCGGTCAAGATTGATGGCGAGTGGAATTTGGTCTTTCCCGACACCACGCTGCCGAACTATGATGAGCTATGGAACGGTGATTTAGCCGCCTGGCAAGCCGCCGGCCGGCCGGTCGTAGTCCACAAAACTGTCAAAGCGCGCGACATTTGGAACAGCATCATCGAAAGCGCCTGGGCTAGTGCCGAGCCGGGCATCTTCTTCGTCGAGCGCTATAACAAGATGAGCAACTCCTGGTACTTCGCGCCGATTCTGTGCACTAATCCATGTGGTGAACAAGGACTTCCGGCCTGGGGCGTGTGTAATCTGGGTGCCTTAAACCTGGCAAAATTTACCAAAGATGGCGAAGTAGATTGGGATAGTCTGCGGCAAGGCGTGCATTACGCGGTTCGGTTTTTGGATAATGTGATCGACTCGACCCCTTACTTCTTTGAGGAAAATGAAAAGCAGCAGCTCGGCGAGCGGCGGGTGGGATTGGGCACGATGGGCCTGGCCGAAATGATGATTCGGCTGAAGATTCGCTACGGCAGCCCGGAAAGCGTCGAGTTTCTGGATAAACTTTATGGCTTTATCACCACCGAAACTTATCTGGCCTCGGCCGATTACGCGGCTGAGAAGGGGGTTTTTCCTAACTTTGAGGCCGAGAAATTCCTACAAAGCGGCTTTATGGCAGCAATGCCGGCGCATGTGCGTGAGGCCGTGCAAGAAAAAGGTATTCGTAACGTAACCCTGCTCACTCAGGCGCCAACCGGCACGACCGGTACTATGGTCAACACCTCCACTGGTATCGAACCGTTCTACTTCTGGAGTTTTCAGCGCAAAGGCCGGATGGGTACTCACGAGGAACGGGTGGCCGTTTACGAGGAGTGGCTGACCCAAAACCCCGACCAGCCCTTGCCCGATTACTTTGTAACGGCCATGGATTTGCAGCCGGAAGACCACGTCCGGGTGCAGGCGGCCATCCAGCGCTGGGTCGATTCCAGCATCAGCAAAACCTGCAATGCACCCAACAGCTACACCGTCGACCAGACCCGCGAGCTGTACGAATTGATGTACGATCTGGGCTGTAAGGGCGGCACCATTTATCGCGACGGCTCCCGGGATGTGCAGGTCCTGAATATAAAAGAAGAAAAAGAGGAAGCGAGTCAGTCTGCCGCTGCGCCGGAATCGCCGCCCGCGCCAAAGATCGAGTGGCGGGCCCGGCCCGGTATTTTGCATGGCAACACCTACCGCAAAAACACGCCCATCGGCACGGCCTATATTACGGTCAACGCCAACGGCGGCGGCAATCAAGAGCCGTTTGAGGTCTTTATCAACGTCGGCAAGGCCGGCAGCGATGTGGCCGCGGACGCCGAGGGACTGGGCCGCTTGGTCAGCCTGATTCTGCGGATGCCCAGCCCCCTCTCGCCCGAAGAGCGAGTGCAGGATATTGTGGGCCAGTTACGCGGTATCGGCTCTGGACGACAGCAGGGCTTTGGCAAAAACCGGGTCATGAGCATGCCCGACGCCGTGGCCCAGGTCATGGCCGAACACGCCGGCTTTAGCTCCACCGGCGACCTGCCCGGCCTGCCCGATGTGGACGAAGGCACCCAAATGAGCTACCTGACCGGCGACCTCTGTCCCGGCTGCGGCTCCGCCAGCCTGCTGCACATCGAGGGCTGTAAGAAGTGCCATGAGTGCGGGTACTCGGAATGTTGATCGCTGAATGATGATTGATGAATTGAAAGTGAATAGACGGTAGTTCAAGGGGGAGCCTCGGGTGGGGCTCCTTTTCTTTAAAATACATAATGGAAAATATTCGTTACCCGAATTGTAATTCCCTCTTTATATCGACTCCGTAAAAACTACGGACAGGCCGGTACTTTTTTCCTCCGTTAGTTTCCCCTAATTGTGTTAATAAAAATCCGAACTTCTTACGCTTCACAATTACCTCTGCTCACAGTTATACTTGGATAGAAATAAGTAATCTTATCTTAGGCCCTAACCCATGAATTTCTTGTACATTGAGCAAGAACTTTTGCAATGAAACCTTGTTTGGTTCTGGCTCGTCCAGGTTAGGTAGTTAATATACCAATTGTAGATTGATGATGGGTCTATTGGTATACTTAAATTTCGGAGTGAAAGGAAATAAGTTTATGAAATCCCAGACAATGATTCAAAAAGCATTGATAATTTTGTTTGCAATACTGTGGCTGATTGTTCCCATAACTGAAGAGGCGGAAGCCAACACCGCGCTCTCTAGAACTTTGGGTTCAATCATTCCTGGTAACAATAAAGGCACAACCCTTTTAACTAATCAGCCTGGAATAGATAATATTGGTGTACAAAGGCCCCAAAGCAATAAGATGTTTATGTCAAACACATTCGCAAGTGATATATGTAATCACACAATCGGGTTATCGGTGGGTAAAGCAGATGCCCGCAGTAACTATTCTGCAGTTCAACCTGGCGATACGGTTTGCATTGAAAGTGGGGAGAGAGGTTCTTTAACCTTAAAGAATTTTGAGGGAACGGCTGAAAACCCGATCACCTTTATCAATCACGGCGGGCAAGTGGTTATCAGCACCAAAAACACGAATGCGATCTCAATTAGAAATAGCCGTTACTTTCGATTTACCGGCAGCGGGGTGGCAGACCTACCCTATGGCATAAAGATTGTCGAAGGCAGATTTCAGGTAGCCTATCAAAGCAGCGACTTTGAAATCGACCACGTCGAAGGTCGTGATCTCTATGCCAAAACATCAGCTGTCTGTTCAGACGGTTCAACCACAGATTGGCGAGCCTACGACTATGATGGGGATGGGATCACCGGCAATGATATTGATGATGTCTTCAATCGAGAGACCTTTACCCAATATAATACCATTATTCACGACAATTATTTCCATAATTCTGGCTTCGAAGGCTTTTACATAGGAGAGCCAGGGCACGATTCTGGTTATACGCTCAATTGTGCCAGCGGAACAGAACCAGTTTTTCCACCAGAATTAAAAGGGGTTGATATTTACAACAACAGTGTGGAAAATGCGGGGTGGGAGGGAATACAGGTAAAATCAGCCATAGCAGATTGTAATATTCATCACAACAGAGTCTTAAACTATAACACAAAAGGGCATAAGTTTAATTATGGCGGGATAGCCCTGGCGCCAGGTTCGGTCTGCAATATTTACAACAACTTTATTAAGGAGGGGAAAGGGTCAGGCATAGACCTAAAAGGGTATGGCGGGAACAAAGTGTACAACAATGTGATTGTTGCGGCCGGAAAAGGACGGACATACAATCGTAATGGGGCGGGCATAGCGATCAAGAACACAGGGAATTCAGCCAACAATGTTTATGTATGGCACAATACAATAATCGACCCCCAAATGATAGGCATTGATTATCAAAACAACAGAGGAAATGACAACAGAATTCAAAACAATTTGATAGTAAATCCTGGCAATGGGATTTATATTGATGGTCACGAGGAGACAAACGTGACCATATCAAACAATTTTGAGGTGACAAACATAGCAGCGGTGAAATTTACCAACCCGGCTGCAGATGATTATTCACTTCAGCCTGGCTCTCCGGCTATTGATACGGGTACAAACTTAAGCTCACAGGGCATCACAGCAGATTACACAGGCGGGCCAAGACCACAGGGGTTGAATTTTGATGCGGGTGCCTTTGAAAGCGAAAGTAGCGATCCGAATCCTATCCCAACTGATGAGCCAACGCCAACCTCCGGCCAGGTTTCTTTGGCGTTTGACGGCTCGACTTCTGTTAATACAGGTGAGACTTTCGATGTAGATGTGGTGGCTCAAAACGTGTCGGCCCCTGGTCTGTATGGGGTTCAGCTCGAGATCAACTACGATCCGGCCCTAATCTCAGCCAGTAACTTGCAAATCAATCCCAACCTGTCTTTTGTCGTACTCAAAACTGTCGATAATACGGTCGGCAAAATCAGCCTGGTAGCGAGTGAGCAAGGAAAGACATCTGGGTTGACCGGTAATGTCACGTTGCTGAGTTTCCAGGCCACAGCGACTGACACTTCGGGCACAGCTACCTTTAGGTTTGAAAATGAGAAGTTTAGTGACACTCAGATTCAGAGTGTTGATATTGTTAGCGAGGGCTATAGTCTAGAGATTGCAGAAGTCACCTCACCCGTACCAACTGAAGAACCAGCACCCGTACCAACTGAAGAACCAGCACCCGTACCGACCGAAGAACCAGCACCCGTGCCAACCGAAGAGCCAGCACCCGTACCAACTGAAGAACCAGTACCTGCACCGACCGAAGAGCCAGCACCCGTGCCAACTGAAGAACCAACAATGGCTGATGTGTCTGGGCAGGTTAATCTGGCCGGCCGTGCCAACAATGATTGGTCAGGTGTTACCCTGGCTTTTGAAGGTAGCGACCAAGTTGGTATCACTGGTACATCAGGTTTTTTCAATGTTACTAATGTGTCTGCAAGTTTAATAACATCTATCATGGCAAATGCGTCAGGTTATCTTTCTGCGAAATGTACTGATGTTAACTTGACCGCACCGCAGACGGATCTATCCCCTGTTGTACTTCTGAGTGGTGATGTCAATGATGATGAGTTAGTGGATATCATTGACGCTACAACAGCTGGAGCCAGCTTTGGTCAGACAGGTTCAAATTTGCCGGCCGATATAACTCGTGATGAGGTTGTGGATATTTTCGATATCGTCTCGGTCAGTCTGAATTTTGGTGAGGCAGGTCCTCAAGCCTGGAATTGTTTGGGCCAATAAAAGTCTCAAATACTAATCAAAAAAGACCTCCCATAGCGTTAAAGTTGGGAGGTCTTTTTATATAGCAGATCAGGAAGGTAATCTACTGTCTGATAATAATTTTGC
>JAAEOP010000407.1 GCA_024223125.1 Chloroflexota bacterium
AGGCTCCACCAATGCAGAAGCTGGGCTGCAATTGGGCTACCAAATGGCTTGGCAGGCCTACAAAGAAGACGGCATCAACCGGGTTATTCTGTGCTCGGACGGCGTTGCCAATGTGGGCGCAACCGGCCCAGACGCTATTTTGCAGTCCATTCGGGAGTACGCCGGGGGCGGCATCACGCTCACCAGCATTGGGTTTGGCATGGGTAATTTCAATGACGTGCTGATGGAGCAGCTAGCCAACGACGGCGACGGACACTACACTTACGTCGACACGCTAGACGAAGCCGAGAAGCTTTTCGTGGACAATCTCACCAGCACTTTGCAGGTGATTGCGCTGGACGCCAAAATCCAGGTCGATTTCAATACGGATGTTGTGGCCCGCTACCGGCTCATTGGCTATGAAAATCGCGATGTGGCCGATCAGGATTTCCGCAATGATGCGGTGGATGGCGGAGAGATCGGCGCAGGGCACAGTGTCACGGCATTGTATGCGGTGCAGTTCAACCCCAACGCAGATGGACGCATTGCGACTGTCCAGCTTCGCTGGCACGACCCCGACACCCGCGATGTGATTGAAATCAACGGAAACTTCAATACCTGGGATTTGGCCGACAGCTACTACGATGCCTCACCGCATTATCAACTCTCGGTGGTGGTGGCGCAGTACGCCGAAGTCTTGCGCAACAGCCCGTGGGCCACGGGGACTACGTTGGCGCAGCTCAGCGAGTACGCTGGTCAATTAGTATATCTGCTGCCTGGGGAGCAGGATGTGGAGCAATTTGCCAACTTGGTTGCACGCGCAAACCAGATCAGCCGGTAAAGGGGATGAAAAAAGAGGGGATGGCCCCGGTTCCTGGCAGGAACCGGGGCCATGTTTTTGGAGAGGGTGACAAATGTCCTGCGTTTTAGGGGACATTTGTCAGGTGAATCGATGTCTCTGGCACTATACAATAAAACTAACAACCAAACTCAATGTTTTATGCCGAGGTGCTTTGCTCACCCCCCTGGTTCGAAACTTGGACAAGCTGTAGGCAATACTAGGAACTAGAAGTAAATTGTGACTACTAGACCAGTTATATTGGCAGCGTAAAATTCAAGTAAAGCCAGAACTACCTGGCAGGCTAAGCCAGACGAGCGAATATCTCGGCATTTTTCGTTAAGATATTTACTCACAGCGAGATTTCGAAAAACAAGGGGTAGTGCGTGTAAAACACGCACTACCCCTTGTTTTTCGCTTATCCTTCGCTTGTGCAGAAAAGTTGCTTGTTAAGTGTGAAAACCCCAGCCGCGCGGCTGGGGTTTGTGAAAAAGGAGAGTGGAGGAATTTTTGATC
>JAAEOP010000408.1 GCA_024223125.1 Chloroflexota bacterium
TATATCGGGCGCAAAATCTAACAAAACCAACCCATTTAACTCCCCTTTGCCCTCCATTTCCACGATTTTGGTCATGAGTTGCAGGGCCAGGATGGGTTCGTTTGGCACCGACAAAAGCATGTTGTTCAACTTCTTGACCGATAGCATGATGATGTCCGCCTTTCGTTGTTGTTGAGTATTAAATAATGTTTTGGCAAAAAAAGAACGCCCTGCCTCTTACCAGAAGCAAGGCGTTCTTTTGAAATACATTCGCTTTACGCCGGCCCCAAGCCTGCTGCCTGGCCCTTTTCACCCATATTCTTCACGAAGGTAATTTCCTCAATCGACCCGCCGGGGATGGCCGGATCGGGCACATATTGGATCGCCCAGGAACCATTGCCTAAATCGGGATAAGTTTTGGCCAGAATTTGCATAACGTCGTGGATTGAGTAGTCCTGCCCCGGGTCCTCGAATACATCTTGGCCATATAGAAAAACACGTTTTGTGATGTTCTCCGGTTTGCCA
>JAAEOP010000409.1 GCA_024223125.1 Chloroflexota bacterium
GCTACCTGGACAAACCAGAGTGCCCCCACGAATCTGAGCTATACTCTTTTGATTTTGGTTCAAGTTAACGAATAATTGTTGTTTTTAGGAGTGTAATGCCATCCCTTATTCTTTGACTACGGGCAGTTTCCCCAATTTACTAACCCTTTCGTCTGCGATCAATTCCACCATTAGTTAACCAATCCAGGCCAGGTAAACTATGAGCCAGAGCGGGATTAGTCCCAATAAGGCCAGTAAGGCAATGATGCCCAACGATACGGCCGTCCAATCTGTGGCTTCTTCTTCTGCGACCGGTAGCGAGACTCTTACCGGTCTGGAAGAATTGGTGGGCTGGTCATCTTCGGCAGTGGTGGAAGATAACGGCCGTTGGTAAATCTGCGTCTTCAGTTCGGCTACTGGCACATCAGACTGGGGCTGCTCTTGATATTGACCAATGGCGATGGGGGCCATATACGTCCCCGTCTCCTCCTGACTGCGCTTTTGGTATGTGTTTAAAATCCGGCCTAACTGTCCGGCGGTACGATAACGACCGGCCGGTTCTTTTGCCAATAGTTTGCGTACAATTTGCTCTAACTGTTTGGGTACGGCCGGATTATAAACCGTTACTAATGGTGGCGTTTCTTGCAAATGTTTTAAGGCCAGCGCTGTATGAGATTCAGCATAAAAGGGCAGCCGGCCGGTCAGTATTTCAAACATGATCACGCCAATGGAATAAACGTCAGTGGCCGGGGTCAAAGGTTCTCCGGCGGCCTGTTCCGGGGCAAAATATTGTGGTGTCCCCCATATCTGGCTGACCCGCTCCGGCTGCTGCTGTGTTACCTGGCTCAAAGCACGAGCGATACCAAAATCGGCTACCTTCACTCGTTCATCTCGTGTGACGAGGATATTTTGCGGTTTGACATCACAATGCACCACCTCGGCGCGATGAGCATAACCAATACCGTTACAAATTTGAATGGTCAAATCTAACATGCGATTGATGGGGACAAAACGGCCGTTTTCTGAGTACTGTCGGATAAGTTGCTTCAAAGTGCGCCCTTCAACGTATTCCATCACAATGTAATGTTTGTAGCCATCCTGCCCAATGTCATGTACAGTCACGATGTTGGGGTGGGTCAGGTTGGCAGCAGCATGGGCTTCACGTTGAAAGCGCAGTAAAAAATTTTCATCGCTTGTCAGCCCTTCATGCAGCATTTTAACGGCCACCAGCCGCCCCAGGGCACGATCCTGAGCTTTGTACACCACCGCCATGCCGCCGCTGCCACTGCGTTCGATGAGTTCGTAACGGCCGTTTAACACAATTGGTTCCGTATCCATGCGCGGATTGTAAAAGGGTTATCCTCAGGAGACAAGTAGCAACTTGCAACTTGCACACTTGCCACTAAACTCTCACTATGTCTGACGAAATAATTTTCAACGTAACTGATCACGTTGCCACTTTGATGGTGAACCGGGAAGCGGCGCGGAACGCCTTGAATTGGGCGGCGCAGGAACAGTTTGCGGGCTGGGTCACGGCCGTATCCCAGAACCCATCCATTCGCGTTCTCATCATTACCGGAGTCGGGCACAAAGCTTTTGTGGCCGGCGGCGATTTGAAAGAACTGCACAATCACCCCGAACCGGAAGCAGGAGTACAGCTCAACCGCATTATGGGGGAGGCTTTGAATCAGCTAACCAGCCTGCCTATTCCTGTAATCGCGGCCGTTAATGGAGATGCGTTTGGCGGCGGCTGTGAAATCCTGACCGCCTGCGATTTACGATTGGCGGCCCCCCACGCCCGTTTCTGCTTTGCCCAGGTAAAAAATGGGCTGACGACAGGTTGGGGCGGCACAGCCCGGCTGGTTCGGCTCATTGGACAAAGCCGGGCCATGGAACTCTTATTAACTGCCCGACTGCTGGATGCTCAAGAAGCCCGGCAGATGGGGTTCATTCATCGAGTAGCAGATGAGGGGGAAGACTTGATGACGGCCGCACACCACTGGGCACAGCAGCTAACCCACTTCCCTACCTCTGCTTTAGCCGCGCTCAAACAATTAACCATCGCCACCGGACAGCAATCCATTGCCGAAACAAATCATCTGGAAACTGACTTGTTTGTCCACCTCTGGTCACACCCCGATCATTTGGAAGCAATGCAAGCTTTTAGCGAAAAACGGCCGCCACGCTTCAACCAGGGGCGGGACGATTGGGTATTACCCTTGCCCAACACATAATCCCTTCTCCAATCGTCTCGCCCCACACACAGCCGACCAGGGCGAGACAGGCGGGTGAAACGGTTTTGGTGAATGGCAGAGGTATCACCTGCCTGTCCTACCCCTACCTCATGATAGACGCTAGGGAGGTACCCCCAGCCCCCCGGTTCAGAAACCAGTAAACCAAAAGTCAGGAACCAGAAACGGGGGCGACAAGACGAACCCCATAGGGATAAGCTCCATTTCCCCTTCATGCTCCAACTCAATAGCCACGTTCGTTTCCCGTTTGACCTATTTGGAATTGACCGCTTTGGGGGACAATAGCATCATAAAGATGCCGCTTTCCTCCAGGCCGCGTTTGATCGCTTCTACCCACTGCTCGTCCGGCCGTATGCTGTCTGGGGCAATCCATACCGCCCACCCTTCCGCTTCCAGATCGGCCGCAAATTGCTGCGCCAATTCAACATCTTCATGGGCGTGACTGATGAAAATCTGGCAAGGATTACGTTAGGTTGGCGTTATAGCTTTCGGCGTTTTCAAAACATCCACCGCAAGGCAAGGCAGCCAGACATGTGGCATCTATTGGGTTCTTTAGGCTACTCTTGCTCACTCGCAACTTGCAAACTTGCAAACTTCATAGACAATATATTCACAATTATCTTCAGCCCACAGTCATAATACGAGGAGAATCCAAATTGATCTTCCCAAGTCCTTATCCAGATGTTGAAATTCCCAATATTTCTTTAACCCATTTTCTGCTCAACCGCATGAAAGAGTTTGGCGATAAACCGGCTCTGATAGATGGGCCTTCTGGACGTACCATTACCTACGCCCAACTGACCGGGGGCATCTATCTTGTCGCTGCCAGCCTCAGCCAGCGTGGTTTTGGCAAAGGGGATGTTTTCGCCATTTACAGTCCCAACCTGCCGGAATACGCTGTTGCCTTCCATGCCGTCTCCCTCATCGGCGGCACTGTTACCACCGTTAATCCCCTTTACACGGCCGATGAACTGGCCCACCAACTCAATGATTCCGGGGCTACATATCTGCTCACTATCTCCCTCTTCCTGGAAAATGCTCAAGCGGCCGCTGCCAAATCCGGCGTCACCGAAATCTTCACCTTTGACCCTGTAGAAGGAGCCACGCCTTTCGCCAGCTTGCTACAGAGCGACGGCCGTTTGCCAGACCTGACCATTGATCCGCAAGAAGATGTGGTTGTTCTTCCGTACTCCAGCGGCACGACTGGCTTACCCAAAGGGGTCATGCTCACCCACCACAACATCGTGGCCAATATGGTCCAGGCTGAAGGCATCGCAGACTTCCAGCTTATAAGCGAAAAAGATGTCATTATGGGTATCCTACCTTTCTTCCACATCTACGGCATGGTAGTTATTTTGAATATGAGCCTGGTTCTCGGCGCAACCATCGTTACCATGCCCCGTTTTGACCTGGTACAATTCCTGGAACTAATACAAAAACACAAAATCACCCGCATCAATCTGGTTCCCCCTATTTTACTGGCCCTGGCCAAGCACCCCATCGTAGACAATTACGACCTCTCCTCGCTTATTGAAATGACATCCGGCGCAGCCCCCCTCAGCGAAGACCTGGCCGAAGCGGTTGTACAACGACTGGGCTGTAACATTGTTCAAGGCTACGGTCTGACCGAAACCAGCCCCATTACCCATGTCTGCCCCAATCTCCCCGGTATGATCAAACGTTCCTCAATCGGCCCAGCTATTCCCAATACTGAAACGATGGTTGTATCTGTGGAGAGTGGCGAGCCTGTCGGCCATAACCAAAATGGCGAAATCTGGATACGCGGCCCCCAAGTCATGAAAGGCTACCTCAATAATCCAGACGCTACGGCCGCTACCGTAAACAAAGATGCTTGGCTGCGCACCGGCGACATTGGCTATGTAGATGAGGATGGCTATTTTTACATTGTGGATCGCTTGAAGGAGTTGATTAAGTACAAAGGCTTCCAGGTAGCCCCAGCTGAATTAGAAGGATTGCTGCTTACCCATCCGGCTGTTGCCGATGCGGCCGTTATCCCCAGCCCCGACGAAGAAGCGGGTGAAATTCCCAAAGCATTCATCGTCCTCAAACCGGGCGCGGAAGCGTCTGCTGAAGAAATCATGGGCTGGACGGCCAAACGGGTAGCCCCCCACAAAAAAATCCGCCGCCTGGAATTTGTAGATGAAGTACCCAAATCACTTTCCGGCAAAATCCTACGCCGCATTTTGATAGATCAGGAACGAGCAAAACTGTCCGTTTAATTGTTAACCACCCGTTTTGCCATGATAATATCTGGTTTGCCCAACCCATTGGCGTCGGGAATAACACCGACAATGGTGAAGCCCACTTTCTGATAAAACTCATATGGATGCCGGCTAATGTTTTGAATAGCAGCTATCTGTTCAAGCAGATTGGGATACAGATCAACGCCGCTCAGACTGGTCTGGTCATCCTCGTCATCTGTGCCCAGGAAGATGGTGACGCCGCCGCAAGCTCCTACCTGGGCTTCTAAATCGGCGACCAATGCCCGGCCAATACCCTGCCCTTGAAAATTGGGATGAACAACGAGGGGATGTAGTTCCCAGGCACGGCCGTTGTACTCCCGAATTCCTCCGACCCAACCCAACACCTGACCGTCATCCGCCACCGCCAGCCGGCAAATTCGGTCTGGTTGGGAAAATTCCCGCACCTCCTCCAATCCCGAAGCCCTATCCAGCCATGCTTGGGGATAATGCTGCCGAAACCCAACCACCAACAGCACGGCCGCCTGCTCTGCTAACTCTTGATGATCAACTAAATTGACGATCTGCATTGGACTTTCGTTAAAATGAATTGGGCTGGTACGGAGCCTGGTTATAAATGTCGCCCACAAAATCAGGCATATCGGTATGGCCCAACATCTCCAGTCTCTATTCCCGCAATCTGAAGCGTTGGATTTTGCCGGTGGCTGTTTTGGGTAGTTCCGCTACAAATTCAACCCAACGCGGCCGTTTATAACCAGCCATCTTTTGGCGACAATATTCTTTCAGTTCCTGTTCCAGTTCGGCCGAGGGATCATACCCTTCCTGCAACACCACAAACGCCTGGGGTTTATACAAATTAGACTGGTCTGCTTTGCCCACCACAGCACATTCCAACACCGCTTCATGGCTGATTAGGGCACTTTCTACTTCCATTGGCGACACCCAAATACCGCCCGCTTTAATCATGTCGTCGGAACGGCCGGCGTGCCAATAGTAGCCCTTCTCATCCACATAATACTTATCCCCTGTAAACAACCATTCGCCACGGAAGGTTTCTTGGCTTTTTTCATATTGATGCAGGTAAGCGGAAGCTGCCGTTTCCCCCTTCACCAGTAAATTACCAATCTCACCCTGGGGAACTTCCTTGCCATCCTCATCCGCAATCATCAACTCATAACCCAAAAATGGCTTGCCGCTGCTGCCCGGACAAATATCACCCGGCCGGTTAGAGAGGAAGATGTGATAATTTTCTGTAGAGCCAATACCGTCAATAATGTCCAGACCAGTGCGATCCTTCCACTGCTGCCAGATAGGGGCCGGTAACGCCTCGCCGGCCGAAACACACAAGCGTATAGAGGACAAATCATACCGCTCCATTAAATCTGGAATTGCCAACGCCATTGCGTACCCAGTAGGTGCATTATAAATAATGGTCGGTTTGAACTGTGCCATTGCCGCCAAGACCTTTTGGGCCTCTCGCGGCGAGCCAGGATACAGAATTGTGCTGGCGCCCGCATACCAGGGGAAAACCAGATTGCCCCCTTGCCCAAAAGCAAAGAACAGTTTGGCTAGAGCAAAGGTGCGGTCATCTTCCGTCAGCCCCAACACATTAACGCCCCATAACTGGGATGTTAGCGGTAAATCTTTATGCGCGTGTAAGATGCCTTTCGGCTGGCCGGTTGTGCCACTGGAATAATTCAGCGTTGCATAATCATCCCGATGCGTATTCATCCGCTCACATTCGGTAGATTCAGCGGCAATCCAATCGGCATAAGCAACAGCGCCCTCCGCTTCACCAATCACAATAATATGTTCCAGGAATGGTTGGTCTGCTTGTATACCGGCAATGACGGGCAGCAAATCCGGGTGGACAATGAGGACGCGGGTATGGCAATCTCGCAAGATGTAATCGTATTCGGCGGGGGTGAGCAGGGTGTTCATTCCCAGAGCCACACCCCCAATTTTGAGAATACCAAAGTAGCTTGTAACCCACTCAGGCACATCAAAACTCAAAATACCGACCACATCGCCAATCCGCACATCCAACTTCTTCAAGGCGTTGCCTACCTGGTTGGCTTCATCGGCCACCTCTTGAAAAGTCATATTGCGGGCGGCGCTGTACAGGGCTACTTTATCCGCCCGTTCAGCTAGATTGTGTTCTAGAATTTCTACGCTATTGTAATAAAGGGGGAGGTCTGCGGCTCTCATCGGTTTTTTCTCCTTGTAAATCGAACTGTTAGTTCGATTCGCAAACTAACAGTTTGCGCTACGATTTAACTTCATGCGACGGTGGCTTAAGGGTGCGCCGGTCTTCTAACCATTGGATACGCGCTTTTTCGGCTTCGCGGAAGGCTTGTGTTTTTCCGCTTAAGTATTGGTTGGGCCAATGTTGGCTATCATAATCGTAATGGGCGGATGCTTGCAAGGTGAAGTAAGGGTTTGTCAGATGCGGCCGTGCCAAAGCTACCAGATCCGCGCGACCTTGTAATAGAATGGTGTTCACCTGGTCCGGAGTGGTAATAGCCCCCACAGACATGGTAGCGATACCCACCTCATGACGCACTTTGTCGGCGAAAGGGGTTTGATACATACGGCCGTAAACCGGTTCCTGCTCCGGCACAGTCTGCCCAGTAGACACATCCATCAAATCCACTCCAGCCTCCTTCAATAGCCAGGTCAGCTTCACCAAATCATCCCCTGGTAAACCGCCTGGAACCCAATCGGCCGCCGAAATACGCACCGACATTGGTTTATGATCCGGCCAGGCGGCGCGACACGCTTTGAACAATTCCAGCGGGAAACGCATCCGATTTTCAATCGGGCCGCCGTACTCATCCGTTCGTAAATTGGTCAGGGGAGAAATGAAGCTGGCCAAGAGATAGCCATGCGCCATATGGATTTCCAGCATGTCAAACCCGGCTTCATCAGCATATTGGGTGGACTGTACAAACTCGGATACAATGCGATCCATATCGGCGCGGGTCAGTTCGCGGGGGGTCTGACTTTCGCCGGGAAAATAGGGAATGGGCGAGGCGGATACAATAGGCCAATTTTCTTCTGGGTTGGGCAGCGGTTTGTCCCCTTCTTGCCATAAAAGTTGGGTGGAGCCTTTGCGACCAGCGTGGCCCAACTGCATACAAATTTTGGCCTGACTGTTTGTGTGTACAAAATCTACAATGCGCTTGAATTCATGGCATTGGGTTTCGTTCCACAAACCGGTGCATCCAGGGGTAATGCGAGCCTCCGGCGAGGGACAGGTCATCTCCACAAAAACAAGCCCCGCGCCGCCAATGGCCCGGCTGCTCAGGTGGACAAAATGCCAATCGTTGGGGATGCCATCTACGGCCGAATACTGCGCCATCGGCGACACTACCACCCGATTCTGCACAACCATATCACGCAAGCGAAACGGCGTAAACATGGGCGGTGTTTCCGGGAGCACGTCAAAGCCATCAGCTCGTATCTGGTTGATGAACCAGCGGTGGACAGGTTGCACAAATGTTTTATCCCGCACCGTCAACTCTTCAAAGGTTAAATTTTTGGAGCGGGACATAACGCCAAACGCAAATTGGAGTGGGTCTAACGCCCAATGCCACTCCATCGCTTCAAACCATTCTAAAGAGACGCTGGCTGTATGCTGCGTCTTGCCCACTTCTTCACGGCGATCACTGTCGTAAATGGCTAACGCGGCCATCAACGTCCCTGCCACCCGCATCGCTTCCAACAGAGAAATGGCATCTTCCATCGCCAGCTTGGTGCCGGAGCCAATAGAATAATGGGCTGTCGCTTTGGCATCACCCAAGAGAATAACCTTGTCCATGACCCAAGTTTCATTACTGATGGTGGGGAACTGCCGCCATAAAGAACGGTTATCCAGCAAAGGATGGCCGTCTAATTCCTGGGCAAAGATTTTTTCGATGATGGGGATATGTTCGCCGTCCCAATCGCTCAATTGGTCAAAGCCGAGTCCGTGCCAGGTGGCAGAGGGCATTTCGATGACCCAGGCGCTCAGTCCCGGTTCGTACTGGTAGCAGTGGGCGACGAGAGGGCCATGTTCTGTTTCCTGAAAAAAATAATCAAAGGCGTCCAGTTCACGAGTGGAGCCGAGCCAGCAAAAATAATTGTGACGCAGGTCTACGGCCGTGCCAAAATGATCCTTATGCGCTTCCCGAATCTTGCTGTTGATGCCATCGGCAGCCACGATGAGATCACTGCCAATGAATGGTTCCCGGGCGAGATATTCTGGCTCAAATTCATATTCAAAGTGCAGGGGAATGTCCAACTGACGGCACCGTTCCTGCAGCAAAATAAGCAGTGATTTGCGTGAACAACCGGCAAATCCATTACCGGTGCAGCGGAATTTTTCACCCTTGAAGACGATTTCTACATCATCCCAATAAGCAAAGTTACGCCGGATAGCCTCGTAGCTAGGTTCATCGTACCCTTTGAAAATGCCTAATGTTTCATCGGAAAAAACCACCCCAAAGCCAAAGGTGTCATCGGCCCGGTTACGCTCGTAAACGGTGATGTCGTAGGTGGGCCACTCTTTTTTGAGAAGGACGGCCGTGTACAATCCGCCAGGGCCGCCTCCAATAATGGAAATTTTCATTTGGATATAATTCACTTATTTGACGGTCGTTGAAAATTTGTGTTATATTTTAACGGCAATTGGAAGGGTGTCAACCCAAAATTGAGATGAAAAAACCGATTTCTGTTGTCGAGAAGCGGCCGTCCATTTGGAAAGAAATCGGGTTTTTGAGTAAACTCAAATGCTGAATAATATCGAACGGGTCACACGGCCGTCACAAAGTACACAATTCTATCTGTTCAATCTCTTTGCCGACTATATTGTGCCGCGTGACGGCCGTATCTGGACCAATGATTTATTGTATTTGTTAGATTTGTTGGGCGTCAGTGAACGAGCCGCCCGCACAGCCCTTTCACGCATGAAGCTGCAAGGTTGGTTTACAACGCACAAAGATGGCCGTCGTACCCAATATGAAATCACGCCCCTCGGCCAGGCAATTTTGGAAGAGGGGGACAAACGAATTTTTGAAGAACCGTTTACAGATTGGGACGGTCATTGGCATCTGGTAGTGTATTCTCTGCCGGAAGCACATCGTAAATTACGCAATGAACTGCGTAAAAAGTTAATATGGTTTGGCTTTGGGAGATTGTCGCCCGGTTCATGGGTATCGGCGCGAGATTGGGTAGCGGAGTTAACGGCCGTTTGCCAAAGTTTAGATGTAAGCGAGTATGTGACTATGTTTACGGCCGTTACCGCCAACGACACCAATCTCATCCAACAATGTTGGGACATTTCTGCGCTGGCAGCCGATTACCAAACCTTCATCCAACGCCATCAGTCAGAATATGACGCCATCCAATCAGGCCAACAAACCCTTTCCCCAGAAGATTGTTTTGTACAGCGCTTCTGTCTGACTTATCATTTCCAACGATTTCCTCTCAAAGACCCTAATCTCCCCGCTGCCCTACTGCCGGATGATTGGATCGGCTATACTGCCCACACCCTGTTCCGCCAATACCGACAACTTCTAAATGTGGGTATGGGGGATTTTATTGATGACGTAATCCGTGATTCGTAATCTGTAATCCGAATACGGATTACAGATTACGGAAAACGAGGCAACCATGTACGACTTCCTCTACGATATATCCGAAGGTGTAGCCACTATCACCTTTAACCGGCCAGATGTGTTGAACGCGCTGACGTTTGACATTTACGCTCAATTCCGGGATTTAATAGAAGCGCTGCGTTACGACGACGCTGTTAAAGTCATTGTCCTCACCGGAGCCGGACGAGCTTTTTGCTCCGGCGGCGATGTGTACGACATCATCGGCGAACTGTTTGAGCAGGATGTGAAAGGACATCTGGACTTTACAAGGATGACGGGCGCAGTGGTGTTTAATATGCGTAGCCTGGACAAACCGATCATCGCCGCTCTAAACGGTACAACGGCCGGGGCCGGGGCCGTCATCGCGTTGGCCTCCGATTTGCGGATTGCCAGCGAAGTTGCCAGTTTCCGTTTTCTCTTTACCGGGGTTGGCCTAACAGGAGCGGACATGGGGGCAGCGTATTTGTTGCCGCGCATTGTGGGCATGGGTCGGGCAACGGAGATTTTGCTGTTTGGGGATAAGGTGACGGCCGTAGAAGCCGAACGTATCGGTCTGGTCAACAAAATCACTGCCCCAGAAGAACTACTGTCCACCGCGCAAGAATGGGCGGCACGATTGGCGGCCGGGCCAACCACTTCCATCAGCATGACCAAACGGCTACTCAACAACGAATGGAACATGGACCTGGCTTCGGCCATCGAATCAGAAGCGCAGGCCCAGGCACTTATGCTCATGGGCGAAGATCATCGTATTTTTTATGAGGCATTTAAGGAGAAAGCAAAACCTGAATTCATAGGACGTTAGCTCGTATTCCGTGACCCGTAATCCGTAAACCGTAATTCGGAACACGGAACACGGAACACGGAGAATAATGAGTAAACAACTAATCAACCCAACCCAACTTGTACCCCCACGCGGCTTTAATCATGGCGTTTTGTGCAGCGGTGGGCAAACTTTATTTTTGGCCGGACAGGACGCAACGGGGGCTAACGGCCGTATTGTACCCGGTGATGTCGTCGCCCAATATGAACAAGTGCTGCTCAATCTTAAAGCGGTGGTGGAAACGGCCGGCGGCCAGACAAGCGACATCGTTAAGCTGAACATCTTCGTCAAAGATCGAGATGCGTATGTGAGCAAGCTGCGGGAACTCGGCCGTGTTCACAAAACCATTTTCGGCGATCATTACCCGGCCATGGCCCTATTTGAAGTAAACGCCTTCTTCCATTCCGAAGCATTGATTGAACTGGAAGGTTTCGCCTATATTGATTAGAGTTGCAAATTACAAGTCAATGTCATTAACTACCCGTTTTAAAAAAGCCTTAATGACATTGACTCGCCACTCGCACCATGAACTTTGAATTAACCGCCCAACAAAAAGAAATCCAACAAATGGCCCGGCAGTTTGCGCAAGAAGAAGTAGCCCCGCTGGCTCGTGAAACAGACGAAAGCGGCGAATTTCCCATCCATCTGGTGAAACGTATGGGGGAACTGGGTTTTCTTTGCGGCACAATTGATCCCAGGTATGGCGGCCGTGGCCTGGACTATCTCAGCTACACCTTCATCTCAGAAGAGTTGGGCCAGGCTGATTCCTCTGTGCGCGGTTTTTTGGCCGTGCATGGCAGTCTGGTTTCGTTATGCATCAATGATTGGGGCACGGAAGAACAAAAGCAGACCTATCTGCCCCAATTGGCAACCGGCGACCTCATCGGCTGTTACTGCCTGACCGAACCGAACGCCGGATCAGATGTGGCCAGCATGGAAAGCGCCGTGCGCGAAGAAGCTGACGCTTACGTGATTAACGGCGAGAAAATCTGGATTACAAATGGGGAAATTGCCGATGTGGCCCTGGTGTTTGCCACTATTGACCGCGACAAGCGACATGGGGGTATTTGCGCCTTCATCGTGCCCACAGACACGCCTGGTTTTCACCGTGAACCCATGCCGGGCAAGGAACTCGGCCATCGCTCTTCTAGCCATGCCCACATTACGTTTCAGGAGATGCGCGTCCCCAAAGAAGCGCTGTTGGGTCAGGTTGGCGCAGGGTTTAAGGTGGGGATGAGCGCATTGGATCACGGCCGTCTGGGCGTAGCGGCCGGCGCGGTAGGCATTGCTCAGGCGTGCCTGGATGCGTCGGTGGATTTTACCCGCAACCGGCGGCAGTTTGGGCAGCGTATTGGCGATTTCCAGATGGTACAGGCCGCCATTGCCGACATGGCGGCCGATATTGAAGCGGCCCGTATGCTCGTCTACAAAGCAGCCTGGATGAAGGAAAAGGGCCAACCCACTACCCGCCACACATCCATCGCCAAACTATTTGCTACGGAAACGGCCGCGCGGGCAGCCAATGAAGCGGTTCTTTTGCATGGCGGCCGTGGCTACAGCAACGAATTTCCTGTCGAACGCTTCTACCGGGACATCAAAGGATTACAAATTTACGAAGGCACTTCTTACATTCAACGTATTGTTATCGCCCGTGATATAATCGGCCGTGAATAAACAGTAATTGAGTAACTGATAATTACCCATTTACTCAATTACATAATTACCCAATCTCCCAATTACTTACGAGGACAAAATGGATTTCCAACTAAACGATGACCACAAAATGATCGAGCAAACAGTATACAATTTCGCTCGCAATGAAATCATGCCCATCATCACAGAGCATGATCGCAGCCATACCTTCCCCAGCGAACTATTGCCCAAAATGGCCGAGCTTGGCTTTTTGGGCATCTGCCTGCCGGTTAAATACGGCGGCGCGGGCATGGATTACATCTCCCTGGGGATCCTTTCTGAAGGGCTGGAATTTGGCGATTCCTCCGTGCGCGAGACAATTGCCGTCCATCTGGGGCTGCACGCCCTGCCCATCTTCCAATGGGGAACTGAGGAACAAAAGCAAACCTTCCTGCCCCCACTGGCAACGGGTGAAAAAATGGCCTGCTTTGGTCTGACAGAGCCGGGCGCCGGCTCTGACGTGGCCGGAATGAACAGCCGCGCTCGTAAAGATGGGAACGATTACATTCTCAATGGCGAAAAGATGTGGATTACTCTGGCAGATGTAGCCGACCGCTTCCTGGCCTTTGCAAAAACTGATCCGGACAAAGGAACACGGGGTATTACAGCCTTTGTTTTAGAACGAGGTTGGAAGGGGTTAACTACGGGCACGATTGAAGGCAAAATGGGGGTTCATGCCAGCAATACTGGTTGGTTTAATATGGCCGATGTGCGTGTCCCTGCCAGCCACCGTCTGGGTGCAGAAGGCGAAGGGTTCAAGATTGCAATGAGCGCCCTGGACAATGCCCGTTATGGGGTAGCGGCCGGAGCCGTGGGTATCATGAAGGCATGTCTGGAAGAATCCATTCGTTATGCCAAAGAGCGTAAAACCTTTGGCAAACCCATTGCTGAATATCAACTGATTCAGCAAATGCTGGCTCACATACAGCAAAGCATTGACATCGGCCAACTTTTAGTGTGGAAAGCGGGCTGGCTGAAAAACCAGGGCATCCGCAATACCCGCGAAACGAGTATGGCAAAATGGTATTGCACCGAAGCGGCTAATCGGGCGGCGAATGATGCGGTGCAAATTCATGGCGCTTATGGTTATTCTGATGAGTACAACGTGGAACGCCATCTGCGGAATACGAAGAGTGCTGTTATTTATGAAGGCACATCCCAAATTCACACCTTGATGCAAGCGGCGTATGCGCTGGGCAATCGCAAAACAAAACCGATGCGGTGTGAGCTACCGGCATATGATCCGGCGGTGTGGGAGGAGTAGTAGTTTGCAGGTAACCATTCAGGTACCCGGCACTTCATTACCAAGTCTACTGGAGTAGCACACTCGTTTATAAGTGCCGGGCACCTTGGGGGAGTGAATGGTTACGTTTGCAGTGTACAGTGTTCAGTTTTCAGGTACGGCTACTGACAACTGAACACCAGAAGTTTAACGGGGATTTCGACGATGAAGGTGGAACCTTTTTGAGGTTCGCTGTGGACGGAGAGTTGTCCATCCATCATCTGGCAGTACTATCGAGGGTATACTTCCAAAAATGCTCAACTAAAAATAACTGGAAGTACTCATGAATCAATATCCGTCCGCCATCATTGAAAAAGCCAAGAAACAGGAAAAACTACTACAAGCACACGCTGCCGGCAAAACATTGGCGCAAGCGCGGGCCATTGTCGGTATTACGAAAATGAGGGTCAAAGAGGCTAACCGACTGCAAAGAAAGTACGAAGCGGGCAGCTCTACCTGGGAAGCGTTGCTGGACGGCCGTTTCGGACATGATATCAAAGCCAACTCTGCTTTTGAACGGCTTTACATACAAATATCTGACAATGGAGCATTTTCTGGGACAACTGACGCGGCTCAAAGTCGGGTATCCATTGGCCAATACATTGGCAAACGTTTATGCACAAAGCCAATATCCTGGCGAAGAACCGATAATTATCTTCACAGATTGGCATGTCAACACACCCACGCGCTATCTTCATTTATAGTTGAAGGAGAATGGCAAACCGTTTTCGACGACGCCAGCCGCGAAGCGGTCTATGCGCGGTGGCGCAATTGAGACAAAACAGCAGTCGACCCGCGCCAATTTGTATTGTTGCGCCCCATCGGCAAAACAGAACCAACCCGGATTTACACGGGATTGATGCCTGAAAACCTACCCGCCGCAGTTATACCTGGGTGTCACCGTCATTGTGCGACAACGTCAGAAAATAGAGCATGGGCAACGAGAAGGAAAAGCAGTGAAACGACTGAAGCAAGGGCTGGGGCGGCGGCGAAAGGAATTAACGCGGCGTACAGTCAGTTTGAGAAAGAAACAGCATCATTTGCACGAAAAGATTATCGAGTTTCAGGAGCGTATGGCTGAATTCAAACCGCAGTTGAGCCAACGGATACAGAAACGAGATGCGATAGACACAGAAACGCTTTGCCGTCAGCGCCATTTGGAAAAAGACCAGATCATGGTGGATTGGCAAATTTTGCTGAACAACTTGAAGCGATGGAAATAACATGCCAGCAATTCAATTAGGCTGGCCTATGTTGGCGAGACGGTTGCTTACTTCGTTCTTTCGGACAGAAACCGCCGTGATTCCAGTTATATAATTGCTAAGGTACTGTACAAACCTAATGTTAGCTCCAAAAGTGTCAAGTTAATTCCCCGGGTTTTTGAACCATGCCCAAAATTCAAGTAGTAATCGACAGTCATACTAATGGTTGTGGCCGGTCGGGTAGAATGGTTACTTTCCTGGTAGGCGGGTATCCTGTGCCTAATGATCACTCCTGGGGAAATAGTAGAGCATGTTATCATTCTCTGGGAGAAAGAATTCAATCAACATTTGGTTGTTTTGAGGTGTCGCGAATCTATCTGCCGGTGATGATACGGCCGTAGTTACAGTCTCTAATTCAGATGTCGGGCGCTTTTACCAGAAATAGCTAACAGAAATCCGATTTCTCTGAGAAATTGGATTTCTGCGCTAAAAAAACAAATTTGCCCGAAGATGCGTATAATCAGGGGCATGAATGAGATAGAAAAACCGATCATTGTCGGTTTTACGGCCGACTTAATGTTCAGCAGCAAAATTCAAAATGTGGCTAATGCGACCGGCTTCCGAATGAAATGGGTGGAAAGTGCGGCCGAGTTGGGTGAGATGGATTCCAATGAAAAAATACGAGGGGAGCGGCTGCACGGCCGTGAAGGTCAATTGTTCCAAAAAATGGCCGCCTGGCAGCCCGTTCTACTTCTATTTGATCTGACCAATCAAGCAATCCCCTGGGAAAAATGGCTGCCCCTTCTCAAAACATCTTCAGCAACGCGCCGCATTCCCATCATCGCCTTTGGTCCTCATACAGATGTAGACATATTCCAAACAGCTAAAAGCCGGGGAGCCGACGCTGTTTATGCTCGCTCCCGATTCTTTGGCAATATGCCCCACTTGCTGCAAAAACATGCTCGCCTACCCGATTCTGAGGCTCTGGCTGATATCTGCGCTGAACCATTAGCTGCGCTGGCGTTGACAGGGATCGCTCTCTTCAACCAAGGCGAGTATTACAAATGCCACGATGCCCTGGAAGAAGCATGGAAGCAGGACACAACGCCGGGGCGCAACCTGTACCGGGGTGTTTTGCAATACAGTATTGCTCTGTACCAGATTGAGCAGAGTAATTATCGCGGTGCAGTGAAGATGCTGCTGCGGGTGCGCCAATGGCTGGATCCGCTGCCAGTAGTTTGCCGGAGTGTCAATGTAGCCAGACTGCGTGAGAATATTCAGCTAACGGCGGACAAAGTACAAGAATTGGGGGAAGATGGGTTGGTTACGTTTGATTTTACGGCCGTACTCCCCATCGAGATCATTGAGTGATATCTATGTTTCCTATTCAATTCAAACGTCAATTTTCAATGTTCATATTGTGGCTTAGCTTTCTTTTCCTCGGCCTTTTTCTATTGGTTGCTTGTGGACAAAGGTCAGAACAAGAGCCACACGTTGTTACCCCGACGCCCACAACAATGCCAACAGATACGGCCGTATCCAAAACAAACGCGCTCCCCTTTGTGCCCGGAGAATTAACCATGCACAAATTGGTTGTAAACGGGTTGGAACGGGAGTATGGTATTTATGTGCCCACGGCCGTAGCAAAAACAGACCCCATGCCGCTTATCATCAATCTACATGGTTCCGGGGCAACCATATTGCAGCATGAATTCCTGACTGACATGTCGGCTAAAGCTGAGGAGAAAGGATTTATTTTGCTTTATCCGGTCGCCAGGATTGATCTTTGGGGCAATTGGTATTTGAAAGCAGATCCAGAACGTGATGAAGATGTGGCTTTTATACGCCAACTTGTGCAAACAGTTCAGACAACCCTTCCTATAGATTCCCGACGAATTTACGCCACTGGCGCTTCGATGGGGGGCGGTATGGCCAATCGTCTAGGTTGTGACGCGGCCGATTTATTTGCGGCTGTTGCCCCTGTCGCGGCCGTGTATACCGATTATGCCCATTGCAGCCCTTCCGAACCCATTGCTTTTCTAGCAATACATGGCACGGAAGATGATGGGGCTTATTTTTACGGCCGTGATGATCTGCAATTACCGTCTGTTGGCGGTTTGGCTCAGGCGTGGGCCATCACTAACGGCTGCCGCTCTCAGCCAGTGGAAACGGAATGGGAACCTCTTGTTACAGAAGTAAAATGGAGTGAATGTGAACGTGATGTGACCGTTATGCTTTATGCGTTGGAAGGATATGGGCATGGCTGGCCTAACCCCAACGTCTTGCCGTCTCAAGTAGATGATTTTACGTTTGATGCCACTGATGTGATTGTGGAATTTTTGATGGGGCATCCAAAATAGGTGTCTATTTCGCAGCCCGGATTAAAAAGAGTGGCTATTTGTGTGTTGAAGCGTGTAAGATACACCACTCCAATTCGGTGTCGGTTATCGGAATGCCATCAACCCCGACGCCTTCCAGAACTTTTCCGGTAGGGGTTGGACTTGCAGCGCCAACGCAGCTATTCATTATTTTGACTCGCCAACTTGCATGATGAAAATGGGAAACGGCCGTTTCCCGATACAAAAACGTTTCCAACCCCGACTCCCAAATTACCTTTGCATTGACTTCATCATCCTCTGGAAAGAAAAAGGAGACGCCCAGAAAACGGCCGTTGACGATCCGACCCAACTCCGCGCCTAAAGCGCCAGGTTTTTCAATGTTAGGCAATCCCAAATTTGTGGTCATTAGCGGCACAACATTGTCCCTAAAAGGTGTACGCCGGGCGTCAAAAGCCAGCAGTGTTACCCGATCATAGTAGCCAAAGTGAGACAAATAAAGCCGATTGCGCCGCAGCACACGCGGGCTGAAATCGGTGGCGATAATGGGTTGATGGCGTTGTTGGATCAACTTCTCTACCAAATAACCACGACCTGAAGCCAGATCAACGATTGGTTCGTTGGACGAGCCAAGTTGAGCTAAAAGAAAATCAACCTGACTGCTCCAGCATGTCAAGTAATCATTTGTATATAGTCCTACCTGTGCGGTTTCTTCAGCCTGTTTTGCCTCAGCGTACTGGCCTTTCTCGTCCAACACCATTGACCGAAACATCTGGTCAGCCGGGGATATAGCTTCTAATGGCGGTTCCATCAATTGCCGTTCAACCTCAGGATGATCTCGCAAAAACTTCATGAGATTGCTATCAACTTGTTCCCACATATCATTACGGGGTAGGTCGGGCAGTAGGAAAATGCCGATCTCATCTCGAACGGGGTAGTTGGATTGACAGGTCAGGCAATTTGCCACGGCCGTGTGTAGTCGTTCAGACGTCTGTTTCTCAATCTCCCAGACCAGTTCTCCATGGCAGGCCGGGCAAACGAGCATATCTATTACATATTTATGCATTTAGCCACCTCCTTTTGTGGCGCTGATTAGAAAGAAAGGGAGATGGGCAATTTGTGCCCATCTTTCGGTTAACTGATCAGAAAAATTGGCGCACTGATTTAATCTACTTCTTTCCGTTTCTGCTAATGGGAGCGTTTGTAAAAAGTCAAATCGGGTGGGGGAAGCTGGTAATACCTTATTTAGTAAATTCAGTTCTACCTGAAAATCAGTCTGAGTCAGCAGCCCTGGCAGTTGTCGGCCGATCTCCGGTTCAGCCCCAGCGCGGGTCAAAGCAGCCAGCCAAAGGTCACGGGTAGCTATTTCAGGAGGGTATTCTATCATGCCTGCATAATCCGGTTCCAGGGCGATGAGGATGCCGCCGGGTTGTAAGACGCGGTAGATTTCGGCGACGGCCGTTTCCACATCTCCCACCCACAGCAGCACACATTGGCAAAACACCAAGTCAAACGTCTCATCTGCAAAAGGTAATCTGAGCGCGTCCCCGTTCACACATTCATTATGGGCGCTTTTTGGGAGGGCGGCCGTTTCCCTATCCAACGCTACCACAAGACCGCTGCCCCGCCGGACTAATTCCCCCGTTACCGCTCCGTACCCCGCGCCTAAATCTAAAATCGGCCGTCGGTGAGCAATGCCCGTCCGCCGCAGCAGCCGCGCCCGCGCCGGGGCTAACCAGCTAGCCTGTTGTTGTAATAAATGTTGGGAAGGAAGCGCGGGTAAGTTCATGATGCCAGTTTGTAATTTAATCAATCAACTGTATGCCATGTTTATCACAATGGGCGCGTACTTCATCACTCGCTGCCAGAGAAACGAATATACCTTCTACCTCTTTGTCCTGGTTTTGGGCTGCAATCACCTGTATTTTTAAGGCAAACAGTTCTACGTCGCCAGGTTTAGCCGTTGCCTTTACTTCTAAGACCGATATTTTGCCATTCTCAATGATCAGGTCAACTTCTGAAGTAAAGCCAGACGGAAAAACGAGATGATCTGCATCGTCCAGAGTTTGGCGCAAATGTATACTCTCTGCTTTAAGGTCTGGATTATTCAGTCCATAACGTAGCGCTTCGGCAAACAAATCTTCCAATGTTTGTCCCTTATCGTTTCGCATCTGCCCGGTGACAAATCGTAGCCATTTTTCCTGGCCGTCTATCTTTTTGATAATCAGTTCTTGTCCATGACGTAACTGGATAATATCCCGTTTCATACCCAGTTGTTCTTGGTGGACTTCATCAAAGCGTTGGTCAACCTGCTCAAAGCGTTGGTCAACCTGCTCAAAGCGTTGGTCAACCTGCTCAAAGCGTTGGTCAACCTGCTCAAAGTTTTCCTTTGTTTCCTGGCGGTGTTCTCTCACTTCAGCCAACATTTGGGCCAGCTCATCCCGGCGAGGGAAATGTTCGGCTAGAATGCCCTCAATTGTGGTGGCAACTTCTGGTTCCTGACGAATGATGTCAGGCAGGATTTTGATTATGTAATCTCGAATTTGCTTAAACTCATTTTCAGCCAACATGCGGTCACATCCTTGTTTGGGTGATTAACATTTATTATACATGATGAACGGCCGTTCTGACTATCACCCCTATCGTCCACCACCGGCGCAGGCGCAGGCGCAGGCACACCCGGCACAGGCGCAAGCGCAGCTACTGCCGCCGGAAGATGAGCCGCCGCTGCCGCCAGATGAGGAAGAGAGCGCCTTGAACACATCCCCCGTTACTTTGTCGGCACCGCTCAAATTGATGATACCGCCGGAGGCTTCTTTCCCTTGCAAGATTGTGGGGGAAATTGCATCGGTTAGTTTTCCGGCCGTGTTTTCTGTCCAGCCAGCGAAGGAGGCAGCTACATCGCTGAAAGTGGTTTTGCCGCCGTAAGACGGCCCCGATTGGCCACCAGTGGGAAGGCTGGGGCCGCTGGAGCTACTGGAATGGGTGTGGGCATACGGCCGTGCCCATCCCGGATAATAATGATAACCGTGCCGTCGGAATGATTTGTCATAATCATCATCCAGAAAAATCCAGGGCCATGTTTTGTCCAGATGAGATTCCAGTTCGGGAACCTCGCCAATACGTTTGGCTTGCTCCATTGCCTGGGCAATAATCTTGTGGTAATAATCCTGCGTGTCAGAGAGATCAAATCCTTTCATGCGAGTGACTACACTTTTGATTAACCTCTTCATGGGGGCGCTGAATTCCAGTTTATGTACCGGTTCGCCATCATCATTTTGCAGTACATTCAGAAATTCATGTTCATAATTGCGGAGGACGATGCCCTGTTTTTGGGCGATTTTTTGCCGCTGCTGCCGCCGCACTTTGGCAGATTTCTTATCAATAAAATAAGCCCGCTCAACCACAACCCGCAGCGGAGAATCATCTTTGAGCGTTATTGTGCCTTTATCTAGCAGGCCAAAGATGATGAGCAGCAGTACTTTGTTCAAGGGCAGTTCCAGCAAGATGGCTGCTTCGGGGGCGGTTAGGCCACGTTTGATGCCGCCTCCCTCTACCTGAGCAATAGCCGGTAAATATTTATCCTTTTTGGTAGCCACCCGCCATTCAACAAAGCCAACGGCCGCAATGGAGATGGGTAGCGCCAGCAGCACGGCCGTTGGATTCACAAACAACCACCAGATCAAACCGCAGGCCACCATAGCAAAGACGATAAAGCCTGTGCCGCCACTAAATCGGAAAAAAGACACCGCCAACAAAATAAATGTCAACACGCCAAAGAATATGACGATGCCAGGATTATCTGTCAGCCATTTCTGTACAATGTCTAGCAATGTTTGCTCGATGACCCGGCTCATGCCAGTGGTGGGGAAAGAAACGCCAACCCGATGTGCTTCGGTAGCCAGCGCCGTCGGCCAATGCCAGCCGACAACGGCATGTTCCTCAAACGTGGTCTTATCGGTAAAAGCTTCATCCTGGTACAACACATCCTCTCCGTTTACTTCTGGCAGCATGTGAACGACCACAAAAATGTCTGAACTACCGGCCACTACTGACGGATCAAACCAGGTAGGCGTTATTTGCATGGAAGCGTAGTCATCTTGGGTTGTGTCTTCATAAACCATGTCCGGCATAGGAAACTCAACATGCAGTACACCGCTTCGACCGGGTTGGATTGCCTGATCGTGCAGGTGGATTTCTACGCCAGTGTCAATATATTCAGATACGCGGATATCGGTGAGGGGACGGCCGTTGATGGACGCCTTGAAGTCGCTCAGATTATAGTCTTTATGCGGCGTGCCAATATCTACAATATCAATGGCTGAGTAACCGGGTTTATTGGCAAAGGTCATGTCGTAGATGATGTAGGCGGAAGCGTCTGGCTGTACAAAAACCTGCATTCGCAGTTCGGGTACGCCAAAGAAGTATTTCTGTGCCTGGGATGGGGCAGCAGAAACAAGCAGAAGCAACAGTAGTCCCAGAAAAGAGATGAGGGTAAGGGGGGAGCGGCTGTTTTTCATTTTATGTGTTCTCCTTTTTTCAGTGTGCAGTTTTCAGTGTGCAGTCGTTATATTGCGTGAAGAGATATTACTGAAAACTAAAAACTGATTACCGAAAACTGGCCCACCCGGACGGTTCTCGCGGACAGTCGGCCATGCAAATAACCAGACCGGGGCAATCTACACAGCGGGTTGGTTCCGCTACTCGTTCACGATAACGGGTAAAGGGGTCCCGGTCCCAGATGGTTTGCCAATCGTCGCTTAAAATGTTTCCAGCCGCCTGGTAAGGGCCGCGTGGGGGAATGACACGGCCGTCAGCTTCAATCCGTACTGCTGCATCTCCGGCACTGCGCGGTCCTTGCTGCACCTGTTCCGCCAGCGTTTGATGGGGGTTGCGTCGTACCGGTGGCTGCCAGATAAAACGTACATCTAGTTGATTGCTGATCTCTTCTACCCAATCGGCCGTTTGCGGCATTGCCTGAGCAGTTAAAGCGGCGTCTCGTTCTTCATCACTCATTCCATCGGGGGCAACAATGGCAAAAAAGGAGAAAGTTGTAATTCCAATCTGTATCAGATTGTTTAGCGTTTCCTGTAAACTAGAGACGCTTCCTTCAATTAAGGCGATTTCGGCCACCGGATACACTTCCTGGGCGTACGCATCGTTGATGAGGGCTATTACCGCTTCATGATCGTCACGGCCGCAAAGGGTATCATGGTCGGCCGTGCCTCCCGCCACCACTAAAACTGTCACATGATCCACTCCCGCCTGCGCCAAATCAGCCAATAAAGAAGCATGACTAAGGTCAGTTGCCCGACCGCGTACCCCGGCAATCATGCCCAGGTCTTCAGCCCGCTCGACCGACCGCACCAAATGCACCGGGTCAAATTTTTCTGGCACAAAGAAGGTGATATGCGGAATGCCGATTTCCCACAAGCGATTCAGAAGAGGCACGATTTGTTCTGGCGGGGCCAAAGAAACGGTGGCTTCCAGAGGGGCAAACAGTTCCGATTCAAAAACGGTGGGATTCAATTCATCCAGATTCAAGATAGGGTAATCATCTTCTGGCATAACCAGCCTGTTGATGATGCCTTTCACTTGCTGCAAATCGGCTTGAATGATTTCTGGTGTTGCCCCCTTAAATCGTGATTTGATTGATTTCACGATTTCATCTTCGGGCTGTTTATCTAGCAGCCCTTTGGCCATAAGAGCGCCGGTGGGGGAGAGACGGGCGGCGGCCGATGCATTAGCCAATAACATACCTCGGCCGTCTGGTTCTACCCGTAAATGAAAGCGTGTGTACAAACCATCATGGTCTTGCATGTAATGATATAAGCCGGGTGCAATCGCCTGGGTCTGTTTTGCCCGATGAGGAATCAGCCATTGGCGAAGTTTCTCTTTGTCCATATTTGCCCCTTTATTCTAAACGAATGTCTGATTTTGGTTTCACTTGACATTATATCTACAATCTCTTTAGACGCATATCATAATGTGTTGCAAGCTTGCAAGTGGCAAGTTTGTAGATTGTCTAAATTGATTGAGGAAAATTATTTTGTCATCTAACAACAAACATAAAAACATACTCGCCTTGTCACAAATTCCACCGTTGGACAACAGGCGTATTGCTGTACACATAACTCCAGCGGCCGAGCGAGCGGTGCGCGGCGGCCATCCCTGGTTGTTCGCGGACTCACTTGTGAAACAAAGTTTTAACGGCCGTGCCGGAGACATCACCGTTATTTTTGATCGTAAAAACCGTTTTTTGGCAGTTGGTTTGTATGATGCGCAGGGGCCGATTCGGGTACGAATCTTGCATGTGGGAGACCCGGTGACGATTGATGGAATTTGGTTACGGGCGCAGTTGGCCGCGGCCGCAGCTCGCCGTACCCCTCTATTACAAACCAACAGTATTGGCCATGCTCTGGATCA
>JAAEOP010000410.1 GCA_024223125.1 Chloroflexota bacterium
AGGGACGGTGTTGGTAGAACGATTTGGCGACGGCCGTGAACGGCTTTTTGAATCTGAAGATGGCGGTCTGGCCGAGGAGGTGCCCATGGTCATCCTTATTGATGAAGGCAGCGCCAGCGCCTCCGAGATATTAGCTGGGGCCATCCAAGACCGTAGACGAGGCACACTCATCGGGCAAACTTCCTTCGGCAAAGGCACCGTACAAACCTGGCACACTTTATCCAACAAAGGAGGCATACGAATTACCATCGCTCAATGGCTAACCCCAGAAAAAGCCTCTATCCACAAACAAGGCTTAACCCCAGACTATTTCATTCCTTTAGCAATCGAAGGCAGTTTAGACCAATCTATTGACACCCAACTGCAAGCTGCTATAGATTTCCTGACCGGCAAAGAGATAATTAGTATTCTGCCAGACGATTCCTAATTCACTTCGATGGTGTACGTCCAGTTGAAACGGTCTGGTTGACGGCCGTATTGAATACCCGTCAACTCATCATACAAATGACGCGCCACCGGGCCAACTTCATTATTATTGATTTCATAAGCTGCATCTTTGTAGCCAAACTGACCGACGGGAGCGATGACGGCCGCTGTGCCACAACCAAACACCTCTGTAATCTTACCCGTTTGAATATCTGCCAGCATCTCATGCACATCAATCATCTCTTCCTGAACGTCATAACCCAAATCACGACCCAGCTCAATAACCGATTTGCGGGTGACTCCGGGTAAGATGCTGCCCGTCAGCGGTGGGGTGACAATTTTTTGACCTTCATACACAAAGCAAATATTCATCGCCCCTACTTCTTCAATGTACCGTCCTTCTATGGCATCTAACCACAAAACCTGAGAATACCCTTTGGCTTTGGCCTCTTTACCCACAAACAAGCTGGCGGCATAATTACCGCCCGTCTTGGCGTCGCCCACTCCGCCGTACACGGCACGGCGGTAGTTGTCGGAAATATAAACGGGCACTGGGTTGAACCCTTGCTTAAAGTACGGTCCCACAGGCCCCACAATCACAAAATGCAGGTAGTTGCTGCTGGCATGGACGCCTAAAGCGGGGTCAATACCGATCATTGCCGGCCGAATATACAGCGTAGCCCCCGGATAATCAGAAACCCATTCTTGCTCCAGCTCAATCAATTTGATAATAGCCGCCAGATGCTCTTCTTCATCTACTGTAGCCATCGCCATGCGCCGGGCAGAATTATTAAAGCGCTTCATGTTTTCCCAGGGGCGGAACAGGTTAATGTTGCCATCGGGACGACGGTACGCTTTGGTTCCTTCAAATATTTCCTGGGCATAATGGAGTACGGCCGTAGACGGCTCCAAACTAAACGGCTCATACGGCCCAATCTTGCTCTCATACCAACCCTTTTCCGGCGAATAACGCTGGCTAAACATACGGTTGGAAAACTTGTCGCCAAACCCAAAATCATCAGTCGGGGGCGTCTTCAATTTACTTTCATCCAAAGGGAGAATTTTGATTTCCATTTTTTCTACTCCAAAAAGTTATAATTATGTAAGTCTGCAAGTAGCAAACCTGCAAATGATCTTTGGCCGAATATACTTGCAAACCTGCAAACCTGCATACTTGCAAACTCCTAAAGCATATGTTCAATGACGCCCGTAGAACGGCCGTCAGCATCTCGTCGTAATGATTGATGATCCCAGCCAGAGCCGGAAACAATGAAATAGTAAGCGGCTGCCACACCCGGAATTTGGGAACATAGTTCATAGAACCGTTTGGCTTGTTTCCCTTTTTTCTCGGCCGGAATATCCTTAGCCGGATCCGGGTTGCTAAACTCTGTAATAAAGATCAGCTTATTGGGGAACATCTGCCGGTATTTTTTCACCAGGGCAATGCCGTCGCTTTCCACCAATTCCATGGTGGTGTAATACGCATGGAGGCAGAGAAAATCGGCCGTATTGATGGCTGCCTGCGCCTGCTGCGTAAAAGTAGTGTCATTCATACGGAACCCGTGATCATGACCAAAGCTGTACTCCGCATCCGCCCCCGGCGACAGACCCGGAAAACCGACCTTGATGCCGGGGAAGCGCTGCCGCAGCAGTTTGCGCCCTTGCATGAAGTATTGCCCAAACTCGGCCCCATTACTCCATGACCCCTGCACACCCTTATAACGCAGCCCTTCATGGGTCAGGTTGGGTTCGTTGTGGAATTCAAAATACTTAACGCCAGCATTTACCAGCCGTTCAATGTCGTTGGCAACGGTATTGACAAAATCTTGTACAGGCACATCACGGCCGTTCCACGATTCAAATAAGCGGCACATATAAAATTGGGCCTGATATTTCTGCATTTCCTCAACCGACACACCGCTCATCACCTTAACCGATTCAAAACGGCCGCGAGCAATATCCCAGTCTGGCTGCAACGGATGCCGGTTAGCGCGATCATGAACGCCCTTGAGCATATGCCCAAATTCCCAGGCCGGGCCGGTATACTTAAGTTCACCATCCGTTTTCCCGATGGCGCTGACCCCTTTGCTTTCTTCTACCGGCTCTGCGGCCGGCGCTTTAGCGCCCCGCTTAATCCGCACTTTGGTCGAGCGGTAAATCAGGGCTGATTTAATGGCTTCTTTTAATGCGTCTTGGGAAGGTTGGTTGCTACCTGGGTAGCCATAACGAGCCAGGAGAGATACTGGACGGCCGTCGGTCGGGTCCAATATCAAATAATCATTCCCTTGCTTTGCCAACACAAATACCCAATGCTGCTCACTGCCAAAGGTATAAGGGTCGGTTGTGTCTGTATCTACCTGCAAAATTACCGCCTGTCCAGAAGCGATTTCCTGATCAATCCGGTTCAGAAAATTGGGATCATATTGGGCGAATGTGGCTCCCGTTTGCTGTTTGGGCATCCAATTATCATAATACTTCACATGATCAATCAGGTAAGCTGGGGCTAAAAAGTACACATTGGAGGCATCGAAGCCTTGCCCTGGGGGACGGTTTAACAAAGTGTTATTCAATGTAAGCGGAGTGTAATTTTCGCCAAACCCAGTTAGCATCATAGTCATGCAGCTAAGTAGGCAGCCAAACTGGCCTAATGTTTGTTGGCCCGTTCCCAACTGGTGGTTTTTCCATTGGGGGTCGTTTTGGCAGTACGGCCGTATACCAAATCCATCCATATTCGCTGTAGATTGAATCTTCACCCAGAACGAATCACCAAATGCCTGATTTCTGTCGTCATGGATGCGCCACGAACTAGTATACGCTTCGCCTCGCGCCGGTGGAGACACCATCGGCACCGAGAGTACGACCTCCGCATCCGGCTGTGCTTCTGGGATGGTGTGGCTCATCTGTCCCGCCATGCGCGACTCACCCCCAACCCACACCAGCCGGTAAGCGGATGTCCAGGGCAAATCCCCATTATTCCTGACCACCCACTGCTTTAGGAATGTTTTCCCTTCTTCAATCGGCGTCCCATCTTGGATGGAATGGTCGTCAATATATTTGCTGTTGTTGGCGCCGGCCGGGCCGCTGTCTACAACTGGCTTATCTTCTTCCTTCGGCAACGGCGCCGTCGTTACCAGTCGCAGCCAGATGATGTCCCCAAACAAGTTACCCTGTGCGTCTTTAAGCTGCCAATCCGTAAAAAAGCGCTGGTTAGGGGTTGTTGGGGCTGTCATTTCCAACGTTATTTCTACGTTTTCACCCGGGTTTACCGTTGGTTTGGAGGCCACATCGGCAAAGGGGTAACTGGCCTGGCCGGTTAAAAGTTGGCTGCCAGTGTCGGCGTGAATGTGAACCACGCTGCAACCTGACTCCCAGGCGGCCGTCCCAGAATTACGCACTGTCCAGGCAGCCTTAAACTTTGATCCGGCCGGAAGCAGATCAAGATTTGCATCACTTGAAAAACTGACAAAAGTTGCGTTATTCATATTTCCTCCTGCTTATGTGATCGTGCTAACGAAACAATAGATAATTCACGCTCCACCTCATGCGCCCATTGTACACCGAAATTAAAACGACTCAACAGTGATATCTGTACACTGAAAACTGATTACTACAACTGCACGGCCGGAAAATAAAGACAACACCGCGTACCCTGGCCAGGGTTGCTACTGATCTCAATACGGCCGTTATGCAAATCCATCACCTTTTGCACCAATGTCAGCCCCAACCCCATACCCGGAATATTCAACTGCCCTACCTGCTGGCCACGGTAAAAAGGATCAAATAGACGCGGTAGTTCTTCCGACGGAATACCTATCCCCGTATCAGAGACACACAGACATACCTTCTCCCCCTCTTGTTCCGCAAATAGGTCAACCTGAATTTCACCGTCTTCACTGTAATTCACAGCATTAGCCAGCAAATGTTTGATAGCTTCGTCTAATTTGGCTGCATCGCCCCAAATTTTAGGTATATTGGGCGTTGTAGAAAATGTTAGGTTTAGATTTGCGGCCTCTGCGCGAGGGATAAAATCGTCTACGGCCGTTCTCACAATTTCATCCAAAGCAACCGGCGAGAAATCTGACCACTCAGCCACGTCTTCCAGGCGGGGCAAGCGCAAGGTGTTTTCCACAATTTCCGTTAAGCGAACTGTCTGCTGTTCTATTACATTCATATAATGCGGCCGCTTCTCCGGTTTACCCCTGCGAATCAAATCCATATACAGTCTAAGATTTGTCACCGGTGTCCGCAGTTCATGGGTCACGTCAGAGATGAATTTTGATTTTAGTTGGTCTAATTCTTGCAGTTGCAAATAAGCTTGTTGTAATTCTTGGGTTCGTTGGGAAACCCGCATTTCCAAAGATTCCATAATCTGGGCGCGATACAAAGCATTGGCCGAAATATCGGCTATTGATTTGAGATAATGGATTTCATCTTGAGAGAGGTTAGCCTGGGGCAGCCCAATATTGATGACACCAATCACGGTTTTTTCAGTACACAGGGGCAGTGCAATACTGCCCCGCACATCCCGCATCACTTCACGCTCACTTTCCTGCCAGAAAACTGTCTCATCATGCTGATAATCTGTGGAAATGTAAGGCTCACCGGTTTGCATGACAATTCCGGTCACACCTTTGTTGGCCGGTTGGCGTAAACCAATCGGGTAGGCTCCTGGGGGATAGATAGCCCGGCAAACAGCCTGCCCTTCTCCTTCTGCCAAAAAAATTGTGCCAATGGTGGCGTTTATGGCCGTGACACAATTTTGCAAAATAATGGGCAGTATATCGGCTATCGTTTGGGCTGTACGCAATTCGGCCGAAATAGTACTGAGGGCTTCTAAATCACCGGCTCGCTTGGTGGTGAGTTCAAAAAGACGCGCTTTTTGAATGGCTACGGCTAACTGATCGGCCACGATGGTTAAGGTAACGATGTCACGGTCACCAAAAGCATTCAACGAATTACTATCTACATTCAGCGCCCCAAATATCTGGTTATCTGCCTTAATAGGAATAGCCAGTTCAGACAAAACAGACATGTCTGGATATTGAAAAAAGTGTGGGTTTTGTCTGGTGTCATTCACCAAAACAGGTTTACCCATCTCAACAACCTGACCCATAACCCCTTCACCCAATTTTTGGCGATGCTCAAAATTATCTACCAGCCATTCATACAGGCCAACCACACTCCGCAGCGCCAGGTCATTCTGATTTTGATCGACCATACAAATCATCACATTGGCGTACTTGAACTCATGATGCAACCACTGCACAACCATATCGGTCAATGCTTGTTCGGTGACTAACCCGACCATTTCAGCAGCAATATTATTGAGTGTTGTCAGTTGATTTGCCCAGCGCTGAGCTTCGGCATACAGGTCTGCCCGCTGCAAAGTCAAGGCGGCCTGGTAAGCAAAAGTCAACAACCTTTCTACATGATACAGTTGATAATAACCTGGCTCAATTTTGTCCACTGACAGAAAAGCAATCACCTCCCCCTCTACGCATAAAGGTATACCGATGAAGGATTTGATATGGCGGCTTATGGGAGTCACTACCCAATCATCAGAAATAGTCACATCGGGAATGTGTAAGGGGTTACCAGTTTTATACATGGTACGGTATGTGGGTGTATGTTCTATATCAAATCCGAGATCAGGCAGCCTTTCATCTGGTAAATCAACAAAATTTTCAAAGCCGTGCAGGCGCACAAGCTGAATACGGCCGTTATCCAAAACAGAAACGGCGGCCGAATCATAAGGCACCACATGGGCAATATGGTCTAACAGCAAATCTAATACCGCTTCATAATCCAGGGTAGACGTTAAGGCTAAGGCAATTTTGCGGAAGGTTTCGGCCAACTCTCGTTGTTCACGTTCAGCATGCAATAAATTGACCTTGGCCAAAGCCAGGGCAATTTGTCTGGCTGCCTGTTCGCCCAGGTTAACCTCCTCTGGCGAAAAGGATTGGGAGGTGTCATACAAAATAATGGCGGCTCCCATTTTCTGGTCATCTGTTTGTATAGGCAGCGCCAGCATAGATTGGATAGATAAATGACGGCCGTCATGAAAATGCTGGTAAGGTGATTTCGGTATATTAGATATAACCAAAGGAACACCCGACTTCAATACAGTTTCTGTGACCGAGGGAATGCCTTCAGGTTGGTGGATCTGCCCATAGATTTCCTGCAAGGGGCCATAAGCAGCTATGGGATAAGGTCGCTGCCGAATGTCATCCCAGCCGGTAATAAAACAACCATCGGCAGCAAACATTTCCCCCAACCGATCAGCAAAACGCTGGGCCATAGCGGGAATACCCAGATCAGTAACGCCGCTGCGAGCAATATCGCTTAGCAATCTGGCCTGCGAAGCATACTTTTCTAATGATCTGTTGGCGACCGCAATTTCTTCTTGAATCTGTCGCGCGGCCGTTTGATCTTCAACCATACCCAAATAGCCCGCAAGCCGGGAATCCGTTTCATTGATGATAGGCTGAAAATTGAGGTGCAGCCAGACAATCTGACTGGTTTCTGTTTGAGATAGAGTGATGCCTAAAGTTCGTTCAGAAGCAAAAGCAGTGGCCGTTTCCCGCAAAAATGTTCCAATTCGCTTCTTATCTGCTCTATCGGCCAGTGGTTCCAAGATTGTGGTCAGGGTTAACGGTAAAGATGCTCTTGATTCAAACTGTAATAGGCAGCGGGCAGTCTGATTGGAGTTTAACAGTTTCCATTGGGGGTTAAAAACGAGTACGCCCACAACGGCCGTGTCCAAAGCCTGCTGCATCCCCAAAGGCACAGGGGAGAGTACGCCATGATGAGCCATTACCCAGGCAACTATCAAAGCGATTGAAAATGAGCCTACCAATCCCAACAACTCTGGCAATACAAAGAGACAGATAAGATTCACAACAAACATGAGCGTCAACAGAATGAGTATATTGCGGGCCGCCGACCGCAAACGCAGTTCTAATCGCCGGCTGACTATTAACAATAGAAGAAACAATGGCACGGCAAGATGTGGTAGAGTTATATTAATTCGGTAAAGAATAACGCCTATATCTGTCAGATAATGTGCTGTAGATACGTAGCTGCCCGAAAAATCAACAGCGTTAAAATCAAAAATCAGGTTATGTTCGATAAACAGATCTAAGACGAGTAAACTAACTGAAATAGCCAATAACAAAACAGCAATCCACATTAAATGACGACGATAACGGAGAGGCTGCCCGAATAATTGCACTGTGAACAGCCAAATGAGGGCGCCGGCAATAAACAACCCCAAAAGATGCAACCAGGCCGCAGCCATCGCCACCGAAGAATCTGGCGCAGTCCCCATCGTCAACACAGCGGCCGAATTAAAAGCCAGTACCAGCATCAAAGCCGCAAATAAACGGGAACTTGTATCCTTTGGGTTCTGCAAATACCCATAGGTCATTAAAATAAGTTCCAAAGCAATAATAGGAATTGCCAGATAGATTAGATAGTTAATTAGCATGAAAAAATCCAGGTTGGTTACTTGCATATTCCCCCCAAAGTATGCCACAATCACAATAATGCACACAATATGGTTTCGGTACGGGTCATCCTTTTTTTTCAGCTTTACGGCCGTTTTGGGCATCGGCCTCGTTTTAGCATTCATATTGACCAATCGGCAGGCCGCCCATACCCGCTTATCTGATTGGGTAGATGGTTGGCTCATCATTATGGTGTTTGCCTGGCTGGGGGCGCGATCAGGGTTTGTGGCTGCAAATTGGGAGTATTATCAGCTGCGGCCGTCAGAAATATGGCTGCTTTGGGATGGCGGACTCAGCTATCATGGAGCGCTATTGGGTGGCTGTATTGGTCTGGGGTTGTGGTGTATATGGGGGAAGCGGCCGTGGTTTCCCTACGCCGCCCAGTTTGCGCCAGCTCTGGCTCTAATTTCTGCATTCGGTTGGGCTGCCTGCTGGTTTGATGGCTGTGCTTACGGTCTACCCACCACCCTCGGCCCTCTGGCGGCCGACCTGCCTGACGAATTCGGTGTCTTTGCTGTGCGTTACCAAACACAGTTGCTGGGCATCATTTTGAGTTTGGGAGTGTTTACGGCCGTACTCAC
>JAAEOP010000411.1 GCA_024223125.1 Chloroflexota bacterium
ACCACAATCCGATGGCGACCAACATGCCCAGCAGAGCAATGACGCCAACCTCTAAAGTTAGATGATGTTGATCACTAAGGCCGGTAACCACCCCGACGACTACCTCACCCAAAACAATAATTGTAAGCAGACCGAAGCGTTCCACCAGGGATGGACTAACAACCACCACTTTGTCGATTTCACGCTGGGCGGCCGTATTATTACGCCCCGAATTGAGCATAAAGATCGGTAATAAGAACATAATGGCGACCGATGCCCACCACAGATAAATGCGAAGGGAATCTGGCACAAACGCTGAGACAAGAAACAGAAGCGTTGCGACGAGAAACCCAGCGCTATACGGCCGTGCAAGCGCACGTTGATCTTCATCATGCACACTAATACGCCACCACAGGAAGCTCAATGTCAGCAGGAACAAGCCATACGCGATGGCAAACTGACTTAACGTTTCCCCCAGTGCATCATGGGCAAATACTGCCATTCCCGCCACACAAATCATTTGCAGAAATGTAAAGACGCGCGTGCGGATGTCGTTGTTGCCATGTGCGTCGTGATAGGACATGCCGTTGAGCCATGACAGCCAGACGATCACAAATAGAAACAGATAGTTGGCGAAGCCACGCCAATCGATGTGCCCCGCCAGACTGTGTGCCAATTGGGCGATGAAAACGACATAGACGAGATCATAGAACAGCTCAAGAAATGCAACTGAGCGGTGTACAGATCGATCCTCCACTTTTCGTGGATATTGCCACCAGTCGCGAAAGTTATTTCTTAGCAGTTCCATATCTACTCCAACATGTCTGGTTCAGTTCCAAAAGTCTTATACATAT
>JAAEOP010000412.1 GCA_024223125.1 Chloroflexota bacterium
GAACGTTATTCCATCCATTTTAGCGTTGTTGACATTATATTGGGCCTTTGCCGTTTATGACCCCGGCAATCTGTGTGTAACCAACGGCGGCTACGTGGTCAGCCAGATCAGCAATGGGATGCTGGTCGGCATACTTTACGGTCTTATTGCCCTGGGGTTGACCCTGATCTTCTCTATTTTGGGGATTGTAAGTTTCGCCCACGGGCAATTTTATATGCTCGGCGGATATGTGGCCTATTTTGTTGTAGATGATGTGTTTGGACTTAACCTCAATCCGCTGGTTGGTTTATTTATGGCCGGTCTGGTTACAATGATCATTGGCGCAATCTTTGAGCGATTATTGCTAAGGCCGATGCACCTGGGCAAAATAGAGCGTCCGGCCGAATACGCTATTCTGCTCACATTTGGGTTAGCTTTTTTTATGGAATATACCGTGCAAGCCACACTCGGTACTAACCCCAGGAAACTTGACCCATATTTGCCTATAGACACCATCATCATTGGGCCTGTTTCTATGCCTCCCTCGCGGGTAATTGCCGCAGCTATTGGGCTTATAGTGCTGGCTGTTTTGTACTGGTACTTAAACTATACCTGGCGAGGCAAGGCCCTGCGGGCTGTTAGCCAGGATAAACAAGCGGCGGCCGTGGTAGGCATCAATCCTTTACATATGAACACCTTAGCCTTTGGTATGGGCGCAATGCTGGCCGGAATAGCCGGGGCAGCCTTGGTCCAGGTCTTCACCTGGGTACCCAATGTGGGAGCGGTCGCTTCGGCGCGTTCCTTTGTGGTGATTGTGTTAGGCGGGATGGGGTCGTTAGTGGGGGCAATGGTTGGCGGGCTGATTATCGGCGTTGTCGAAGCCATGGGAGTGGGTTGCTTCCCGGATGCCAGCCGCGCCCTGGCTTACCAACAAGTATTTGGTTTGATCATCTTTGCTATTGTGCTGCTGCTTAAACCCACCGGCCTCTTTGGGAGAGAGTTATAATGACAGGAAAAGTTATACTTTGGATTGTGGGGGCGTTGGGCCTGGCTATTCTGGCCGTAATTCCTGTGGCCTATGATGTTTTTCCAAATTTAACCCCCGGCCTCATTAACGATTATTCCCTGCATGTCTTGATTTTAGGCTTTTACTATGCCATCTTGGCCTCAAGTTGGGCTTTGTTAATGGGCTATGCCGGTCAATTCTCTTTTGCCCATATGGCCTTTGCCGGTATTGGGGCCTACACCACCGGTATGATGAGCGCCTATTTGGCTACCTCTGCCCTGGTCGGGATTATTGCCGGCACGCTGCTGGCAGGCTTTTTTGGCTTGATCATTGGGCTGCTGGTTTTGCGTCTCCGCAGCACTTACCTGGCCCTGTTTACCATTGCCTTTGCCGAAATCTTTCGGCTGGTGGTTAACGCTGAAAAAGATTACACCGGCGGCGGCAACGGGTTGCAAATGGAGTCCCTGCTGCCAAACGGAGTAGACCTGGGGTTTTACCAATTCGACAGCGTTGATAAACTCCCCCCCTACTATATAATGTTCTTCCTGATGATCATTTTAATTGGATTTATGGTCTGGCTGGCCGGCAGTCGTTTTGGCCTTTTTCTAAAATCTATTCGGGAAGACGAGGAAGCAGCCGCGGCACTGGGCGTAAATGTGATCCGTTACAAGGTGTTGGTATTTGTCATTACCAGCATGATTGCCGGTCTGGCCGGCGCGGTCAGGGGGCACTACATCACCATCATCTCCCCCAATGATATGGTCATCCTCTGGATGAGTCTGGTTATTACCATGGCCGTGCTGGGCGGCATTGAGAATTTGATTACCGCCGGCGTTGGCGGAATCATCGTCTTTATAATGCTTGAGTATTTGCGCGGAGACTTTCCTATAACCACCGTTATAGCAATAATCTTAACCGTTTTATTGGGCGTAATCTTTTATC
>JAAEOP010000413.1 GCA_024223125.1 Chloroflexota bacterium
CATCGTCGGCAGTCGCTTTGTCCTCAACACACAAACAACAAACCCGGCGTTACAAGAGACAGTACAGCTTTTGGAAAATCTGCTGGAAAGCTGCACCACTATTTCCGATATTCATGATTCATCGCCAATGATATGGGAAAGTAAGTGGTAAGCGCGCAGCTTGTTTTCTGTGTTTGTTTAATTTCCCCTCAAAACCTGTTAAAATGCACCCATGAAGACAATTACGGAATACAAATTAATCCTGTTGAATGACAAAGGGGTTCCCATTATTCGCGGCACTAATATGAAAGTTGTTGAATTAGTGGGAGCGCATCAGGCTTATGGTTGGAGTCCCGCTGAAATTCATTTTCAACATCCCTACTTGTCTATGGAACAAATCCACTCTGCATTGGCTTATTATTGGGCCAACAAAGAAGCCTTGGACGCTGACATGGAACGGCGATTTCAATATGCAGAAAAAATGCGCCATGAAGCAGGCGAATCCCCCCTTGCTAGAAAATTACACGAGCAAGGGTTGTTAGAATGAGCATCGCTTTGTATATGGATGTCCATGTTCATCGAGCCATTACAGCAGGGTTGCGCCTTGCCAGCGTAGATGGTATACGCTTTGCCGGGGTTATTTATGGGCATCAACAAAAAGTGACCATTGGCAATTGTGTCCGTGACTTGGATTTAATAGCGAAAGTATACGATTTGGATGAAATGATGAATCAAGTGCAATTTATCCCATTATAGGCATAGCGCCAGCGCCGTTCCTGTGTTGGCGTGAAACAAGAATTAGGAGCGGCTTAACTGATGAGGTAATTGCATGGCCCAAATCATTCCCGCAACCCCTATTCAAGGTTCCCCCCCAGAGACAATTCGCCTGTTTCATCTGCTCAAGCGGCTTCCTGACGGCATCGTGATTATTCAGCGACTGCCCGCGTTGCACGGCCCCGGTCCTGACTTTTTGTTGCTGCAAGCTAATCAGGCTTTGTTCCTTGCCATTTCTATAACCACGCCGCAAGAGGCTATCCGCGCCAGGCAGATGGGTTTGTTTGGCGGCGATGTACGGCCGTTAGGGGAGGAAGAGCAGGAACGATTGGCTGTGTTTTCACATAGTGGTGCGATTGATTCCCAACTCCCCGCCGCCATCCTCTTCCCCAATCTCAATCAGAAGCAGATGGGGGAATGGCCTGCACTAAGCGCCTCCATCTGGGTCAGCAAAGAAACCCTCGTCCCCGGCCGTTTTACCGACTGGCTGGACAACCATCTATCCGCGCCGCTCACCGATGGGCAAATCGGCCGTATCCGCCAACAGTTCACGCCCGAAGTGATTGTGCCGACTGCCTTCACCGTCCGTCAACCTATCGAGCGGCACACCGAAGCAGAACTCGGCCGTTATCTGCTCGATTACGATCAGGAACAGGCGCTCAAGCTCGACCTGGACTTACCCCAATCCGAACAAACAACAGCCCGCGATTTTCAATTGCGGCTCATCAACGGCGTGGCGGGCAGCGGCAAATCGCTCATCGTCATCTACCGCGCCCACATACTGCGCCAACTATTCCCGCACAAACGGATTCTCGTCCTCACCCACAACCGCGCCCTGATTCATGATTTGCGCCGTCGCTACGACCATCTTGCAGACGGCCATCTGAGCGAAGGGGGTGGGGCGGTGCAGATGTATACTTTTATGGGCTGGTGCCGCCGTCATTGGCCGCAGACGGAGCAATGGCGCAAGCTGATCAGCTATCGGGAACGGCTGGAGTTGGCGACGCAGATTGGACATGAGCAGTTGCGGGATACGGCCGTTTCCGAGCAAATGCTGCTGGAAGAGATAGATTGGTACAAAGACCGGCTCCTGTTCAGCCGCGACGATTATCTGGCCGCCGACCGTGCTGGACGCGGCTTTGCGCTCAACCAACCGATGCGCCAACGGCTGTTCGACGCCATGACCGTCTACCACGACCGGCTGCAACAACGCCGCCTAATGGATTGGGGCGACGTGCCGCGCCAATTATGGCGTTTATGGCATGATGGCGAAGCATTGCTCCCCCGCTACGACATCATTCTGGTAGACGAAGCCCAATTTTTCGCCCCGCTCTGGTTTGAAATCATCAAACGCATCCTCACGCCTGATACCGGCCATCTCTTCTTGGTCGCCGATGCCAGTCAAGGATTCCTGAAGCGGGGGCAATCGTGGCTTTCCAGCGGCCTTAATGTGCGCGGGCGCGTCCATCGGCTGCACAAAAGCTACCGCACCACCCGCGAAATCCTCGATTTTGCCACGCTGCTGTACCGCACGCGCCTGCCGGAAGATGACGCTGATATTGTCGCCCCCGATTTAACCCAGATGCCCAACGGTGTTGTACCCGTCGTCATCCCTTTGACCAGTCCGCAGGATGAGCTGACGCGGGTGGTGAATGAAATCGGGCAGTTGGCGCAGGGGGGCGTTCCGTGGCGGGATATTCTCATCATCCATGCCAGCCGGGAGGAAATCCGGCCGATTTTGCTGCGGTTGAATGGGATGTTTGGGGCGGGAACGGCCTGCACTGAGCGGCGACCAGGGTCGCTTGTCGAAGTGGCCGTTGACCCCGGTCAAACCAATCCCCAAAACCAAATCCGCGTCTGCTCCCTCAACGCCGCCACCGGCCTGGAAAGCCCCATCGTCTTCCTGATGGGGGCGCATGAACTGTACGAACGGGAGCAAAGCATTCGCCTCTCGGATGAGGAACGGGTCGAACTGATCCGCGACAACACGCGCAAGCTGTACATGGCCATCACCCGCGCCGGGCAGCGGTTGGTGATTACCTATGTCGGGGCGTTGCCGGATATTTTGAAACTGTAGCGGGGACATGACGGTCTTGGTTTCCGGAGACTTGTCATCTGTGCTAAAATAGTTTCATGACTAATTCTGTTCAACTCACATTGGAATTGCCACAAACTGTTTTTTCGGCTCTACGGCAAGAACCAGATGCGTTTTTGCACGAAATGCGATTAGCGGCGGCCGTTAAATGGTATGAGATGGAACAAATCTCTCAATCCAAAGCGGCCGAAATCGCAGGCATCTCGCGGGCCGAATTCTTAACGGCATTGGCCCGTTTTCAGGTTTCGCCGTTTCAAATCACGGCCAATGATTTGATTCAGGAAATCGCCGATGTCTGAGCGGTGGGTGGTCAACGCCTCGCCGCTTATCTTGCTGGCAAAAGTCAACCATCTTGATTTACTCGATCAGTTGAGTCCGTCATTTGTTGTGCCTAATGCGGTCGTTACCGAAATTTTGGCGGGGCCGCCTGATGATCCGGCGCGGCGATTTTTAGAAACGACGCCAGTTAATACGGTTGCCGTGTCGCCTCACCCTTTGGTTGCGGGTTGGGATTTGGGGATGGGGGAAACGGCCGTTCTCTCCCACGCACTCAATAACCCTCCATACAAAGCGATTGTTGACGATGGCGCCGCCCGGCGCTGTGCCCGTACACTTGCCATCCCCCTTGCCGGTACTTTAGCCATTATCGTAGCCGCCAAACAGAAACAGTTGATTCCCGCAGCCGCCCCCGTTTTGCAAACCTTGTTGTCACATGGTTTTCGCATTCAAGAATCTGTTTTACGCCGCGTTTTACGGGAAGCAGTTGGCGAAACATGGCCGTAGAGTGCATTTGATTTTTACAAACGTCACGGCCGTTATCCTCTGCCGGTCGCTGCCGGAAACATTGGCTCAATCAAGTAGTAGATAAACACCCCATCTCCTGATAAAATGAAATAGTTAACCCATTATCTTGCTTAAGCAAGTAACTTCGCCGCTTTTGGGTCAGAACCGAATTGAGGGAAAATCGTGACAACCAGTAGCGCTGCTTACCTAATACAATTACACCAACTACTCAACGAGCATTTCAATCTGGCAGAGATTCAAGACCTCTGTTTTCGATTGCACGTAGATTATGAGAGTGTGCCCGGTGATGAAAAGCCATCGCGGATTCGGGCGTTGTTGTTGGGGTTGGGGCGCAACGGCCGTTTACCTGAACTCATTGCCCTGGTCCAAAAACCACGTCCGCGTGTTGACTGGCCGCACCTGCCAGATGATTTTGAATTGCCTGAGTCGTTGATGGGGGAAACGGCCGTGTCCCCCAACCAATATCACATTTATGGCGACATCGTACAGGGCGATAAATTCACCGGCGACAAAAATGTCGTTGGCGATGTCTTCGGGCAGTCAGCGGTGGCTGTTGGCGAGCGAGCGCAGGCCACCATCAATCAATATGGGGACATCATCATCCGCGCCGACAACTTTGAAGACCTGCCGCCCGGCGCGGGCGAGCCGCCTTACAAAGGTCTGGCCTACTTTGCCACAAAAGACAAAGACATCTTCTTTGGCCGCGAAAAACTGAGCGACGAACTGGCCGACAGACTACAAACCACCCATTTTCTAGCCATCATGGGCGCATCGGGCAGCGGCAAGTCGTCGTTGCTACGGGCAGGTATTATTCCCCGCCTGGAAGATCGCAATTGGCGCATCCACATCATCAAGCCGAGCGTCCACCCGCTGGCTACATTGGCTGCCAGCCTCACACGAGATGAACTTGATCCCGCTACGAGCAACGCTATTGGTAAGGTTCTGGCAACCAATGCCAATACGCTGCACCAGACGGCCGAAAAACTGGTCGCCCGCACCCACGCTGAGCGGCTCCTGCTGGCCGTTGATCAATTTGAAGAGCTATTTACGCAGTGCAGAGACCCGCAAGACCAGCAGGCATTTGTTGACAATCTCGTCAGCGCGGCGCAGGCGCAGGGGGCAACGACGGTGTTGCTCAGTATGCGGGCGGATTTTTACGGCCGTGTCAGCCAATTCCACAATTTACCCGACCTCATCTCCCAACAGCAGGTCTACATCAAGCCGATGGCCGAGGAAGATTTAGTGCGCGCCATTGCCGAACCAGCCAAACGGGGCGGCTGGCAATTTGTGGAAGGGTTGGTCGAGCAATTCATGGCCGATGTTGGCAACGAACCGGGGCGGCTGCCGCTGCTGTCGCACGCGCTGTTTGCGACGTGGGAACGGCGGCGCGGCGTAACGCTGACATTAGGCGGTTACATGGATGCCGGCGGCGTGAAAAGCGCCATCGCGCAAACGGCCGAAGCGACCTATGCTACCTTAACCGCGTCGGAACAACTCATCGCCAAACGCATCTTCCTGCGCCTAACCGAATTGGGGGCAGGGACACAGGATACGCGACGGCGGGTAAACCAAACTGAATTGGGAGAGGATACGGTTGTGAAAGCGGTCACCAAAACGCTCACCGACGCCCGTCTGATTACGGTCTCCAAAGAGGCCGTCGATGTCTCTCATGAAGCGTTGATTCGAGAATGGCGCGCCTGCGCGGCTGGCTGGACGCGGGTCGGGAAGGGCTGCTCATCCATCGCCGCCTCACAAACGGGGCCAAGACGTGGACAGAAGAAAGCCAAGACCCTTCTTATTTATATACCGGCTTACGCTTGGGGGAAGCGGCACAGTGGGCGCAAGAAAATAGCACAGAGATGAACAAGCTGGAGCAGACGTTTTTGAACGCCAGTCTACAGGCCGAAAAACAGGGACAGCGTAACAGACGACGCTTACAAGTCGGCGTGGCCGTTCTTGTCTCTATTCTCATTATGGCACTCATTGGTGCATTTTTAATTAACGGAGAACGAAATGATGCAAGAACAGCACAGAATAATGCAGAAATAGCAGAGGAAACGGCCGTGGCAGCCAAAGCTACTTCTGATGTCAATGCGGCTCTGGCTGCCACGAGTGAGACAGGAGCACGGGCTGCTGAAGCCGAACTCTTGCAATTAAAAGTTGTGATTCAAGCCAGCCAATTGGCCTCCGCATCAGAAGCAGAGATAGAACGAGATTCAGAATTAGCACTGTTGCTTGCGACGACAGGATTGGGAATCAATAGCCAGCCAGATACACAAGCCCACTTCTACGATGCTATTTTTACACCTTATCGTAGCACGTTGCGTGGGCGTACAAATGAAGTTGAATCGGCTGTGTTCAATCTCGTTGGTGATATGATTCTCACTACAAGCAATGATGGCACGGCCAAGCTGTGGGACACGTTGGGTAATGAAATCGCTTTCCTTGAAGGACACTCAGAGGAGATCTCCTTAGCTGTTTTTAATTCCGCTGGCGATATGATTCTCACCATCAGCAATGACGGCACGGCCAAGCTGTGGGACACGCTGGGCAATGAAATCGCTTCCCTTGAGGGACATACAGATAATGTCACTTCAATTCTGTTCAATCCCGCTAGCGATATGATCCTCACCGCCAGTGTTGACAATACTGCAAAATTATGGGACACGCAAGGCAATGAAATCGCTTCCCTTGAGGGGCATGCAGATATTATCACTTCGGCTGTGTTCAATTCCGCTGGCAATATGATTCTCACCACCACCAATGACGGCACGGCCAAGCTGTGGGACACGCGAGGCAATGAAATCGCTTCCCTTGAGGGGCATACAAGGGGGATCACCTCGGCTGTGTTCAATCCTGCTAACGATATGATCCTCACCGCCAGTGATGACAATACTGCAAAACTGTGGGACACACGAGGCAATGAAATCGTTTCCCTTGAAGGGCATACAGATAGGGTTAAATCGGCTATATTCAATCCAACTGGCGATATGATCCTCACCGCCAGTTGGGACCGCACGGCCAAATTGTGGGACACGCGAGGGAATGAAGTCATTTCTCTTGAGGCACATGATTTGGTCAAATTAGCTATTTTCAATCCTGCTGGCGATATGATCCTCACTGCCAGCGAAGGCAACACGAGCAATGGGGGCACTGTCAAGTTATGGGACATGCTGGGTAATGAAATCGCTTCTCTTGAGGGCTATAATTCGTGGGCCACTTCGAGTTTGTTCAATCCTGCTGGCGATATGATCCTCGCTGCCAGTTGGAACCGCACAGCCAAGTTGTGGGACACGCTGGGCAATGAAATCGCTTCCTTTGGAGGGCCTACAGATACGGTTACTTCGGCTCTATTCAATCCCGATGGCGATATGATCCTCACCGTCAATAGTGACGGCACGGCTAAGCTATGGGACATACGAGGCAGTGAAATCGCTTCCTTTGAGGGACATACAGAGTCGGTCACTTCGGCTCTGTTCAATTCCGTAGGCGATATGATCCTCACCGCCAGCTATGACGACACGGCCAAGTTGTGGGACATGCGAGGTAACGAAATTGTTTCCCTTGAGGGGCATACAAGGGGGGTCACCTCGGCTATATTCAATCCGGCTAACGATATGATCCTCACTGCTAGCGATGACAATATTGCAAAACTATGGGACACGCGAGGTAATGAACTTGCTTCCCTTGAGGGGCATACAAGTAATGTTACCTCGGCTATATTCAATCCGGCTGGCGATATGATCCTCACTGCTAGTGGGGATGGCACGGCCAAACTATGGGACACGCGAGATAATGAAATCGTTTCTTTTGAGGGGCATACAAGGTGGGTCGCCTCAGCTATATTCAATCCGGCTGGCGATATGATCCTCACTGCTAGCGATGACAATACTGCAAAACTGTGGGACATGCGAGGCAATGAAATCGCTTCCCTTGAGGGGCATACAGGGACAGTCACATCGGCTCTGTTCAATTCCGTAGGCGATATGATCCTCACCGCCAGTGGGGATGGCACGGCCAAGCTGTGGGACACGCGAGGTAGTGAAATCGCTTCCCTTGAGGGACATACAAATTGGGTCAC
>JAAEOP010000414.1 GCA_024223125.1 Chloroflexota bacterium
CACCAACCGCGCCCATCTCAACCAAGTCCTCGAAATCACTGCCAAACTTCTAGCGCAGTGCGCCTCGGTCAAAGCCGTTGAGCGCCTCGAAAACCAACTCATCGCAGACAAAGACGCCACCCCCCTCATGGTACACTTGGCCGTCAAGCTGGCGAAATCCAAAAATACTGGAACCCCATAACTGACTGTACCAAGAGCGATAAGGGCACGGTTTGCATGGACGTACCTGGGATCAGGGACTTGCATTAGCAGAATGAACGACGATAGGCTTGAGAATTTATGTGGCAATATCTGGTTTGCAGGAATAAAAAAATTGGTAGAATCATTGAAAGTAGGATTTTTAATTATGCTAGAGTCTGATTTGATGAAACAAATGTGCAAGATAATAGATATTCATGGAGGTGGACTTATTCAATTAGTAGACGATAATGAGAGCATTGCACAAGTCCTTCTTAGTTCTCTAAAGTTGATGGTGAGATGGGATATTCGACCTGATAGTGATCTGACGAAGGGTAATGTAATATTCTCATTCTCTTTTGGTATAGGAAAAAACAAATCGCCTGGCAAAACAAACATGGCTTTGGCGATGAGTGTCAACCGTCTATTTGCTAAATATCATGTGCCGGTCTTTACTCAGTGGGAAATAGCTGATGCGCTACTCGATTTGGGTTTGAGAGTGGATTTCAAGGCCTCACTCAAAGATACTTATCTAAGTACAAGAGGCGTATTAAATCAGTTTTGCCAGGAGATTCATAGGCGCGGGATGCCCATCATTGACACGAATGTGATCCTTGTCGCACATCCAGAACATAGATACCGTTGTGCAAAGTTGATCGAAGAGACCGGTTTTTCCGTCATGATTCCTGATGACAACCACGTCTTAGAAAAGTACTGGGAACAGTGTGGTTGTGATAAATATGGTTATGACCCAGAATCAGAGCAAGAATGGACAAGAAGCAGAGAGGCTTTCATCTTGCATGAACTGGCTGTACGTATGGCACTACTTCGAGACGGTGTGAATTTAACCATTTAAATAAGATTAGGACTTATGCAGTCCGAGAAGAAATATCCGAAAAATGGGGTGTTGGGGGATGTCCATCCCCCAACACCCCATTTTTCGGGCTTCGTCCAGGTGCGTATGTCCTAAAGATATGTCAAGTGAGGTACTCATAAATGAGCGCTACTGATATTACAACCCATCCAGCAACCGAAGAAACAATCGAGGGGTTGCTGGATGAATACAATTCCCTTAAACGTGAAATTCTTCAGACGCAAGGGCAACGAATGCAGATACTTTCATTCACAATTGGCACAACCGGGGTAATATTATCGATTGTTGGAGGCGTTGTACTAGGTTCTGAAAATATCACACCAAACAGACAATTCTTAGTATCCATTGGGGGTGCAATTGCACTATACTCAATTCTTGTTCCCAGCCTAATCATGATGATTACGACTCAACAAATGATTCGGAGATTAGAACTATATTCGTATCTACATTGAGCCCCAAGTAGCTGGCTTGAATTGGGAACGCCGTTGGTATAGCTTCCAACTCAAACGGAATTACAGAGGAGGAATCCGGGCCATGGGTGGGGTTTTCTTTTTTTTATCCTTCCTCCCCTTGCTACTTCCAATATATACTTTGGGCCAACAGCCACAGAATTGGTATTTGGTTCTTATTCTCCTCCCATTTGTCGGCTGGGCATTTTATCTAAGCTATGATTTGCGAGTTGGCATTTCCAAGAGTTGGCAATGGACAAAGTGGGAAGAATACGATCACAATTTTATACAGGAAAAATAACATGAAAATCCTTATGCCTAACCATTTCCCCCTGCAAGGTTCAGGCAGCGGCATCTACACGATGAACGTTGCGAAAGAACTTGTCGAAGCCGGCCACGAAGTGCTCACCATCGTCCCCGAGCACCAGTCCGTCACCGGCTACCCCTTCCCCAGCCGGACGATCATCTTCGACAACGGGGAAAACGAAAACGCCCAACTCGACTTCAACTTCCCCTGCTTCACCACCCATCCCCGCAGCACAACCACGTTTTACGATTTGACCGATGCCCAATTGCAAGCCTACGTGGACGCCTGGCAGCAGGCCGTAGACGAAGCGGTGGTTGCATTTCAGCCCGACATCATCCACGCGCACCACGTTTGGGTTACGCCCTACAATGCGCACAAAACCGGCTTGCCCTACATCATCAGTTGCCACGGTACCGACCTGATGGGGTTCGACAAAGGGCTGCGCTACCGGCAAATGGCGCTCACAGCAGCCCAGCATGCGCACGCGATCATCGCCATTTCCCGCCAGGTGCAGGCCGACGCAGTTGCCGCGTATCAGGTCCCTATCGAAAGAGTCCCGCTTATCGGCAACGGCTTTGGCGCGGATATTTTCATGGTGCTGCCCGAAGCCACAAAAGAAGCGGTGTTGGCCGAATTCGGACTGGGCAGCGCAGACAAACCGCTCGTCAGTTTCGTGGGTAAATTCACCGATTTCAAAGGGATCGATGTACTGTTGCGCGCCGCTGCCATCTACGAAAAAGAACTGGATGGCGTGCAGACCGTGCTAGTTGGGCAAGGGCAGTTATGGGATGACCTCCACGCTCTGCAAAATGAACTGGGGCTGAAAGGCGTGCATTTCCTCGGCCACCAGCCACAGCCGAAGGTTGCCCGCATTTACAACGCGGCAGATGTGTCCATTGTGCCTTCCCGAGTGGAACCGTTTGGGCTGGTTGCCATCGAAGCGCTGGCGTGCGGCACCCCGGTGGTCGCCACTAACAAAGGCGGGTTGCCGGACTTCATCAACGAGCAAGTGGGAGCATTAGTGCCCGTGGGCGACTACGAAACGCTGGCGCAGGCCATCATCGCCGAGGTGAAAGGCGGAACCAAGCAGACGAAAGGGAAATTCGCCGCACAATACGCCCAAGACGGCTACAGTTGGACAGGACAAGTCACGAAAATGTTCAAGCTATACGAAGGAGCGCTGTCCGCATGACGAAACCAGACAGCATGTTTGCCCCCTTTGCCGAACGAATGCGCGCCGAAGGCCTGCCCGAAATCGTTATCGAAACCTTCAAATATTACTATTCCCAACTCGTGGAAGGCTCCACCGGCTTCATTGCAGAGCGCGATATTCGCCCGGCGGAAAACCTGCCCGACGCCGAAACATTCTCCGAGGCCACTGCCCAGGCTGGGGAAGCCGCCCTGCCCAAAACCGTGTTCATCAAACTCAACGGTGGGCTGGGGACCAGCATGGGGCTGGCGAAGGCCAAATCCCTGCTTCCGGTCAAAGAAGAGCTCTCCTTTTTGGACATCATCGCCAAACAAGCACTCCAAGCGGGCGCGCGCCTGGTGCTGATGAACAGTTTCAATACGCGGGATGATTCGCTGGCCGCGCTCCGCGCGCATCCGGCTTTGTGGGAGACGGGAGACGCGCTCGACTTCGTCCAGCACAAAATCCCAAAAGTGACGCAGGCCAGTTTGCGCCCGGCAACATATGAGCAGAACCCCGCGCTGGAGTGGTGCCC
>JAAEOP010000415.1 GCA_024223125.1 Chloroflexota bacterium
ACCCAACTCGTTCCCAAACTGGAGTTTGGGAACGAGTTGGAAAATGTCACTAAGGAGATTTCCAGGTACAAATATACCAGAGTTCAGATAATGGTTATTGGTTATTGGACTAACACTTGAAATTACCAATAACCAATAACTAATTACAGAACTCGATGGCTCAATTAGCTTGGTATATTCTTTTTCAGAAATCACCTAATGTAACACCTGGTGATGTGGAGCAGAGTTTCCGGTCTATCCCCGGCGTTAATTTGTAGGAGAAGAACAGTTGCGGTCGAATCAAACCGAACCAAAATGGAGCCTTATCATAGAGTGGCTGGGGCTGATCGCTATCATCATTCTGGCCACCTACTTGCGCTATTGGCGCATCGAGGAGGTGCCCCCCGGCTTTAACTCTGACGAAGCGGTTGGAGCTGTGGGCGCCTTAACCACCTTACGAGAAGGTATCCGCTACTCCTACGAAGGCCAGGGCGGCGGCGGCGCGCTGGGCTTTTATTTTGCTACGGCCGCCTTCTATCTCTTTGGCCCCTCAATCGCCTCCATTCGTGGATTGGCTGCCTGGGCCGGCGTGGTCAGCATTTTTGCCAACTACTGGGCCATCCGCGAGCTGTTTCGCATCACCGGCCTGGATCGCGCTCGCTGGATTGCTTTCCTCTCTACCCTGGGGCTGGCCGTCTCGCTGTGGCACGTCTCCGCCAGCCGCATCGCTTTTGCCGGCATCGGCGTTCCGTTTCTTATGCTGCCCTCAGTCTACTTCCTATGGCTCGGCCTGAACAAGGGACCAATCTCCAATCTAAAATCCCTCTGGCCCTTCATTGTCAGCGGTATATTTCTGGGCGGACTGCTGTACATCTATCTTTCCGGCGTCTTTGCCCCGCCTCTTTACGCCGCCTTTTTCATTACCCAGTGGCTGCTGGTCAAATTGGCAAACAAGTTCAACTGGAACCCTGAACCGCCGGAAGCTTATATGACGTCTCAATTCTGGCGACTCTTTGCCACCGCGCTCACCGCCGTAATTCTGCTGCTGCCCATTGCCTATGTCCTCCTCTTTCGATCCGAGCTGGAGCCCGGCACCACCCGCGCCAGCCAGGCCTTCTTTCTTAATCCTCAAATCAATCAGGGTGACCCGTGG
>JAAEOP010000416.1 GCA_024223125.1 Chloroflexota bacterium
ATACTGGGCATATATCCCATCGCCAGCATTGTTTTGGATGGTGACGTTTGTAAAGGTGTAATGGCCGCCATAGTAAAGGTACATGCCCTGTTCACCGTTGTTTTCGATGACGGCCGTGTCCAAACTAAACCCTTTCTGATCATTATAGTAATAATAAGCATACAACCCTTCACCGCCGCTGTTGCGAATGGTGATGTGGTCCAATGTGGGGCTGCTGCGGTAAATGTACAAGGTAGGATTGTAAGTCGAGTAGCCACCGCCTTCCAGCAACGCATAACTAATCTGAGAACTATCGCTGTCCGTAAGGACGCTGCCGCCGCCAATCTGAACAAAATCCCAATAACCAGATGTATTGCTGACGGCGGCCGTGAAAGTAATGGAATCTGTAGGCGTGCCGACGGCCGTAATCTGCCCATTCACAAACAAGCCAGTGTACTGGCTAAAAATCACATTGACGCCGGCTCCAACCGTCAGGGAAACGCCATCGGCCACCGTAATGTCCCCCACCACATGGTAAGTGGTAATACCGGCTGGCAATCTGTTCCAGGCAGCGTCTTGCTGCAAAGTACCACCGCTCCATTCAATTTCGTTGCGGCCGTTGCCCGTCCAATCCACATTGTTCATCGCCGTATTAACCGACAAGCGGCCGGCCACGCCATTGTTGGTCAGGTTCACATTTTGCAGAGCCAGACTGTTATTGCTGTTATTGTCAAAATACCCATACCCAGCATTGTTCGTCAATGTAGAGTTGGTCAGAGTCAGATCGCCAATATACTGGGCATATATCCCATCGCCAGCATTGTTTTGGATGGTGACGTTTGTAAAGGTGTAATGGCCGCCATAGTAAAG
>JAAEOP010000417.1 GCA_024223125.1 Chloroflexota bacterium
CGATGTAATAATCATTGGTGGTGGACATAATGGGCTGGTAACGGCCGTTTACCTAGCCAAAGCAGGTCGCAAAGTTTTACTGTTGGAACAGCGCGAGACATTGGGCGGCGCGGCCGCAACTGAAGCCGTCTTTCCTGAGTTTAAGGTAAATACAGGGGCGGGTGACGCTGGCTCATTCTCATCAAAGATTGTCGATGAGCTAAATCTAAAACAACATGGCTTAACTTTCATCAAAAGCCCCGTGATCTCCCACTCCCTGCAGCCAGATGGCAACGGGCTGACCCTCTGGCGCGACTCTAATAAAACAGCGCAGGAAATCGGCCGTTTCTCCCAAGCAGATGCCGACAACTATCCAAAATTCATCAAACATGTTCATCGTATGGCATCCGTCATGCAGGCCATGCTGACACGCACCCCACCAACATTACCCAATTATAATTTTGGCGAGCTGTGGACATGGGCCAGCGTCGCGCTCAAGTTAAAACGGTTGGGAAATCAGGATATGATGGAATTCATGCGCGTTTTGC
>JAAEOP010000418.1 GCA_024223125.1 Chloroflexota bacterium
CTGAGGTGTTCAAAGGCACGGGCAAAGCCGCCGTGCTCACTGCCTCGGGCAAACTCGATGATGGTGGTATACTGCTCGTGATAGGCCAAATTGTCGCGCAGACGCTTGCTGTAATCCGAGCAAATTCGACGGATAAGCAGATCCCACAAATAGTGCTCTTTGAAGTGTTGGTCAGCGGTGGTGTGCAGCCGGGGATGGCCTAACTGGCTCAGAATGTAATCCTCTTCAAACCAGGTCCACAGCATTGGAAAATCATCAAGTCCCTCGAACTCACCAATGTAAAATCGCTCCTGCCGCGCTGTCACTTCGGTTCGCTTCAGATAGTCGATAATTTCACTTTTGCCTGCAGCAGGTCGGGCAATGAGGATAAGAATATCATAGGTGTTCTTGTTGGTCATAAGCCTCCCAATCTAAACAAAGTTGAGGTCATAGGAGGGATTTTAACGCAAAGGCTCAAAGACGCAAAGCTCTTTGGGAACAATTCCTGCCGTCAGCATGTCTTAGACAAAAGGGCGCATAAAACCTGGTTTGGTTGGGGGGAGAAGTAAGAGAGCATCAGTGGATCCAATTTTTAACGCTCCAAGCCGTGTGTAGTAACCCCACATTTGAGAATAGCTATTATGTAAAATGTACCGAAATTCATAGAACCTTAAAAACCGGGTTTTTGACCGCTAAAAGTAGCTTCCGATTTTTACGGGAGAATCTTGTTTGTACAGCGTAAAAACCCGGTTTTTTGTAAATGTACCGAAATTGTAAGGTTAGTGATAAATTGGGACAGGCAAAGAGTCTTGGGTAGGGGCAAGTGGTCAAACCAGACTATGTGAGGGATTTTGAACAAATGAGGGGCAGTTTTCACAGGCGGTCTTACCCCTATGATGCCCACCTCGTTCCCAAACTGGAGTTTGGGAACGAGGTGGGCATCATCTAGTGCGTGTGAAGCCTCGCTTCATAGGAGGCTCCTTTTCTTGGGAGATGTCCAGACTGAGTTTTATGTCAATCAGGAAGAGGGATTACATGTTTGGGGTTTCATCCCCTGTCACTTTTGCAAAAAAATGATAGGGAGGTATGATGTCAAATTGAAATGTCTTCCCCAATCCGGCTCCTTGGCAAATCCGTAAGTACAGCCAGCCTGCCCTTGCTGCACAAGCAGGGGATCCAACTGACACATCTCCGGACTCGCCTTGGATGCCGAATTTAGCCCAGTAGGTAGAGTGGTTTGGCCAGCCTAAGCGCTGAGGATGTCCCGGAGAGGGTGGCATAAGCGTGAAATATCTGCATAAGGTAGTTCCTTGTCCAGCGTTTATGACCATTGGTTCACAATCAACCCCCGGCCCTGACCGCGAACCTGACCATATTCGCTTATTGGTTGTTTTTTCACAGAAGCGTGAACACGCTCTTGCAGGAGGGGATTCCTGTTTTTAATGACAGGGATTGAAGGTAACCACCCCTAATAATGTGGGTTACTTGGGGTGAAAATTTCAGAAAAAGCATTATCTAGAATTTGCAACCGACTTCCAGGCTACCCTATAGGCCCTAACCAGTGAAATTCTTGTACATTGAGCAAGAACTTTTGCAATAAACCCTTTTTTGGTTCCGGCTCGTCCGGGTTAGGGGGTACAAAGAGGAGTCCAAAATGCATTTTGGACTCCTTACAACTATTTTGGATGGAGTGATTTATGAATTACGAAACACTAACCGTTAACATCAAAAACCACATTGCTCACGTAAGCCTCAACCGGCCCAAAAAGGTCAATGCCTTGAATCAGACAGCTTGGGAGGAAATCAAGGATGTCTTTGAAAGGCTGTCTGACACGCCCGAGGCGCGAGTGGTGGTGATCAGCGGCGAAGGCAAACACTTCTGCGCCGGTATCGACTTGGGATTGCTGATGTCCATCCGGCAAAAGACTCACGACGATTGCGAGGGCCGGATGCGGGAAAAGTTACGCAAGATGGTCTTTTACCTGCAAGCCCCCCTCAACGCCATCGAGCAGTGCAGCAAGCCGGTGTTGGCCACAATTCATGGCGGTTGCATTGGGGCTAGATTGGATTTGGCCTGCACCTGTTGAACCAGCGCCGGCAGGTCAATGGCCGAATTGAAATGAAGGCTGAATAAAGAATACTACCAGGACTTACGCAGTTGGCTATTAAAATGTCATTTTGAGGCGTTTTTTGCCGAGAAATCTTCAATTTGGTACGCATCATCAAACACAATTTGGAAGATTTCTCCTCGTACCTCGTCGAAATGACATGAACTGCGTAAGCCCTGACTACATTGATTTGAGAGGAAATAATTAATGAAAGGTTTACAAAATAAACGAGTTCTCATCACCGGCGGGGCCAGCGGAATTGGTGCGACAACGGCGGCCCGGTTTTTGGAGGAAGGGTCGCGGGTGGTTGTCCTCGACCACGACGAAGCCGCTTGTGAGCAGATCAAACAAGACCTAGCAGGCCTGACCGGCGTGATCACCGTTGATGTTACCGATCCTGAAGCTGTGGCTCGAGCCTTTGATGAACTGGATAATTTGTGTGGGGGCATCGACGTTCTCATTAACAATGCGGGCATCAGTATTCGGCACAAATTTATGGACATCACCCCCGAGGAGTGGCAGCAGGTGGTTAATGTTGATCTGCATGGGGTATTTTACGTGGCCCAGCAAGCGGCCCGGCGGATGTTGGCCGGAGAGGGAGGCGTGATTATCAACATGGGCTCAACCAACGGCCTCGTGGCCCATCCCCACTACGCCGATTACAATGCGGCCAAGGCGGGTGTCATCGAACTTACCCGCACGATGGCCTTGGAATTGGCGCCAACAGTTCGGGTAGTGGCCGTTTGCCCCGGCTATGTGCTGACTCCAATGCAGGAGGCAGAATACAGTGCGGAAATGATGGATGCGGTCAATAATAAAATCCCTTTAAAACGACATGCCAAGACGTCGGAGATTGCGGCGCTTTTTGCCTTTTTGGCTTCCGAAGAAGCGCCCTACATTACCGGACATCCGGTGATAATTGATGGGGGAGAAACTGCTGGTGGATTAGCCAGTCGATAAGGGCTTAATTACTTACAAAATGGCTTTAGAAGATCGAATTCGCCTACCTACGCTCAATTTAATCCATCGCCGGCCACGGTTATTGAATATGCTGGAGTCGTTTATTGACTCCGGCTATCGTTTTATCACCATTTATGCCCCCGGCGGTTATGGCAAATCAATCTTGCTGGCAGATTTTACTCAAACCACAAATCTGCCGGTTTGCTGGTGTTCTTTGGAGCCTTCAGACCGTGACCCAACCTCTTTTCTAACTATTCTGGCCCACAGTATCACCGATCGCTTTCATGAAATTGAACCTGCAGAGTTATTTAGACTGATTGAGCGCGGCGAGACGCAGAATAGCGTCCGTCGAATTGCGACACTGTTAGGCAAGGTAGGGCCGCATATCATCATTATTGATGATTACCACAAGGCAGTCAGCGCCGGTATAACTCTTGCTCTCGACCAATTGCTCGATCAGCTTCCGGATGCAAGCACTATCATTGTGGCGGCTCGGGGTGACTTGGAGCTTGAAACGGGTCAAATTCTTGATTTGTTGATGACCGAGCGGGCCAGCGGTCTTTCTGAAGAAGAATTGCGCTTTACGCCGGATGAAATCCAACTGATGATGCGCAAACGTTTTGGTCGGCGCATCGATCTGGAAACGGCCGCAGATATTGCTCAGGCCACCGACGGTAATATTGCCCAGGTTTTATTGGCCGGGCACATGATGAAGATTGACGAAACCGTAGGAGGTCTTTGGCAGCGCCTGGGCGATGATCGGCAAGTTATTTATCAATACCTGGCCACCGAGGTTTTTGCTAAACAGTCGCCCGAGTTACAGCGCTTCATGCTTCATACCGCTGTCCTGCCCAATATGACGGTTGAGCTCTGTAACGCGCTTCTGGACATTAGCGACGCTCAAACCCATATTGAAGCCCTGGTCTACAACGATTTATTCATTGCCCAAATTGGCGGTGGCTTCAGGTATCATGATCTCTTTGCCGAATTCTTGCGTACCCAATTAGCAACTGACAAAGCCCTTTATAGCCAAGTTTCAAAAAAAGCGGCCAATCTTTTAACAGTACGGTCTCGTACTCAGGATGCCATCCCGCTCTATCTATCCGTGCATGCCTGGGATAAAACTGCAAAATTGCTGGAAAGCCAAGGGCGGGAATTCTACGACACCGGTCGAGCCTTAACCCTGAATGGCTGGCTCAACCAGATGCCTGAACGAGAATTGATCAAACATCCGGGGCTGCTGTTGTTGCAGGGACAAATATTGGGATATGACCTGGGCCAACTTGAGCAAGCCTTAGACCTCTTAAAAAAAGCTAAAGAGCAATTTCAGCAGAAAAAGAATTTGATTGGGACAGCCGAGGCCCAGATTTTTCAAGCGAAGGTATCACGGATGATGGGGCGGGCTGAGGAAGCTTTAAGCCTGGCTACAGAGGGGCTTAATCAATTGGAAACGTTAAGAGCTGATAAACACCTGATTGCTCTTGCTATCCGGAGTCGTGGCTCAATTCATCTGTTTGCAGGCAATACCGTAGCAGCCTTATCAGATTTACGTCGAGCATTAGAACTGTTTGAGCAATTGGATGATACTTATACAGTAGGCGCGTGCCATCACGAAATTGGGGTTTGTTTAGAAGCCCACGGCAATATCAGTGGGGCTGATCACCACTATAGACAGGCGCTTCGCTCATGGGAAACATTGGGCAACGCCAATGATTTATCTAACACTTTAAACAGTTTAGGGGTATCGCTCTATACTGTTGGGCATTACGATGAAGCATTGCAACAATTCAATAATAGTCTCAACATCGCGCTCCAAATTGGAGCAATACGCCGCGCCGCTTTTGCCCAGGCCGGTATCGGTGATGTTTATCTGGAATGTCAAGATTATGAAAAGGCCATCGAAGCTTATACCCGATCAACCGAATATGCGCGCGAAGCAAGTGTCCATTCACTGGAAATTTATAACCTGATCAAGGTGGGCGAATGTTTCTATCGCCAGCATGATTTGCCCCAGGCGCTCCGACGTGCTAACCGGGCCAGAGCCATTGCCATAGAAAGTGGTCTGGGTTTTGAAAAAGGATTGGCCGCTATACTTCAAGCCAAAATTAACGTGCAGCGCGAGGATTACAAAGCCAGTTTTTCCTTATTTGCCGAAACCGTGGCTTCCTTTGCCGAGAAGAATGTCTTAGAACAAGCCAAAGCCAGGTTATGGTGGGGGTATAGCCTACTACTTGATCTAAGACCCTCGGCCGCACGCAAGCAACTTCAAGAGGCTATTAGATTAGCTTTGGCTATGGGTGATTTGGTTCACGGATTGGGGACGACTATAGCAGAAACGCAACATCTGTTATTTCATTTTCTACACCGAGCAGATACTTCGGCCAGTTTGCGAAATAATATCTGGCTGCTGCTAACCCAAAATCAAAAGAACATCGATTTATTGGGACCCGGATTACAAGTTTTTGCTTTTGGTTCACCATCTGTAACGGTGGCCGGTGAACGCAAACAATTCAACCAGCGAGGAGGCATAAGCAAAGCACCCGAATTATTACTATATTTGCTGTTAGAAGGCCAGGATGTTGGTTGCAGTTGGAGTGAAGTCAGCGTCGCTATTTGGCCTGATTTGAGTCGGAACAAGGCTTCGATAAAGTATCACCAAATACTAAAAAGCTTGCGGTATAATACACTAGATCAGGATTCCGTTATTGTCCAAGGTGATCACTACCAGATTAATCCTAACTATCTTGAATGGTGTGATGCTTTGGCCTTTGAACAACTTTTTGAACGATTGACCCAAACCACCGCGGCAGACGCTTTAGCCCTACAGTTAGAGCTAATCTCTTTGTATCAAGGCGAATTTCTGGCCGGCTTTGATTTAGGAGAATGGGGAGAAGATCGCCGCCTTTCCTATGAAGCCAGGTTTTTGCAGGTGGTTAAGCTGGCCGGCAAGCAACTTGTTAAAAATAACGCTCCCCAAGAAGCGCTAAGCATAATTAATCAGGGTCTAAATAGAGATTACTTTCGCGAGGACTTGCATCGTACTGCCTTAAGAGCTTACGCACAGGCCGGTTTGTACGATGATTTAACAACATATTATACAAAGTTGTGTCAAACATTTGAACAAGAACTCAATACCTCTCCAAGCGCAACCACCAAACAACTCTATCTACAATTGATGGGCACTAGATAGTGATGATGTCCAATCCAAATAAATATAGAGTCCTGTAAGAATATAACACAAACAGAGGCACCGCAGTTTTTTCGTGTAGCATTTTTGCTGAAAACTGTCCGAGTCTTTGTGATACATTGGTTATACCATCAAATATTTACTTGCTAAATAGTGAAAGGGGTATTTACCAATGTCGCAAAATTTTAAACTCAGAACAGGCGAACTACTTAATAATCCCGCGGCGCGGGTCATCATTGTTATGAGCATTTTGGCAATTGCTACTTTAGTTGGCGGCGCGCCTCATGATGGAAGTTGGTAGTCGACATCTGAGGAAACCTCTTTGGTGGAGTTAAGCGTACTCATTCAACAGATGAATGGCGAATTAACTAATGTCACAAAGATTCAAATTTGTGGCAATCGAACTACTCAAAATCCAACGGCACGGGTTATTATTGTTCTCGGTGCTATCTTAATTGCTGCCGTAGTTGGCGGTGCCCCCAGTGATCCAGGATTTTAGATTATACTCCGGCAAACTCACATCAAAATTATAAGGACTAGGAATATGAAATCCGTACCAAATCGACCAGCGATATCAAACGTGTTGATCAAAGCCAGTGCCAATGTTGCTTTTAGATCCAGGTTACTGGCCAGCCCACAAGAGGCCCTGGCAGAAATGAATCTGCCGCCGGAAGATGCTGAAGTTTTAACCAACGTTGAAGCGCCCACCCTAAAAGAGTACGCCCGTCAGGTCAAAGTAAATCTACTGGATCGTCCTGTATAAATAAGAAATGAGCCAAATTTAGCGGCTCATTTCTTATTTATCTTTACTACAATGTGAAGCTATGGTACAAGCATATATGGAAACAAGGGGAAAAAAAATCGTTCTGAAATTGAGTGAGCATGATGTGGCTCAATTACTATTACTGGTCCGTAAGGAAATGGACCAGCAGAACGAAATCTGGCAACCCTACTGGGTACGATTAGAAAAAATTATAGAGCAAGACATCGAATTGTCGATTCAGATTAATGCCGGCCAAGACCCTACCATTAAAAAAGCATCTAAAAACGAGTAAAGATTGGGAATTTAAGGCATGATTTTAGCTTATGCAATTATTTGTTTACTTGTCCTGGCCCTGCTGCTTCGGCGTGATATAAGTGCTATTGGAAAGATGTCTTATCGAGGCGGCTGGCAGGCTGTGGCTGCTGTGGCCGGTTTGTTTATAGTGCAGTGGTTTGCCGTTATTTACGCAGTAGAACGCACAGTTTTTCAAATGAGTTTGCTCATTTTATCGCATATTGCCTTGATCTTGCTTTTCCTTTTGAACCGGCATGTGCCCGGGGCTAAATTATTTACCCTGGGAATAATTCTCAACACGGTGGTGATGGTCGCCAACGGCGGCTGGATGCCCGTGACCCCCGAAACATATCGCTATGTTCATCCTGACCAAACCGCAGAAGTATCAGCCAAACCTATCAAGAGTAAAAATATCGTCTTACCCCGTACTGAAACCAAGCTGTGGGTCTTATCCGATATCATTCCGGTGGCCTTACCATGGCGCAGATATTCAATCAGCCTTGGTGATATAGTAATGGTGCTTGGCGTGGCCCAATTTTTATTTCAAACCACGTCAAAAAAACAAGCCGGGGATGTTCCTGTTGAAAATTATGGGCCATCATCGGATTCGGATGAGTCCTCCGGACTGGGTCTAATTATAATGGGGATGTAGATAGGGAAGGCCATGGTTCGAGTACTTATACTAACCTGGTTGACACCAACATCAGGCTGCTCAACGTTCTTACCCCCCACCTCGGTTTGCAAAGCAAGGGTTGAGGCTTCTTTTAGTAGCCGCGCTTGTAAATAGAAGGTTTTTACCTGGGTGTCAGACATTGCTCCAAGCTGGCAGACGGTTTGCCCGGCAGAAATAGTGCAGGCCGCCCCTTCTGCCCCTTCTATCACTATTTCACTGGCTGTGTATGTGCTGGTTACTACAACCTCTGTGTTGTCCGATGGGCCGGTATTAGTAACGGTAATGGTATATGTGACTGGTATTATCGAGCCTACGTCGGGGCTTATCGGTACCAGATCTGCGGAGCCGGATATTTCCACTGTCATATCACTTTGTCTAACTACTCCGCTGCTTTTCATATCATTATTATTACCCAGAACAGCTTCTGCCTCAACTCCATCTATTTCTACAAGAGTGCTCAGGATATCTGCCGTGGTCAGATTGGATTTGGGTCTGACCGCAATGGTGATTACGCTGCCACTGGTCAACCAGCCCGGTCCGGTGACTCCCACCGGAGCCACATTGCCGATGTTACAGTCCACTTTTGCAGCATTGCCGGTGCAGTTGGCCCCCGACGAACCTGCAATAAATTCTTCAAATTTTTCAGTAGCAATATCTTTCAAAATCAAATTTACGCCGGTAGCCAGGGAACTGTCGTTATTGGTGATAGCTAGCCGGTAGGTAAGTACCCCGCCCGCTACAGCCGGATCAGGCTGCGGCGTCAGGTGGGCCACCTCCAGATCAACATCGGAGTTGATGGTGGTTTCTTTAATCCTTAAATTATTAGTGCTATTCCCATCTGGTATTACACTATCAACCTCAGCTTCGGCTAACAACGAGCCTCGTGCGCCCGGGTCTACATTCACCTTAATAGTGTAGCCTTGTACCCCCTGATCATTGAGCAGGGCCGCCACCGTACACGTGATCACTCCGTTGTTGTGAGAACAGTTGGTACTGGGACTGATAGAGACAAAACTGGTCTTGGTATCCAAGGTGGTGGTCATAACCACGTTTGCTGCCTGGTTTGGTCCATCGTTAAACACCGTAACATTATATGTTAATATTTCGCCGGCTGTAACTGGATCCGACGAGCCGGATATGTTTATCTGCAAATCGGCCGCTGCAGCCAGCACCCCTCCAACAATAGTTAGAGTCATCAGCATTCCAACAGTAACGGCAGTAATAAGTAGAAGTATTGGTCTTGTTTTCATGGGTACTATCCCCTAATAATCTGGACATAAAGGGTTTTAAGCCCTTTATGTCTTTTTTATTTCGATTGGTTTAAGATAATTGGCAGATAAATAGCTGGTCCGCCTGTTAAAACACCGGGCGTACTCTTAATTGAGCTTGAGCTGCCAGACGGGGCCATTGTGCCTCCTCTAAAAATAATCGGCAGGTAAATACCAGACTCACCAGCGCCTTCTAACCACGATGTTACTTTGCTGTTGTTGTTAGTAAGGAGCATATCTGTTTCACTGCCAGATATTTCGCCGGAAGCAATGCCCCTCACATAACCATCTGCCAAACTGGTGATTACGTTCACCACCACTCGATCTAAGGGTGATATTGTACCCAACTGGCAGGTGAATTCTTGCCCGCTAGCGAGACACGTTCCCTGCGAGGGAATGAACTGCTCTATACCCAGCCCTTCAGACAGGGTGCCCTTAAGGACCACTCCCCTCGCTTCCGACGGCCCTTTGTTGTCCACCAAGAACTGGTATGATGAGGGCCGGGCACTGTTGGCGGTGATCTCCAGATCGGTTCGGGCGGTCAGGCTGGTTAAAGCATAGCTATGGTTATCATTGGTCACCGTTTCAGCCGAGGCAGATTGCACCGTGCTGCTGTTGTACAAGGGGGTTCGGGACCCGGCATTGACCACGCCTCGCAGGGTAATTGAGGCACCGGTTTGTGGTTTTACTGTACCCAGTTGGCACGTTACCTGCTTTCCAACTACGGTACAACTGCCCTGAGTTGGTACAGCGCTGGTAACGGTACTGTACTCATCGGGCAAGGTGTCATAAACCTGTACGTTGCGTGCATCTGATTGACCGGTGTTACTAATGACAAGCTGGTAGGCCAATTCAGCCCCGGCAATTGCCTCTTCCGGGGCAACCATCTGGTGGGTTACCATCAGGTTTACGTCGGTTTCCACCTGGGTTTCAACGGATATGTTATTATTGCTAACTATGGGGTCAACCAAATTACTATCGGCGCTGTCAACCACCGCTTCGGCGGTTAGCAAGCCGGTAGCGCCGCTATCAACCTGTACTGTCACATAGACAATTGCCTGATTATTGGGAGCGTTGGCTGTCAGTTTACCCAGGTTACAGAGTACTTTTGTTTGATCTACCGATGCGCCACACTCATCAGGCATGGTTAGCAGGGTAACATCTTCCGGCAAGGTCAGGTTCATTTCTACCTCCGGTGCGTCAGAGGGGCCATTGTTCCGGGCCATGATGACGTATGTCATCTCGCCGGCTCCGGCAATAACCGGGTCAGGCGAACCGGATATAGACAGGGTCAGATCGGACTGCGTAGTGGCGATAACCGATACGAGATTGCTGTTGTTCACCGGCACATTATCCGGCTGATCTGCGGCTACCGCCACTTGATTAACCAGTTCGGTCTGCCGCTCTACGGCTGAACTGACCCGGCCGACAATGGTCACATCCACACTGTCACCCCGCCGCAGGTCATACAGGTCGCAAGTCACCGTAAGGCCATTGTCCTGGCAAGAACCCCGGCCCGGAGTGGCGGACACCAACGAAGTTTGCGCCGGCAGGGTGTCGGTTAGAACAATGTTGGTGGCTTTGAGCGGACCATAGTTAACCACCTGGATGGTGTAGGTCATTACGCCACCCACGGCTACGGTATTGGCCGCCGAGGTTTGCGTCACACCCACATCGGCAGTGGTGGCTTCGGCCAGCACGGTTACATAAAAACTCTTGGTTACTGTTTTGCCGTCTATCTGAGCCTGTACCTTAAGGTGATACCGGCCCACCGGGGTGGTATCTGCTGTTTCCATAATCAGGTAAGCCGTTCCGGGTGGGGTTAAAGCAAATGTAGCTTGAGGCGTTTTGGTGGGCGAGGCGGCAAAACCGGCCTGGCCGTCCGGCACCTGGCTGGAGGTGGCCTCCAGGCTGAAGGCTACCGGGCCGGTCAGGTTTTCGCCGGCGGTGGGGATGGCAAAGACGGCCTTTTCCCCAACCAGCATTGACATAAAGGTTAGATTTGGACTTAGCGTGAAATCCGGCTTTTGCACCGTCAGGGTAATGGGCACCAACTGCTGCTGCAAACCGGCCTCAGACCTAAGGCTTAACGGGTACACTCCGTTACTTAAGCGAGAAGTATCGGTTAAGGACAGGGTAGCGCTGCTGCCCGCCGACAGCGTATTGGGGCTAATGCTGTATTCCAGTCCGGTGGGGGCGTTATCCAGGTCCAGTTCTACCGGGCGGGTGCCTCCAAACAAACTGACTGCATTCAGCGTAGCCGAGGTTGCGCCGCCGTTGGTGGTCAGGCTAACCTGATCCGGCAAGGCCGATACTTCTACCCTTGGCTCATTAACCGTTAGATGCACCGTTACTTCATCTTGCAAGCCTTCACCAAAGGCTTGTATCGGCACATCATATACCCCGCCAACCATAGTGGGTGAAACCGAAATTTCTACCGGAATTAACGTACCGGCTACGGTTGGCACAACCATCATCTCGGCGGTCAGGAAATTGACATAGATGCCGTCAACAATATCGCCGGAGTACAGGCCAACCGCAGCGGGGTAGGGGTCTACCGTAGAGCTTAATTTGAGGTTCAGGGTAACGGTTTGGCCGGCGGTAACAGTCAGATCTGCCGTACCGGACATTATTCCAATGGAATTTTCCGGCACAAACATCGCTCCCAGCAAGTTACTTCCCGTGTCAACGGTCAGGTCAAAGGTGCCGCCATCCGGGATGGCGGTGATGGTTTCACCGCGAGAGATGCGTCCGGTTTCTTCGTCTACCCCAATGACGGTCAGGTAATAGACCTGGTCGGCGGTCAGGTTATCCAGCGGCCATTCCTGGCCCGGCCCTACATAGGCCACTTCATCTACCAACCCGGGCAAGCGTCCAACTTCAATCTTGTAAATATCCACATCCGGGTTGGGATGTTTTGACCATGCTACATCCAGATTGCGGAAGCCGGGCGTGGCCATGATGTTAGATGTCCAGGTGTTGCTCCAGCTATGGCTTACATAGATGGGATTGGGGGCATAAACGCGCGTGGGCGGGTTGCGGCCGTCCTCGGCGTTGAACCAAAGCCAGTACTCGCCGCTTGCTACGTCGCTCAGGTCCAGATCAACCTGCGACGGCGAGCCGTCCAAAGTGGTGACTACATCTTCTATAATGGTTTGACCGGTAAACAACGTTTCTTCTGTTGTTTGGGGCTGACCGTTACTATCGGTATAGGTTTGAGTAACCACAATTGGCCCCTCAGTAATGTGAAGGTCGAGGGTGGTGGTGATTTCAGCAGAGGTCAGTTGCCAATTAACCTGGGCCGTATCCGAGCCGGTACTCATCACCGATACGTCTGCCAACGCCGGCGGCGGGTTAGCGCCAAAGGCCTGGAAGACATACGTTGCTTCGTCTGCCGGCACGTTGTGCAGCACCACCTGCCATTGGCCGGCTTGAGCGCCGTTGACCATGTACAAGGTCTGGATGCTGCCGTCGTCTAAGGTGGATTCATCAAAGAACACGTTACCCGGCAGGTTGCCCGGGGCGATAGCCCGGCCGTCAGGGTCAATCAAGGTCATGGTGGGCGCGCTGCCCTTACGCGACATCACAAAGCCTACGTCGGTAGAAACATCTACCAACTGGTTGATGATGACATCCTCTGCGGCAAAGACAATTATATCCAACAGTTGGCGATTAGCCGCAGAGAGGGTGGATAGCCCCTCCTCCTCGGCTCGCATGGCTTCATGTAAAACTTTGGCCTGCATGACCGAGGGCGGGGTAATCAGTTGGTATTTATCCACATTGCCTATTGCAAGCTTACCGGTGGTATCAATATAAAAACCAGCCGTATAGCCCATCACAGTGACCCAGCCTTTTATGCCCCAGACCGTGCCGGCGCCGTTTTTAAACTCGCCAAACTCTGCACCGATGTTAAATGATAAATTCGAAGGTGGAACCGAGATGCAAATTTCATCAACGCCGAGATTAATACACCCTTCAAACACAGAACCCTTGGGGATATTCACTTTCCATTGCAGTCTGCCAATCATATGGAAACCGTCATCTGACCAGGCGGTTATATCACCCGATCGACCGAATTTGTCCTCGACGTGGAGCGTGAAAAAGCCTGATCTTACTGTACCATCCGCTTTAGCCGCTTCGAAGAGAGAGAAGAGGGTGACCGTACCCCAAAAATCCATTTTCCAGGGGTCAAATTCCATGCCCATGCCGGCATCTATAGTGACCATCTTGCCAGTATCTTCCACGGTTACGTCGATTTGCAACTTTGGCATTTCGCCGGGCGCTTCAAAGGTTATGGTACCCTGGACTGCCACCAGGTAGAATCCGGTGCTGGAGATGGGGATACGGCAACCATCCAGACCTACACTAACCTCGCGCAGCCGCAGGCTGTCTGCTTGGGCTGAAATATCTCCGGCTTGAGCAAGCTGCTGGGGCTGGGTGCTGACAGGCGCCAGGGGTAAGCCGGTTTCCGGTTGCTCTGAGGCCGGGGGGGGCGGGTTAACCGACTTGAATTCCACGGCGGGCGAACCATCAGGCCCGTAGTAAAGGGTGACCTCTACGTTTAACATACAGTTGGGGCCGCCAACGCCGGCGTTAAATTTGCCACCGGCAACGATGATGTAACCATCACCTTCTTCTCTCAGTTCGCCCCACAAGCTACCCAGGCTAACGCCGCCGGCTTTAATTTCCGGCAGAACAAATTTGCCGCCGCCAATCTTGATCTCGTCTTTAGAGATGCGGATATTGTAAACCGTCACCTCGGCCCCGCCCCAGGCGTTGGGTACTTTGAGGCCGGCTACGGAGGCAGTAATAACGCCATCCCGGATCTTGCAGTCTTCGATGATCAGTTCCATACCGGCCACGCCAACGGAAAAGCCCGTGACTTCACCCTTGGTATTACCGTGTTGATCGATTGTCACATTGCCCATAGCCATAGCGTCGAACTCTGCCACTTTAATGTTCATCGTGCCGGCAATAATAAATTTGTAGGTGCGGTCTATGGCAAATTCTATGGTCAGGCTGGCTTCGCTAATAGAAAAGCCGCCCACTTGCACGTCGGGGATGGGAACCTGGACCGCGCCGCCGCCAAAGCTCAAGCCATTTTCATCGATTATGATCTCGGTTAGCGTGGCCGAGACGCCGCCCAGATTTTGCGGGAACAAAAGCGTGCCGTCATCCACCTGTAAGCCCGTTTTGTCAAAGGCGATGTTGGTTAAGGTTAGCGTGGCCGGCCCAAGCTTGAGCGTAATCAGATCCAGCGTGCCGGCAAAGTTGCCGTCGTTGTCAATTGCGGCGTTAATGGTGATGTCCTGATCGTTTTGCGGCAGGCGCAGTTGCAAAACGGCATCCACACTAAAGCTATATTCATTACCGTTTGTGATTTCCATGGTGACCGACACCCCACTAAAGCGAACCTGGGAACCCATCACAATGTCGGGCAGGTTGACCGTTACCGCGCCGCCGCCAACTTCCAGGCCATCGGCGGTAACACTGACCTCGCGCACGGTGACCGTACTCTCATTCAGGCTGGGCGGCAAGGTCAGGACACCCGTATCCACATACAGGCCGTCGTTATTGACCATCACGTCTGTTAACTCCAGCGACAGGGTAGCCATATAGAGCGTAATCTGGTCTATGGAGGCCATAAAGTCGCCGTTAGAGTCAATCATAAAAGAAATGGCGCTCTCCTGCTCGTTGTCGGGCAGGTTGATGGCCAGCGTGCCGTCGCCAATAAGCATTAAATCCTGGCCGTTGTAGATAATGGTAATTTCATTGTTGATAAGCTTGACCTTTTCGCCGGCCAGATTCATATCCGGCAGGGGAACCGTCATCGAAGCCCCACCAATTGAAACGCCATACTCGGTGATAACAAGTTCAGAAACGCTGCCGCTAACCCCACCCCATTTGCCTGGTAAGGTGATGGTTACATTGTTGGCAGACACGCCCTCGGTCAGCAGTTCGGCATTTTGCACATCAAAGGTAATGTCGCTGACCACAAAACTGAAGTCGCCTACGGTACCGCCGTAGACCGGGCCTGGATCAACAAATATGCTGGCGGCAAGCGTTTTATCAAAGCCGGGGGCTTTAATCCAGAAGGCGGTTGTTTGAACATCGGACCGGCCCGCCAGCAAGTCTATCTGGGTTATGGTTCTGTTGTTCAGGGGGAAGCCGGCCATTTCATCCAACTGATAGAGTACGTTGGCGGCGGGGGCCAGGGTGGCCGAAGCGGCGGCAAAGCTGCCGCTGAAATCGCCGGTAAAGAGCTGAATTTGCTCCTGCAAATACTCTATTGTGCCCTCACCGGTCACGCTCTGGCCGTCAATCACCATGCTGTCGGTTTCGCCGGCCAGTCTAAGATAATCGCCCAGCCACACGTTGCCAAAGGCTTGCGTTGCACCGCCGGGTAGGTCCACAAAGGTGTCGGCGGTGATATTGACCGCGCCAAAGGTGCGGGTTGTACGCGAGGCCCCGGCAATTTCCAGCGTAGCCGAGGCGGTATTGTTGGTTACATTGCTATCCGGGGTGGTGGCGCCCGCAGTGGCCTGGTTAGTTACGGTGCCGCTGCCGGCGGTCATAATAATTTGCACCGTGGCTTCGGTTTGCACCGCCAGATTGCCCAAATTACAGGCGGCTATTCCTCCGGCCGTATCGCAAGAACCTTGCGAGGGCGTGGCCGATTGCAGGACCAGCCCGGCCGGCGGCGGGTCGCTAACTATTACACCTTGAGCCAGCGACGGCCCCAGGTTTTTCACCGTCAGGAGATAGCTGACGGTTTCGCCCGCGGCTACGGTGGTGTGAGAACTGTCCATCGTCAACCGCAGGTCGGCCAGGGTGCTGACTGTACGATCCAGGCCGGCCTGGTTGTCGGCCGGATTGGAGTCGGTTATATTGCTGCTGACTTCAGCCGCGTTGTTCAACGTGGTCCCGGCGGGCGTATCGGCCGGCACGGTAACGGCAATATCTACTTGCCGCTGCATACCGCTCCCCAGTGCAGGAAGCTGGCAGACCACTACGCCCGGCGAGGCCACAGGCTCGTCGCAGGTGGGGTCTGACAAGGAGCGGTCAAACGTAACGCCAGCGGGCAGGGTGTCGGTTAGGGTGAAGCCGGCTTCTACAGCCCCGGCATTGTACACGTTCATCCAGTAGACCAATGTTTCGCCCGCGTTAACCGGAACATCTGTTGCCTGAGATAGTTGCAGGTCGGCTTGCTGGTCGTTGGTATCGGTAGAAACAACGGTGCTGGTGCTGTCCGTATTGTTAAAGGGTTGCAGATCATTAGACGCTGAGGCCGCCAGGACATAGGCATCCAGCGAAGTGGCGTGAGGCGTGCCGTAGTTAACAAACACATCCACTACAAAGCCGGCCGATTCTCCGGTGGCCAGGTTGCCCGCAGCGCAGGTTACGGTATCTCCTTGCAGGGTGCAGCCGGCAGAGGCCGCGTCAAAGGTAACATCGGCGGGCAGGGTGAGGTCTATGGTAGCATTGCGGGCCAGAGACGGCCCGGCATTAGCGACACCCAGATTGTAGCTAAACTCGCTCAGGCCGCTTATGGGTTGGAATACCAGCGCCGGAGCGCTTATACTACCGCTCAAATCGGCTGCGTCTTGAATGGTGGTGTTAACAGAGGGGGTGTTGTTGACCGGGGTGGGGTCGGAAAGCAGCGATGTGGCGTTAGCCGACGCGCCCATAGTGCCCAACGTTTCGGGCCGGATATTAAATGTTAACGTGCCGGAATCGCTGGCGGAGGGGGCCATATCGCCCAAATTACATCTTACCTCTACAAAATCGTCGTAATCACTAACCGCCACGCAGCTCAGGCCGCTGGCAGAAGCCAGATTAGCCCCGCCGGTGGGCAAGGTGAGGGTAACCACAGCGGCGGTAGCAACAGCCGGGCCGTTGTTTGTAACACCCAGGTTGTAGGTAATGTTCTCGCCGGCGGTGGCCGTACCCGGCCCGCTCAAGGTAACTTCCAAATCGGCCTCGGAAACAATGGCGCGGGTCAGGCCGGCAAAGTTGTTGCTGCCGTTTGAGTCCAGCCGGCGCGCCCCGGCCCAGGCCTGGCTGGTCATAGTCCCCTCGGCCAGGGTAGAAACGCTGGTTTGAATGGTTTTATTTTGGCTGGAACCACCGCTCATGTTACCCAGGTTACAGGTTACAATCCCGTCGGCGTGGGTACAGCCGGATGCGGAGACAAAAGAGATGCCCGCCGGAAGCTCGTAACGGGCCATAACGTCGGGCGCGGTGCTGCCGCTGTTGTTGGTTACGTTCAGGTTGATGGACAACGACTGCCCGGCCGTCGGCGGATCGGGGGTAATGCTCTGGCTGATAGAAATATCGCGGAGGTCAAAATGCCGGTACTGGCCCACATTGTTGGCTGTAACCAAGGTGTTATCCACGCTGCTAAACGCGCCGCCCACAAAGGTATCATCGCTGTTATCGGAAACTACGGCCTTCGACTCGCTGGCGATCCCCTGACCCATCCCGAACCAGGTGGCGCCGTTCCACAAGGCGGCGTGTTTAACTGACACACCACCGGCGGTAGAGAATTTTCCGGCGGCCAATAGTTGTCCGTTCATTACCGATAGATCATTAACGCTGTCCAGACCACCACCCAGGCCACCGCCCAGGGTGGTCCATGTTTGCCGGGCCAGATCCCAGCCGGCAATGTTGTTGACTCCGCTCGACACATTGCCGGCGTTGGCAAAACGACCGCCCACGTATAAGCGGTTGTTGAGCATAGCCATAGCGTGCACTACAGTGCTGCCGCCCATATAACCCATTCCGGTGCCCAGCGAGGTCCAGGCATCGTCGGTTTTATTCCATTTGGCAATGTGTATCGCCGGGACCATAAACAGCCCACCCACGTACACATCGTTGCCGTTAACCGCAATGGCCCGCACGTGAGGCGGGTTGGAGCCGCCCAAGCCCTGGGTAACGCCGGCCACGCCCAACGGATGCCAGGTCGCGCCGTCCCAACGGGCGATGTTATTGGTGGTCAGGCTGCCGGCCTGAGTAAACTGGCCGCCAACGTACAGATCGCTGCCGCCGGTGGCCAGGGCGTAAACCGTACCGTTTGGCACCCCACCGCCAACCGCGCTCCATGAAGAGCCGTTCCAGCGGGCCAGGCGCGGGCCGATATTGGTAAAGCTGCCGCCGGCGTACAGGCCGCCGCTGCCATCGGGGATGAGGGTGTAGACCGTGCCGGACGGCCCACCGATTGAACTCCAGGCTGAGCCGGTCCAGCGCTTAACGCCAAAGACGCCGGCAGCGTACAGGACGCCGGATTGGTAAACCAGGTCATGCACCTCTCCGCCCGGCCCGGAGGCGCCGATGTTTGTGACCCAGTGGGTGAGCGTGCTTGAATTGGACGACGCGGTGTTGTTAGATTCATCCGGGTCCTGAGCGCCGGGATCGGTTATGCTGACTGTGGCCTCGCCCGCCATCGTTGCCCCTTCGGCAAAGGTCGAGGGCACGTTAACCAGGTAATCAACCGTGACGCTGCCGCCGTTGGCAATCAAGCCCAGATCGCAAGTGGTGTTGCTGGAACAACTGCCCTGGCTGGGTGAGGGTGAACCTGGCGACGTGCCGGAGGGCGGGGTAAAGACCACCCGCGATGCCTGGCTGTCATCCGGGCCGTTGTTGGTGACCGCGGCCTGCACCACATAGGTGGTGCTGCTGCGGCTTTTTTGCACCGCCGCCGGCGCGCTCAGGCTTACGCTCAAGTCGGCTTCGTTGCGCGTGGTGATGTCAAAGTCTTGAGAGTTTTCGTCACCTTCTACTTTTTCCCACTTTCCTCGAGCCCTGAACTGGAGTGTACGAGTGCCGGGGGAGAGAGCGGTGGTTGTGGTAAAGGTGAGTGTACCCTCGACAAAATCATCGTTTGCAAGAGGGGCATTCAAATGGCAGCTTAAATAGTGGTTATCTGGATCACCGACTCGAGAACACCATTTCAGGGTAGATGTTGGTGTAGTTGTCGGTGTAATCACGTCCATCCCCAATGGCATACCGGTTACACTCACATATGCCTCGGGTTCATTACCGCCTACAGTGGTTGTTGTAGGGCTTGTGTTCTCGATTCTATAACCGACCGTGAACTCGTTGCCGGGGGAAATGGGGCCGGGCGGCGGGTAGACAAACACGCTGAGGTCGGTTGCCTGCCCGATTTTGTGGGACCAGAACCCAGAGACCGGACCAGAGCCAAAGTTGAGCGCTGTATCAAAGGGAGGGGGTACTTGCTTATAGTGGGTAAAGCGACCGTCGTTGAAAACCCATTCAACGCCACTATACCAACCACTTTCGTATGCGAGCACGCCAACGTTTCTGCCAACTTTGAGGGATTCGAACACGACGTAGCCCTGTGGTGAGGCTTCAGCAAAAGGAACAAAAGCGCAGGGCGGGCTCCATTCTACGCTGGGATCCGGATAGCCTAAACCAAAATCGGGCGTAGTATATCGTGTTATGACATCATCGGGGGTTGGGGTGTAGCAGTTATCTTGGTAAATTCGCATTGATTCAATGTTATCTATAAACGGCGAAACGGCCCCTGTTTTCTCAATCCGAGAATCGGTAGCGATATCATTTACCGTAGCCGGCCCGCATATATGGGCGCTCAGTTCGCCCTGAGGGAAGGGGGCAGATATATCGGATGATTGGAAGTTTTGGTCCGTGAAAAACTCAACGCAGTATCCCTGCGCAATATCAAAGGAGGCCAGGGTGTTAAGCCCCACCGTTCCATTTCCAACAGTCGATATATCGGGAAACTTGTATCCCAGATAGAGAGGGTTAAGAGGGATATCCCAAGCCGGGTCGACCTCTCCATCCTCCAGTTCTTCACAGTTTCCTCCAAGATCCACATCGTCGCAAAATATAAGAACGTTACTAAGCTGAGACAAGGGAGCGGCGGGCGGCACACTTGGGGGAACGGCGGGCGGTGCGCTTGGGGGTACATAATTCTCCGGTGGTGGGGCTGAGTCCAAGGGCAGTTCGGTTTGGGATGCGGTAGGGAGGTCGCTTGGGTCATCGGCTCCAGCGGCGGTTTGGGGCGCGGCGGGGAGGGCGTCTTCTCCATCGATACCATCGATGTCTAACATACGGCTAAAATTGCGGTCAAAGGCCTCGGGGTCATCTCCAGGATCGCCGGTTATCACCCAAGAAGCGAGCCGCCCGTCCTCCATCTCTTTGTTGGCAGACAGCATATACACTTCATTCGGGTCATTCGGGCCGGCCTCGGCGGCGGAAGATTGGGTCAGGCTGGGGCCGGCTGAGGGGGCGGCGGTCTGGTCGGGTTGGCTTGGCTCATCTTCTTTGGCCGGGGCAGGGACACCGGCGGGGGTAGCTGCTTGCTGGGTTAGCGCTTGCTCGTAAATCTCGGCGGCTATTTCCAGGTTTTTATTGGCCAGTTCAATCATTTCAGGAGAAGCGTCGAGAGGCAAGTTCAGCAGTACGTTGAGCGTATACATCAAATTACCTTCAGCCTGAGCCGGGGTAATGCTCCATTTGGGGGCCTCTACCGGAGGGGGCGTGGGGTTACGTAGTTCCTCGGCCCACACTTGCAGGGGAAAAACAAGGGATTGAAAAAGCATCAGGGTGATAATAAGCGTATTTAGACAGAGTTGCAGTTTTGAACGGTTCATCAGCGGTCTCCTGAGGTGATGAGATGATGAAATGAATTGTGAATGGTAAGTTGCGATTTTAAGGTTGACGCTTGATGGCTATCGTATTACATACAGATTGATAATTTAGGAAAGATCAAAATTTGACTTGGGGGGGGTAGACAACCATCCTAAATGCTGAAAAACCTGCAAAAGTTGGCCTGGAGGATCGTTTTTGCTGATAACGGCATCAGTTTTGCGTGTCAGGCCATGCTTGCAAAAATTCAGATCGTTACTGATCAACACAACTTTAACTGAAGGAAGCGCAGCGTATAAGCTTACAATAAAGTCAGACACTTCTTGGCCGGGCAGTTGTTCATCGAGTAGAATCAGATGGGGGCGGGTGGCTTTAGTCAAGGCCAGCAAGCCCTGCGCATCGCTGGCGATGCCGGTAACCCAAATTCCCGGTTGGGTGTTAAACCAGAAATTTAAGGCCAAATTCAGTTGGTTGTCTTTAGAAGCAACGATGAGATTCATGGAATCCCTCCCTAAATTTAAAAATAAAACCGATTATAGTCTAACAGTTTTTGGACCAAAAAACATCGAATAAATGTATAGTTTTTGGTGGGTTTTTTGTATAGGTAGGGGATTATACAGATGTATAGTGAGGTGCTGTACAAATGTACAGTAAAGCAATTAATAATTGATGATTAATTGCTAATTGCTAATTGTCTTCAACCAGACCGTGTTTTATGGCCAGGGCGACCGCTTCGGTGCGGTTGGCTGCACCCAGTTTGGAAAGAATGAGGCTAACATGATGGCGGGCGGTGGGTAGTGTAACCTCTAGCTGTTGGGCAATTTCCCGGTTGCTTAAGCCTTTTTCCAACAGGGCCAACACCTGGCGCTGGCGGGCGGTTAGATCGCTGCCCGGTTGGGTTTGGGGCTGCATGACGGTCTGGGCCAAGACCTGACCCACTTCCGGCGATATGCTGGGCTGTCCGGCCACTGCCCCGTGGATGGCTTCGGCCAGGTCGTCCATGGAGACGTTTTTTAGCAAATAGCCAATGGCCCCGGCCTGCATTACTTGCTCAATGAGGTCATGGTGATAATAGCTGGTTAAGGCAATAACCTGAATATGGGGGAACTGCTGCCGGATAAGGGCGGTGGCTTTAATGCCGTCGGTTTCTCCGGCCATTTTTATATCCATTAAAACTACATCGGGCTGAATGGCCGCGCACTGCTCCAGGGCAGATGTTACGCTGTCTGCTTCGCCGGCAGCTTCAATATCGGACAGGGTAGCCAGGACATACGTCAGCCCGGTACGAACTACGGTATGGTCATCTACTAATAAAACGCGGATGGGTTTGTTGGTCATTTGATACTCCGTTGGGCAGTTAGCAGTAATCAGTACACCGAATACTGCTAACTTTTATTCTTCATCCCCAGGCCACACCAACTCCACCGCTGTGCCTTGCTCTGGATGGCTGGTGATGGTCAGGGTTGCGCCAATTTTGGCGGCGCGTTCTTGCATGATTTTTAAGCCAAAATGGCCGGATAGGGGGATGTTTAAGTCAAAACCCCGCCCGTTATCTTGAATCTGAAGCCTGGCCTGGCGTGGGTGGCAGTTTAAGTAAACCCGGGTTTGGGTGGCCTGAGCGTGTTTGACAATGTTATTGAGGCTTTCCTGGGCAATGCGATAAAAGGCAATTTGCTGATCCGGCGGCAAAATATTGTCATGGTCAATACTTAACTCAATAGGAATGCGGCTGCGGCCGGTAACGGTGCGGGTCAGGTGGCTTAAAAGCCGGCCCAGCGGCTTTTCAACAATATCTTGGGGCCTAAGTTCTAATAACAGCGTCCGCATTTCGGCCAGCGCCTCTTGCGTCAGGCGACGAACTTCTTCCAAGCCGCGCCGGCCTTGCTCAGGGTTTGTTTCCCAAGCTTTGGGTACAGCTTCGGCCATAATGCTGGCGGTAAACAGGGTTTGATTTACGGCATCGTGCAGGTCTTGAGCCAGGCGGTTTCTTTCTTCAAGGGCGGCGGCGTGTTGGGCTTGTTTATACAGCTCGGTATTTTTAATAACAATAGCAGCCTGGTTGGCAAAAGCCAGGAAGATATTAATATCTTCCTGGGTAAAGGTATTTGGCTCAAAACGATCAAGGGTTAACACCCCAATGGTTTCCGGCCCAATTAAAAGCGGGGCCGCCATTGAACTACGAATCTGTTCTCCGGCGGGAAAAATCTGCCAGTGGGGGTGGGCGCGGACGTCGGAAATAATTTCGGCTTGCCGGCGCTTGAAGATTTCTACGGTGGGGTTGTTTCCGTTAAGTGAAATGAGGGTGTCGATGACGTCCGGCTTTAGCCCAATGCCGCTGACCAGGCGCAAGTTATCCTCTTCTTGCAAAAAAAGGCCAACGCTGTTGTAGGGAATAATTGTTTTTAAGCGGGCCAAAATTTCAGCCAGCACAGCGGTATGATCCAAGCTCATGCTAAAGGCCAGCATAGCCTGGCGCAAGCTTTCAACAATTTTACGCTGGCGTTGTTCCTCTTTGAGCAAACGGATATTTTGGTTGGCATAGTGTTCAAGTTCAATTGCAATCCGGTGGCGTTCGGTAATATCCTTGCCGGTAGAGACAAAGTGGGTAATGTTTCCATACTCATCAAGCAAGGGGGTGATGGTTTTTTCCTCATAAAAAAAGGTGCCGTCTTGTTTTTTGTTTTTTACTATTTGCTGGTACACCTGACCCGCCAAAACCGTTTGCCACATATTTTTGTAAAATTCCGGCTCATGCTGATCTGATTTGAGAAGACGAGGGGTTTGCCCCAAAACTTCCGGGGCAGCGTAGCCGGTTAGCGCTTCAAAGGCTGGGTTAACATATTCAATAATACCCTGAGTGTTGGTAATCATAACTATATCTGCGGTTTGCTCAACCACTCTGGAGAGTTTTCTAATACTTTTTTCTGTTTGTTTACGTTCGGCAATTTCTTGTTCTAGTTGGCGGTTTTGGGTTTCAAGTTGAAGTTGTAACGTTTTAATGGTTAAATGTTTATCTACCCTGGCCACCACCTCTGCCGGATCAAAAGGCTTGGTAATGTAATCTACCGCGCCTAGATCAAGCCCTTTGAGCTTGTCGACGGTATCGGTTAAGGCGCTGAGAAAGATGATGAGGGTATCGCTAATTTGTTGATTTTTTTTGAGCCGGCGGCACAGCTCAAAGCCGTCCATATCGGGCAGCATAATATCCAGCAGAATCAAATCCGGCCGGATGCGGTCAACCTGACGCAGGGTGTCGGCAGCAGTTTTAGTGATAAAAACCTTGTAGCCGGTCTGTTGCAAACACTCATAGAGTACGCCCAGGTTGGCCGCTTCGTCATCAACTATTAAAATGGTTGCTTTCTTATCTGGGTTCATCTAAATACCCCTCCAGCAGTTCACTCATTTCCTCAAGCTTGAATTGCTGCGTTAGCCGCAGGAATTTGACCCCAAATGCCCGGTGCGGCCCCTTCTCTAAGCCGGCCAGCAGGTTTTGTAACTCCTCTATATCGCCTATTTGAGCCAAGTTCGAGCAACTGCTCCAAAGTTTCGGTTGGGGGCAAAATGAGTTTGGCCGCTTCCGTCTCTTGGCTTACCTCTGCCCGGTACGCCCATTCAATCTTCAACAACCGCTGTAACTGTTCAAATAAAGCTTCGGCCACAATCGGTTTGGGCAAAAAGGCGTTACCGCCAACCTCTAAACTCTTGCGGTGATCTTGCTCAAACACACTGGCCGAGGCGGCAATGACCACTTTATCCTTCAATGCAGAAGTTTGTCGAATCTGGCGGATGAGTTCAAAGCCGTCCATTTGAGGCATCACCAAATCGGTGATGATGACATCAGGTTGGAGTTCAACAACTTTGTTCAGCCCATCTTGCCCATTGACGGCTTCTACACTATCAAAGCCCACCGGCGAGAGCAAATCGACCAGCACGGCCCGATTTTCCCAGTTGTCATCAACGACCACAACTTTGGGGGTTTGACCGGTACATCCCCGGCATGATTGAATTCCAATAATCTGTTGGGGAGTGTCTGCCACGGTTTCTATGTCTTGTTGTACTTCAGGCAGCGGTATTTCAAACCAGAAGGTGCTGCCGGGGCCACCCTCACCCTGTGGGAGAGGAGGTTTTTCTTCCTCCCCAGTGGGGGAGATTGAGGGGGGACTTTCTACCTGCAGCTCGCCACCCATTAATGTTACCAGGTTGCGGCTGATAGCCAGACCCAAGCCCGTGCCTTCGGCTTGTCGCTCTTGCTTGCCAACCTGCCGGAAGGGGTCAAAAATGATTTGCTGTTCTTGGGGAGAGAGGCCGATACCGGTGTCTATGACTTCAAATTTTAGATTTTGGATACTTTGGCTTGCGCTCTTTGAGCGCCGCTCAGCACAGGTTTTAGATTTTGGATTTGTAATTCGCAGCGTAACGCTGCCTTCATCGGTAACCTTAACGGCGTTGCCCAGCAGGTTAAGCAGCACTTGTCGCAGGCGGCGTTCGTCACCGTGAACGTAGGTAGGGATTGGGGATTCCTTTTCCCAACTCCCACCCCCTAATTCCTGATTCCTAACCCCCAACCCCTCTAACTTAAACTCAATCTCTTTTCGTTCGGCCCGAATCCGAATAATCTCGGCGATGCCGGCCAAGAAAACGGGCAGGTGGAAATCAACAGTATATAGTTCGATTTTGCCGGATTCTACTTTGGCTAAATCCAGCACATCGTTAATTAGGGTGAGCAGGTGTTTGCCGCTTTGCTTGATGACATTTAACCCCTGCTCTTGTTGGGGGGTGGTCGTCGGGTTGCGCTTGAGGATTTGGGCATAACCTAAAACACCGTTGAGCGGTGTGCGCAGTTCGTGGCTTATGGTGGACAGAAAGGCGCTTTTGGCCCGGTTGGCGGCTTCGGCGGCCTGGCTGCGCTCCTCGGCCGCTGCTTTGGCCTTTTGTAAGGCTTTCTCTGCGTGAATACGGTTGGTTATATCGGTGATGAAGCCTTCCAACGCCAATAATTTGCCCTGAGGGTCAAAAACGCCTTGCCCATGTTCCCGCATCCACTTTTCCTGCCCGGTGCAAGTGGTGATACGATACGTTAGCTGGAAAGATTGGCGGGCATCCACCGCAGTTTGTACTTTATTCCACACCTGTTGCCGGTCGTCGGGGTGCATAAGGTCGGCATAGGCCAGTTCAGCATTGTTGATAAAAGCGGCAGACGGATAACCGGTTATAGAGAAGCAGCCTTCACTCATAAAACTCCTTGTCCAATTCTGGTCATTGTGGCTGCGATAGGCCATTCCGGGCAAGTTGCTGATAAGGGTGGTCAAGGCCCGCTCACTTTCGCGCAGGGCAGTAGTGCGTTCTTCAACCAACTCTTCCAGGTGTTCCTGGTGCCGGCGTAATTTGGCTTCGGCGGCACGTAAATTAGCTGCCATATCGGCCAAGGCATTGCCCAGCACATCCTCCGGGGAACGGGCCTGAACGCTCACAGCTAAATTGCCCTGGGCCACGCTGTAGGCGGCCTGGGCCATTTCATTAAGATAGGCGCTCATATGGCCAAAAGACGCTCCGGCCACTTGCAGGCTAAAGATAATTTGGTTAAAGGCTTCCCCCAACTGCCCCACCTCATCAAGCGATTTGATTTCAAGGGGCGAAGCAGTCAGGTTGACCGCTTGGGCCGGTTTACCTTGCGATAGCGAAACCAATTCCGCGGACAGGGCTTTTACATTTACATCCACCTTAGCAATTTGTTGAGCCGTTTGGGCCACCTTATGTAGCGGTGTGGTAATGCGGCGAGAGATAATCCAGCCCAGCCCCAGACCTATCACAACGGCGCTCACAATGGCGCTGAGCAGGATAATTTGGGTTTGGGCAACAAAGGTGTTGGTAGCCGCGTTTTTGGCCTGAAATTCCTGCCTGGCTTGGTTGGCGATGCCAAACGCGGCCCGGCTCATTTCGGCCTCCAGTGTTTCCAGTTGGTCCTGTTCCAGCGTTTTAAGTTTGGTCCGACCATTTTGAATAGCTTTAACCCCCTGCACGTAGATTGCCAGCGCGGCTTCAATATCGTCCGAGATTTGCTGTTGTGCAGGTGTAGTCAAGGCTCTGTTAAACTCGGTCAGATTATCTTGAATATCCTGGTAGTTCAAATCAAGCAGCGCGGCAAAGCGATCCTCGCCCGTGCTAACATAGTTAACTACGTTCAGCCGTATATTTAAAAAATTGTTTTGAATATTACCCAGAGCCAGGTACAGGCCGGGGGCGCTGTTAAAATTAGAAGTGACACGCAGTGTAGCCAGATTGAACTTAATGGCGTCTTCTTGCACAGAAAGCACCTCGGCGCTAATCCGGGTACGCTGGGCGAGTAGATTGGTAATTTCTTCAAAGGTGGTGCCGTAGGCAGTCAGGTCTTCTTTCAGGGTTTGGATCGCGGTGGCGTCTTCGGGACGAGTGGTATTTTGTTCAACTTGAGACAGCAGGGCTTGCAGCTTGTTGAACGAGGCGTGAAAGGCGTCCAGGTCTTGTTGATTTTGATGCTGGATATACCGGTTGGCATAGAGGCGGGACAGTGCAATTTGTTCAACCATCGCCTTCGACAAGTCAAGTTGGACAGCCTGGTTGTTGGTCAGGTCGTTAACCGTTTCCGCCACTTGAGTTAGACGACTGGTAACCAGTACGCCAATGATGACCATCAGCGAGACGGAGGCCAGGTATCTCAAAATAATTTTTGCACCAACCTGCCGGCGAAAGATGTTGTACATTGATTTCTCTTAATAAAGACCCTAAAGACCTTTAAGGTTTGGATTATTCAAACCGGGGCGATTTTACCAGCACTTTTGCGCCGGTTCAAACCATTGTTCCAAACCGGCCTGGAGCGCGTCGGCGGCTTGCTGCGGCGATTGCTCGTTTTTAATAACCGCAATGGTGCCGTCCATAACCAGATTGTAGGCGCTGGGGTTGCCGGCCATTAATTTTTCCCACACAAAGCGCACGTCCGTGCCACGTCCCTGGTTCAAAGCCAGAAACGCATTGGCGTACTTGTCTTTGAGTATGGGCAAGTTGGTGTGCATTGGGTAAAAGCCGGGCAGTTCATTGCCTAGCAGTTCGGCAAACTCGTCGGTGGTCATCCACTCTAAAAATTTTTTGGCCTCGCCTTTGTGTTTAGAAGCGGCGTTTAGCCCCATACCCACATCCTGGTGAAAGGTAAGGTGGGCCGGTTGGCCGCCGGGTGGCGGTGGCGCAAAAACGCTCCAGATAAAGGCAGGCTCTTGTGCTTTAATGATGTGAATATCCCAGGAGCCGTCAAGCATCATCGCTGCTTTGCCCTGGGCAAAAAGCTGAATGCTGTCCAAATTGTTTAGTGTGGCTTGGTCGGGCGGCCAAAATTGCCGGTTCACGGAACCGGCTAGAGCGAAAACTACTGAAGGATTTAGGCCAAGCAGTACTAGTGCTTTAGGAGATTTCCAGTTATGAATATACCAGAGTTCAGATAATGGTAATTGAGTTATTGGGACTAACCTAACTGTTGCGCAATCAGACAAGAGATGTTTATGAAAGCGTCAAAATTGAAA
>JAAEOP010000419.1 GCA_024223125.1 Chloroflexota bacterium
AAACTATCCCGACGCCGACCCTGACCGCATCGGGATGTGGGGCCATTCGATGGGCGGTCACATTACGCTCCGATCTATGGTTACCAACGGGGACATTAAAGCGGGGGTCATCTGGGCCGGGGTGGTGGCCTCGTATCCGGACTTGTTCGAGCGGTGGCGTCGCGCCAATCGCGACGGTAATATCTTTCCAACGCCAGACCCAAACAGCCGCAGAGGACGATGGCGACGAGAGTTGTTTGAAACTTATGGCCCACCGGACGAAAATCCGGAATTTTGGTGGGCCGTCTCGCCAAACTCCTACTTGAACGATTTATCAGGCCCGATCCAACTCCACCACGGCACGGCTGACTCTTCGGTTCCGGTTGAATTTTCTGAAACGTTGTATAACCAGATGCAAGAGGTCGGCCAATCCGCTGAACTTTATATTTACGAGGGCGACAATCACAATATTTCTGACAGCTTTACCACAGCTATGCAGCGTTCCATCCAGTTCTTTGATGAACATGTCAAAGGTGCAGGGGGTACTTAAGACGACTTAAGACGAGTAAAACATTTTGAGTTTGTAGTAACGGCTTCAGCCGTTTAGAACGACTAAAGTCGTTACTACGAACCTACGAGTCAAAAACATTATCTGAACAGTAAAACCCCCCGTCCCCAATCAGTTGCCTTCGACAAGCTCAGGCTACGAAT
>JAAEOP010000420.1 GCA_024223125.1 Chloroflexota bacterium
CATCCCAAGCGACTAATGTTTTTAGCAGACGTGACACAGCCCGCTCAAGGGTAGTGCGCTGGCCCCACGCCTCACGCATACGCCGCTGCACCTGAAGTGAGCTGATCTCAGTCTGGAGTTTGAGTAAGCGGCCGACGGTTAGCGCTACGTCGTGGAAAAAAGGGTAGGCCAGCATCGACATGCCCCAGTGCAGCCACGGCCGTTCTTGCGGCAACACGTTGGGAGCCAAAGTCAAGGCTTCTGTTTGTAACGCTTGATATTCTGGAGGAACGCGTATCCAGATACGAGTCAACAGCGTTACCGTCTTTCGACAGGCTTCTTTCCCGGGTATCTCAGCAGCCAAGCGGGCTGTGAGTTCTTGTCGGGCACGCTGCACATCCAGGTTCTCTTGAGCTAAACCGGCGGTTAAGTCGAGCCAGGGAAGGCTAAGTTCCCGATCAAAGCCAATGGTTTTTTTATTCACGCAATTGCTTCCTTATTGCTGATATGAACAAACGGCACAATCACCTCTTCTAGGGCAATACCCCCGTGACAGACGGCTTGTTCCCCGCTATTTAGAAACGCCTTCAGTTTAGGTGCCAACAAAACCTGTAACCCTGTGGGCAAACCAATGTTGCTCCATCCAATAATTTCAGGCATCTGTTGCCGGGCCAGATCAAGAAAGGCAGGATCGGTGTAGATACGCGCCCGCTGACCGCGGGTTTCGACCAGAGAACCTTCATTAGGCCGGCCGATACCCTCGGCCAACACGTTGCCGTGATCGGCAGTCAGAAAAACGGTAAATTTCTGATCGAGCAGTTTTTGGACCAGCCGGGTTAGGTAACGTTGCTGAGTCATCCACAGGCGAATCTGCTGGTGCATCCCCGCCGTACCGAGCTGCATACCGTGGCTGATGCTATCCACGGTGTTAACCACCAAGCCCGCAACTTGCATTTTGGGATTCTCGATAATCGCCAGGGTCTTTGGCTCCAATGTGATGTCTGTTTCATCAATGGTTGGGTCAGATTGGTTTGACTGGATAACCCTGGTTCCCAGATTGCGGGCGTAGCCAATAGCCCCACTTGGCAGCCCCTGTTCTTGCCAGAACTTCTGCCAGCGCTGGGTTTCTTTATCGGTCGTTTGCCACGACTGTGGGAAAAGCTGAGGCGGCTGTCCGGCAAAGAGGGCTTGCCGAGCAATGGAGGTGAG
>JAAEOP010000421.1 GCA_024223125.1 Chloroflexota bacterium
CAGAAGCGGTTAAGTTGATACTTGGTTGCGTGTTACTCATCGTCAGACTGGCCCAATCCCAACTGTCGCTGAAGCCGGTTATGCGGGTGGCGGTGTTTGCTACCTGGTCATCCAGACCCATGTGCAACGAATCCCCGGCCGCATCGGCCGCCATGCCTCGAATCCAAACCGTATAATTAGCGGGCGTCGTGCTGTAAATGGGGAAGGATAGGATGGGACTGTCCTGGGTGGCGTCATTCTCGTAGAGCAAACCGGTATCGGGCATAGATCTGGTGTAGCTGTTACCGGCATACCCGGTTTGCGCTGTCTGCGTCAGCCAGGTGTGTCCGCTAACACCGGGGGCGGCCGCACCATTTTCAGCCTCCAGAACGAGCAATCCGTTTTCTTCCAGGTAGGTTTGCAGTGTGTCTACGACGGCCGGAGAAAGAAGCGTTTCCGTAACTGCCTGCCGGTTGCCCACCGCGTCTACTTCATATTGGAAATCTGCCAACAAGTCGTCGTTGCCATCCCGGTGGGTCAGGCGCAGTAGTCGGTTGGCGTCGTCGTAATCATGGGCTGTCTGAATACCGTTGGGCAGGGTGCGGGTGATGAGACGGCCGATGTCATCATATTCATAAGTAATGAAATTGCCGTCTAAATCTTTTAATTGCGTCAACTGGTAATTGCCATTGTAGGTGTAGGTGACGGTTCGGCCAGCCTGCCCTGAGCCTGCCGAATGGGGATACACCAACCCCGTCCGATTCCCCACTAGATCATACTGGTAGCCCACAACGCCGGTGAGGGGATGGGTGACAGTAATCAGACGGTACAAATCGTCGTATTCATACCGGGTTACACCGACAGTGTCTGTCATTGCCAAACGGCCGTCCAAAGCATTGTATTCGTAGCTGACTATTTGGTTATCGGCCGTGTAGGTAATGGTCAACGGCCGGTTCAATCCATCATATTCGTAACGGGTGGCGGCTCCGATAGCGTCGGTGATGAC
>JAAEOP010000422.1 GCA_024223125.1 Chloroflexota bacterium
CGCTGGAAGAAATGGGGGTAGAAGTCGACTATGTTGAGATTTCAGATACCATCAACAGCGATGCTGCCGCAGGCATCCCGGTAGCTGCCAGTTATATTGCCGCGCATCCGGATGTGAAAATGATCATCACCGACCATGGGGGCCTGACTGCAACCCTGGGCACGTATTTGAAGAACGCTAACAAAAAACCGGGCGATATTTTCGGCGCCGGTTTTGATTTGAGCCCTGCGACCACAAGCGCCATCAAAGAAGGGTGGGTTGGCGCAGTGTTAGATCAGCAACCGTGGCTGCAAGGTTATCTCCCGATTCTACAGATCTGTCTGGCCAAGAAGTACGGTTTTGCGGGTCTGCACATTGATACCGGTGCGGCTATAATTGATGCAACTAACATTGATTTCGTTGCGCCTCTCGCGGAACAAGGAATTCGGTAAGAAATTTCAGATGGACGCCATCCTTCCACAATAGTCAATCATGAGAGTGGCGTCCATCTCTCCCCAAAGGAAAAATATTATGACTGAAAGGAATTCGAGTCCTCCGTTGCTCTCAATGGTAGATATGCGCAAATCCTTTGGAGGCGTGGAAGCCCTGAGAGGGGTAGACTTTCATGTGGGGAACAACGAGATTGTCGGTTTGGTCGGTGATAACGGCGCCGGGAAATCTACGTTGATTAAACTGATCACAGGAGTTCACCTTCCCACGTCCGGAGACATTTTCTATAAAGGGAAAAAAATTACGATCCATTCGGTCAAGCGTTCGAGAGAGATTGGCATCGAAACCGTCTATCAGGAACGCGCACTCGCAGATCAACAAACCCTGTGGCGCAATATGTTTGCCGGCCGGGAGATTACCACCAGATTTGGGTTCCTCAACGTCAAGAAACAAAAAGAGGAAACCGAGAAACTGCTGAGGGAGCACATGGGGTTTACCTCCAGGGTCATTACG
>JAAEOP010000423.1 GCA_024223125.1 Chloroflexota bacterium
AATTCATTAGGAGGATGGGATGGGTGGGCGAGTTAAACTACTTCGTGGAAGTAAACGTCTATTTCATTGATGACAGTCGGGAATAGTTGCTAATCCACAAGCATCTGCCTACAATCCAGCCATGGCTGATGATGACAAACTCCAGGCAAAACTGCGTCGTTTAGGGGTGGTTAAAGGGGCGCGCCATCTTAAACCAGCGCTGTCTAACCGGGCGCCATTATCACCCTTGCGGCCGTCACGCGCCACACCAATAGAAGCAGTAGAATCACTGGACACGCTGCTGCCGGGCGGCCGTTGGCAAAAAACCACCGCCGGCCAAACCTTCATCCTGGACAAAGTGTATCCGCTCCATTACCAACACGGCCGTCACCCGCTTAACGCCCTCTTGCAATTTTCACCTGGAGAAACGGCCATTATCACCCAGGACAAACGCTTTCACGACCTCGACTTCCGCCACTTCCTCTTCCTGGACACGGAAACGACCGGGTTGGCGGGGGCGGGCACGATTGCCTTCATGGTCGGCGTGGCCTTTTTCGATGGGGACGCCCTCATCGTGCGCCAATATTTTGTGCCTGATTTTGGCGAGGAAGCGGCGATGCTGACTCTGCTAGATAAGCTGCTGGCTGATAAAACGGGATTGGTAACATTCAATGGCCGTACCTTCGACATCCCCTTGCTAGACAACCGTTACCTGATGAACCGTATGTTGTCCGATTTGCGGGAACGGCCGCATCTCGATTTGCTGGCTCCCGCCCGCCGCTTGTGGCGTACCCGGCTTGGCTCCGTGGCTCTCAGCGCCCTGGAACCGGCCCTGTTAGACGTTCACCGCACCCAGGAAGATGTGCCCGGCTTCCTTATCCCCGGTTTGTACCGTGATTATGTTCGTAGTGGCGACGGCCGTGAAATAGTCCGCGTCTTCTACCACAACCGCATTGATCTCCTCAGCCTGGTCACATTGGCCACCCACACCATCCGCCAATTCCACCAGCCCCAGCTCAGTGACAATCCAGTAGACCTGTACAGTCTAGGCAAATGGCAAGCTCGCCTGGGTCTTATTCCCGAAGCTGAAAACAACCTCAAACTGGCCGCGCAAGGCGACCTGCCTTTAGACATCTATCACAAAAATCTATATGAACTGGGCTGGCTGCTCAAACGGCATGATCGCCGTGCCGAAGCCCTCCCCCTGTGGCAACAGATCGCCGCCACCAGCTTTGATGATGTAACTGCCCACATCGAACTGGCCAAATATTATGAATGGCACACCAAAAACCTGCCGCTGGCCCTGCGCTGGACGGAACAGGCGTTGACTCTTATTCAGACGTTGCCCCCCACCCAATCCGCCCTCCTGCGAGAAGAACTGGAACACCGCCGCCAACGCCTGCAAAGCAAATTAACAAATTAATCCAAATGACATATAAGTACGATTCTGAGCTGAATATCATTCATCTTCACGCAACTGGTGTTCTTGTTCGAGATGATCCCATTTCTTATTTTCATACCATAGCAGAGGATTCTTTTGGCATTGATGTGGCCATAGATAGCGATGTGATTGTTGTGGGGGCGTTTAACGAAGATAGCAATGCGACGGGAGTGAACGGGTATCAGACCAATGATCTAGAAGATAATGCAGGAGCGGCTTATCTGTTTGCAGGGGCAAGACAGGAACGTGTTTACCTGCCATTCATCAACAAACCTGCCGCCGCGCCATCCCCGACCCCTACGCCACCCAACACACCTACGCCTACGCCATCCAACACACCTTCTACCACACCCGATCCCTCCTATCAACCAGGTGACTGCGTTACAGATGAGGAAGCTCAACTGGTCACCCTCATCAACGATTATCGTAACCAAAACGGTCTACCCAATGTGCCTGTCAGCAAATCGTTGGTGACAGTCGCGCAATGGCATGTCATTAACCTGGATGAAAATAACCCTGACAGCGGTACAGATCCTAACAGTGGTTTAAGCTGTAATATGCACAGTTGGTCAGACCAACATCCCTCGTTGTGGACGCCGGTCTGCTACACCAGCGACCATGCTTATGCTCAGGGAATGTGGTTCAAACCACGCGAAATTAGCGGCAATGTATATACCGGGTATGGTTATGAAAATGCTTATGGTAGCAGTGGGCAAGCTACGGCCGTAGGCGCTTTCAACGGCTGGCGTAACAGTCCGCCTCACAATGATGTCATTCTTGAACAAGGTATTTGGAATGGCTACAACTGGCCGGCAATGGGGGTGAGTATTTACGAACATCACGCCGTTCTCTGGTTCGGTGACATTTCTGACCCTCAAGGATCATTGAATAATTGCCAATAATGTTGCTAAATAAAACTTCACAATGCTCGTCGTCATTGAGTATTAACAGGTTAGCGGCTTTACACGTACAAATATTATGGCTTGTACGAACCTTACGAAAAGGCGGTGTATTATGAAGACAACTGTATATTCCAGTGACAAAGCCAGGGTGCGCTGGCGGGATGTGATTGATGCGGCCGTTGCTGGCGAAAACATTATTGAGGGTAAATGCTGATTAGGGCACGTTCGCAAAATAAAGGTGTCAGGCTGCGCCTGGAAATTGGCGGACGCGCTAAGGACTGCATTTCAAGTCCCCGACGTTTTCCAAGCGCCGGGGACTTTGACTTTATGTTTATGTACGGCCGCCCCCAAAAACCTTACAAGAAAAAGAAGCCAATCCCCAGAATGGCATACACCGTCAGCAACATAACCCCTTCCAGCCAGTTACTTTCACCATCCAGGGAAACGAACGCAGCCACAAATGCGGCCGCAATCATCGCCGCCACTTCAAACTGATTAAACTCCAACGGCATGGGGTTGCCCAAAGCCAGACTAATAAAAACCAACAATGGGGCGACGAACAAAGCAATTTGCAAACTGGAACCAATGGCAATGCTCAAACTCAAATCCATCTTATTCTTAAGCGCAACCTGTACCGCCACCAGATGTTCAGCCACATTGCCCACCAACGGGATTAGGATGATGCCCAAGAAAAATTCGCTCAGACCCAACTCTTCCGTCACCGGCTCAACAGCATGAACCAGCGTCTCACTCAAATACACAATAAAGGCCACAGCAATAACCAGAATAATAATAGAATGTGTGGTTGTCCAGCCTTCAGTAGCGTGAGCTTCACGAGCCATCGGGTCGCCTTCAGGAGTGGACGAGGTAAACGAATAAACAATTGACAGCGCATATACTACCAACATCGCTACCGATGCCCCAATGCTTAACCCTTCTACCGCATCAAAATTTGGCTCTAACGACCAGTTAAACAGTGAGGGGATGCCCAAGGCGACAACGGCCAAAATCAACATGGTGGCATCAATATTGGCGCTCTTGCGGTTAAACTTTTGGATGCCGTTTTTGAGACCGCCCAACAATAAGGAAGCCCCCAACACCAGCAAAATGTTCCCTAAAATGGAACCGGTAATAGAGGCTAAAACCAGTGTGATTAACCCGGCTCGCAGCGCAGAAATGGAAATGATAAGTTCGGCCGCATTACCCAATGTTGCATTGAGCAAACCGCCCGCGCGCTCACCAACTTTATCTGCTAATTCTTCGGTGGCGTGACCAATCATGCCGGCCAGAGGAATAATACCGATGGCGGCCGTGATAAATATAATCAATGGATTCCCATGCGTTAATGCCAGGACAATAGTGACGGGAATAAAAAGGACAAGAAGGAGAAGAATTGGCCCCAACCCTACCCAATGCTTAATTGTAGACATGAATACCCTCCAGTTACAATATTGAATTAAGACCTGCGAGGTTTTTATCAGACGTAAATCAATCAAATACTGTGTCAAAACTTCGCAGGTCTCGATTATATATCGGGCAGTTCCATTCGGGTATAGCGGGTGAAGAAGTCGTGTTCACCGGTTAAGGTAGCCAGACGCATATGCAGGGGACGGTCGTCGGCCGCTTCCCAGGCCACCGTTAATTTGTTGCCGATAAGGTCTACGACCAAAGCCCAATAATTGCGGTCATATTCCTCTTTGTCACGTCCTTCACCGGCGCTGGATTCTTGACTGCCAACAAGTAGTTCAGTCAGGCGCACCATGTATTTTTCGGCCACGTCTATAACTGCCAGCACCTCAGCCTTAAAAACCGCCCGCATATAATCCCCATCCGGCAGCCGCCAGACAAACTGAATGGCGCAAATGTCACCTTTTTGAAATGTAGATTGATTCATAGAGGGATGTAGTGGGGGGGTGGTGGAAAGTGGCTGGCGACTGGTGGCTTATACCAACCACCAGCCACTAAATAAACAATTTAACGAACAGCCAGTTCCGTCTCTTTATCAAAGACATGCATTTGGTTCATGTCCATCACCAGATCAACTCTGTTGCCGGGGCTGGCTAAAAGGCGGGTATCTACCGTAGCGACCAAACTGTTCTTGCCGCTGCTGAGGAACAAATTCAATTCATGCCCCAATAACTCCACGACCTCTACCGTCGCTTCCAGAGAGGCAGCTTCAATGCCGGGCGGGGCAAAATCGGGCGCATGAACATGTTCTGGACGCATCCCAAAGATTATTTCTTTGCCAACATAGTTATCATAGATGCTCTTTTTATCACTGGGCACATTCACACGAAAATCGCCTGCATCTACAATTAATTGTCCTTCTTCACCGACCAGGGTGGCGTCAAAAAAGTTCATACTGGGGCTGCCAATAAAACCAGCCACAAAGATATTGCCGGGCGTATTGTATAAGTTGCGAGGGCTGTCAATTTGCTGCAACAGACCATCACTCATTACAGCGATACGGTCTCCCATGGTCATAGCCTCTACTTGATCATGAGTTACGTAGATGAATGTGGTTCCCAAACGGCGATGCAACTGGCTGATTTCGGCGCGAGCAGATACACGCAGTTTGGCATCTAAATTTGACAACGGTTCATCCATTAAAAAGACGGCCGGTTCGCGCACAATAGCCCGCCCCACAGCCACACGCTGCCGCTGACCGCCAGACAACGCTTTTGGCTTACGATCCAGCAAACTAATCAGGCCCAGACTATCGGCCGCTTCTTTTACTCGGCGGTCAATTTCGGCTTTGGGGGTTTTGCGAAGTTTCAAACCAAAGGCCATGTTATCATACACACTCATATGCGGATAGAGAGCGTATGATTGGAAGACCATAGCAATATCTCTATCTTTGGGAGGAACATCGTTGACAACGCGATCTCCAATGAGGATTTCACCCTGAGAAATTTCTTCCAAACCGGCCAACATTCGTAAGCTGGTAGATTTGCCACAGCCAGAGGGACCAACAAAGACAACAAATTCCTTGTCGGTCACTTCCATATTGAGGTCGGTAATAACTTCCACATCACCAAAACTTTTGTACACATTCTGAAAAGTTACACTTGCCATTCCACACTCCTTGAAGTGATTTTGATTTGTAATCCTGAAATCAGGTAATTATCACAGTTGCATGTTCAACTATAATGAGGGGGATTGGCCTTGTCAAAGTCTTTGCACAAACTGTCTAATAGCGTGGTGTCATTGTTTAGTGCGGGGATTGTAGGTGATGAGTCCATCGAGTACGGCCGTTTCCAACACGCTGTCCGGTAACTCTTCAGGAATATTATCAGCATACATATTCACCCAATTGGCGACGCTTTGATGATTCACATTTAAGATGCGTGAAATGGTGCGAAGGCTCAAACCTTCCAGATAAAGGGTTAAGGCTTGCAGCCGTACCTCATCATCATAGCCATGTTCTTTGGGTGTCGGTGTATAGCGACGGCCGCAACCTTTACAACGATACCGCTGGCTGCCAGACGGTGTAAATCCATCTTTAATCTGTTTCTTTTGCTGCTGACAATAGGGACACTGGGACATAACTTTACAGGATGGTGAGAATGATCGCCAAAATAAACAGGCAAACAACAATTACAATGGCTATGCGATTAACATAAATTGCCCGACCCAGTTCTGATACTTTAGACAAACCGACTTTTTTACCTGGGCGGGATTTTATACCAAACAGCGCTTGCCGGAATTCGTTTATGGTAGACGGCCGTTCATCTGGGTGCATCTCCATCGCCCAAAGAATAGCGTCGGAAATATACGGTGATAATTCCGAATTCAGATCGTCTGGTGATATTAGAATAGCCGGATTCAAAAAACGGGCTTTGGCGTTTGGCGGTGGGGAATCGGTCAGTAAATGATACAAGGTAGCTCCCACGGCGTAGATATCTGTGCGGACGTCAGTGTGACCGCTATCGCTACCATATTGCTCCAGAGGTGTGTATAAAGCCGTTCCTCGCCCTTGTACAACGGTAATAGTACGTACATCATCAGTAGCCATCAGTTTAACCAGGCCAAAATCTACCAATTTAATACGGCCGTCTGGCGTCAGCTTAATATTGGCCGGTTTAATATCCCGATGCAACACAGGCGGGCTTTGGGTATGCAAATAGTGTAACGCTTCCAATATTTGGCTGGCCCAGGTGCAGACTATTTTTACAGGTAGTCGGCCGTTATTTTTTTTGAGTCTTTGGCGTAAATCATCACCAGGCACATAATCCATAACTAAGTAATCACGGCCGTTATCACTAAAAAAGTCTGATACCTTCGGCAAGCTGGGATGGTCTAATTGGGCCAGAATGCTGGCTTCCTTTAGAAACTGTTCCTGACCTTGCACCTGAATTTTCAGGGAAACATCGGGGTCTGGCTGCACTTCTTTAATAGCACAGAGACGGCCTGGCAAACGCAAATCCTCCGCCCGGTATACGCTGCCCATACCCCCCTGCCCTACAATGTTGGTCAGCTTGTAACGTTCGCGTAAAATAGTATTATTAGGCAATGATGAATTCATTTCTCTTTTTGGATTCGTTTAGGCGCTAACAGCGCCAACAACGACAAAACATTGTCAATAATCAGGAAAATAATGAATTGTGAATATTTAACAATTAATTGTGAAGTGAGGATTCATTCACAATTCACAATTAATTGTTCATTATTCATTATTACTCAGAGAGGACATGAATGATGAATGAACAACCAGTTTTAGTAGCCAGCGAAGGACAGCTTGCCGGTCAACGGTGGACAATTGACGCTGACGAATTTGTAGTTGGGCGTGGCGGTGACTGTCATATTGTTTTACCAGAACGTCAAGTGTCGCGTCATCATGTTAAAATTACACGGGATAACGGTCGTTATACCCTACACGATCTCACCAGTAAAAACGGTACGCATTTGAATGGAAATCTGGTAGACGGGACGGCCGTGTTACAAGATGGTGATGAGATTTCCATTGCCCTGTGTGTTAAACTTGTATTCGTGGGCACAGACGCCACCCTTCCCCTGACCTTTGACCCGCCGAAGAAGGAAGGCAACCTGATCATTGATGATGCCCAGCGTGCCGTCTTCATTCAGGGCAAAGAGTTGAACCCGCCGCTTTCACTAGCCCAATTCCGCTTGCTAGAGCTATTGTATGGGGAAAATGGCGCTGTGGTCAGCCGAGACCGTATTGTGGAAGTTGTCTGGCCAGGCACAGACGGTTTTGGAGTTTCTGAACAGGCCATAGATGCTCTAGTCCGCCGCCTACGTGATCGCCTGACCGAATTAGACGATTACAATTATATTGTAACGGTGCGTGGTCATGGGTTCCGTTTGGACAATGTACCGCATTAGTTCGTGTTCCGTGAGCTGTGTTCCGTATTCCGTGTTCCGTGTTCCGTGAGCCGTAAACGGATTACAGTTTACAGCTCACGGATTGATTACAGCCTTTCCTGAATGGCTGCTTTGATGGCTTGTAGACGGCCGTTTAACTCTTTCTGCCCCGTTTGCTCCACTTGTTCTAGCGCCTGATCTATCATTGCCACCAGGTCTGGGGAAATCAAGGTCGGGTTCGCATCAAGCATTTCTGTTTGTTGTTCTGGCGTTTCTGCCCGCATCAGGCTATTAATAAACTGCATTTCGGGCGGCATCTGCTGTTCTACCATTTCCATAATAAAGGCCTGAATTTCATCCAGCTTTTGCGCTTCTTCTTGCCGCCCCTTTTCCTGTGCGTCCTGCAAACGGGCCGTCAGCACATACATAAAGGTATCATCCAAATTTTGAGCATTTTCTAACACGGCCGCACGTACATCATCAGCCTGCAAAATCTGGTCCAGCGTCTGCATTGTCGCCGCCAACATCTGCTGCGAAGCATTTTGCATCTGGTCAAACAGTGCCAGATATTTGTCACGATATCCGGACAACCGCTGCACGGCCGTCTGGTCGCCTTCTTTTTTGGCCGCTTCAATGGCGGCCGTCAATTCGCTAAAGAATTCGTAACGCAGCGCCCCCTGCCCGGACATAACCAACCCTTCAACAATGACTTCATCTTCCTGATTGGCAACTACATGCTGCGCCAGTAATTCCGGCGTTAATCCTCCTTGCTTTTTAGCAATCTGATTCATTTTATGCACGGCAATCTGCTGTTGCTCCATCTGGCGGCCGACGGCCGTTTCTGTCATCAATTTTGCCCGCAGGTTAATCAGAGGAAGAATTTGGGCATTATCATCCATCTGCGCCGCTGTATCAATAAAGGATTGCAGCATCGCAAAAAAGGTCTCATCAATTTCAGAAACCCGCTCCTTAATCAGATAATCCTGCACATCCTTATCATCCGTCTGCGCCAACGTTTGCAGCAGTTCGGCCTGTTTTTGCTGCCGGTCAATCATTTCTTTGGTTATACCTTCGGTCTCCAACACCTTTTCCATGAATGTTTTCATGTTCAACATAATTTGCGGCTGGAGCATATAAGCGCGGCGTTCTTCCGGCGGCAAATTATCCATCACATTCTGCGCCAGACGGCCGATTGTTTGTTCCCGTTGAGTATGGTTCAGGTTCAATTCCTGGGGAACAAAGACCATGAACAGTTCATAATCCGGATCATGAAATAACAAAACCGTTGAAAGCGGTCCCCCCGCCCCACAATTAGGACAAACGGCCATGTTCAACGACCCATTTAACAAATGCTCTTTCAACTCTGGAGTATGTTTAGAATCGACTACCTGATGAACTTCAGCTGTATAAGGCGTCCCGCAATTGGGACAGTTTAATTGAGTGTGCATATGATCTCCGTGTATTAGTTTTCAGTTTTCGGCCATCGGTCATCAGTTGGTAATGACAATGTAAAAGTTGTACCGGGGCCGTCGTGATTGTTATGGAACCAGATACGGCCATTGTGCGCTTCCACAATCGCTTTAGACAAATACAAACCCAGCCCCGTCCCTTCTGATTTACGGCTCAGGGCATTATCTAAACGCGAAAATTTTTGGAAGATACGATGTTGTTCATGTTCGGGAATGCCAATCCCCTCATCCTGCACTGCAATCGTCACATGCCGGGGATGGACATCTCCCTGAATGAGTATTTTACCGCCATCAGGAGCATACTTTATAGCATTGCTCACCAAATTGTTTAGCACCTGTGTCAGACGGCGTTCATCACCGCAAATGAGAGGAAACGCTTCATCAAATTTCAGCACAAATTGATGCCTACTGCTTTGGCTGCCAAATTTACGCACGACATTGCTAACCAGATCAGGCATAAACACGTCGTCGCTGATTTCCAATGTAAATGTGCCCGCCTGTAAACGAGATACTTCCAGCAAACTGTCAATCAAATCATTGAGATTATCGGCCTCTTCTTCGATGACGATGAGGGAATCTTCAATAATTTCTGGCGACCAGTTGGCATCCTGGCGGCGCAATGTACCGGCGTACCCTTTGATGATGGAGACGGGTGTTTTTAGCTCATGGCTAACAATGGAAATGAAGGTTTTTTGCAAGGATTCTTCTTCCCGGTAGCGGGTCAGGTCACGCACGTTGGCGATGATGTCTGTCATACGACCGTTACTATCCATCAACGGCGCATACGTAATCCCTAAACTAACTTTGCCGCCATCGGCAACTAGGCTGGTTTCGTCATACGGCCGTTGCAAATCCCCTTCCACATATAAATGAGCCGCTCCCGGCAGCGGCCAACCATTCGCCAACGCCCCCGGCAAATCCATACTTGTCTTCAGTTTCGTCCATTTGAACACATCATCATGTAAACGGCCGATGACTTCAGCGACCGTCCTGCCCATCATATGGCTCAATGCCTTGTTAAAGACAGTGATGTGCAGCGAGGCGTCCATAATCATCACCCCATCCGCGCTTTGTTGCAAAATAGCATTCAGCCGTTGTTTTTCCTGGTTAACCTGACGGTATAAACGGGCATTCTTCACCCCGATTGCTGCCTGCTCGGCAAAACTACGCAACAGCCGGGCCGCATCTTGGGGCAAATAGTAGCCTGATCCCGACAAAAAGACGTAGATCAACCCCACCGCTTCACCGCCGCTAGACATCGGCAAACGCACCATTTGCGTAATCCCTAAGTCCGCCTTATTGGCAATCTTCCGCAGCCGGTTTGTCAATTCCATTTCCTGATCATTGCCGTCCAGGTCATCTGGTAGATCACGCAGTAAGGGGGCAAAATGGTCTACCAGGGCAGCGGGGATACCATACACAGCCGCCACCCGCAGTGAATCTGTCTCTGGGTCATGCAAAGCAATCATGCCCGCTTTGCCCGACACCAATTCTACGGCCGCTTGCAAAATAATACGCAGCACATCATACAGGTCCAACTCCGCCGTCAACGCCCGCGAAATCGCCAGTAAATACTCCCGCTGCAAAATCCGTATATCTACTAATGCTTGTGTCATTTTATAAAGTTTGCAAGTGTACAGGTTTACAAGTATGCAATTTCATTCTTCTAGATGAAACTTACCACTTGCACACTTGTAAGTTGCAACTCAAACGTGCGATTGTAACATAGCCATTAACATGTTGCGACCTTAACATGAAACTATAAATACGGTGTAAACTCGTCAGCAAATCATTCAAAAAGGTGTAGAATAATATTGCTGGTGGCTAGTGGTTAGTACGAGCCGCCATCCACCAACCACCAATTACACTGGAGTATTGTTATGAGCGATGATGTCCATGTTCGCCATGTAACTGAAGCAGATTTACCGGCCGTCCGCAACCTGTTTTACTGCAGCTATGGTGAAGATTACCCCTACAAAGAGTTTTACAATGATGAATGGTTAAAGCGCAGCATTTACCAGGATAGTTATCTATTTTTGTTGGCGGAGATCAACGGCCGTGTCGTAGGCACAGCTTCCGTCTATTTTGAAGTTGGCGCATATTCAGATCTGTGTGGCGAATTCGGCCGTTTGGCCGTAGACCCCGAATGTCGGGGGCAAGGTGTAGGCAGCGCCCTCATGTGTGCCCGACTGGAATTTGCCAACCGCCGTCTACACTTCGGCCTAAGTGAATGTCGCACTGCTCATCCCTTTGCTCAACAAATCTCCGAAAAATTCGGTTTAGCCCCCATTGGTTTCTTGCCCCAAAAAGTTCTGTTAGACTCACGCGAAAGCCTGGTCATGATGGCTAAACCATTCGGCCCGGCGCGCCAACTGCGCTCCAACAACCCCCGCGTCATCCCCGAAGTTTTTGCCCTAGGGCAGATGGCTCTGCGTAACCTGGGCTTCCAAAACGACCTGATTGCTATAGAAGATGCTGACGGCTACCCCATCGGTATTGGTTTCAAAGTCAAGGAACTTTCAGAAGATGTGCTGCCCTATTTGCTGCGTATTGAACGGGGACGACTGTCACGGCGGCATGTGTTTGGCAATTTGCAGTTGAGCTACGGTCTTTTTATGTTGGAATCTCGCAACTCACGCTATCTGGTCGCCCAGGAAGATGAGCGGATTGTGGGGGCTATTGGTTTTACGTTTGATAGTATTGGCCGCAGCATTAAAGTGTTGGAACTGATTGATTTGCGAGATGATGTGGCCGGATTCTTGCTGAAAGAGTTAGATCACTGGGCACAACAAGTGTACGGGGCAGAATATCTGGAAATCACAATCAGCGCCTACTGGCCCGACATTCAACGCACCCTCAGCAATCTTGGATTTGTACCTGTCGCTTACTGCCCCTCCTTTGTTTTCCATGAAGTGGAACGGCTGGACACCATTAAAATGGCCAAACTGTATGTGCCCCTGGACATTGACAATGTACAGCTTACAGCAGCGTGCCGCGAGATTTATGAACTTGTTCGCGCTGGTTTTGAGGAAAAACGGCTGGGATTATCGGTGAATGAAACGACACAGCAGATGGCAATTTTTGCCGGTCTGGAAGAGGGGGAACTGACCAAGATTGCCGGTCTCTGCTCTGTTATGGATTTTCCAGCAGGCACGGTGGTGCTGCGTGACGGGCAAGTGAGTGATGTATTTTATATGGTTATGCAGGGAAGTATGGATATCTTAACATCGGATGAAACCCGCACGCTGGGTAAAATTCATATCGGGGATTTTTTGGGGGAGATTTCATTGGTCAGCCGGCAGCCGCATATGGCTACGGCCGTGACAACCACCCCCTGCCAACTCGTAGCCCTCAAACGCCAGGATTTTGAAAACCTCATCAATCGCTACCCCCGCATCGGCGTCCAGGTCATGCGTAACATCGCCATCAACTTGGGTCACAAACTCAACCAGCGCAACCTGGGGCAATGAGTTGCAAGTTACAAGTTGCAAGTGGTGAGGGATTCTAGCCAATGGGAAACACGCATTACGCGGTATAGACCGGAGGGGATTCCAGGATTTGTAATTTCTGTAGGCGAGAGCGAACAGGCATCATTTCCGTTACTTCAATGTACACGACAGGGCGCAAAGAATCATCATCTTTTTCTTTCGCTTGATAGGAATTAGCTCATGTTGGCTTGGTAGTTACTCAATCATAACTCACCTGGCGCATAACCAAAAGAATAACCCGCGAACCATGCGGAATCTGTTCGCTAAAATCAGGGTTTTCGATTAGATAACGAGCAAATTCCGTTATCATTTCTTTTAGCCTGGCTTGATAAAATGTGTTCATTTTACAAAAAAGCCGTCTCCAAATGGAAACGGCCGTCACACTCAATTCTCTTCAACTTCCCAAAAACAGTCTACTTTAACGACTTCGGATCAATCCCGGCTGCTTTTAAGGCTTTGTTATAAACAGACTTTGCCTTCGAGTTGGCAATCCGTGCTTTGCGCTTCTCATCGGGAGACATATCGTCTGTAAGCTCAATCAGTTCCGGCTTGGGAATGCCCGCCGCCGCTGCTGACGGATCGGATGTTGGTGCGGGAGCGGCCGCCGGGGCCGGCGCTGCAGCGGGAGCCACAGCCGCTCCTGGAACCGCCTCACCAGGAATCACCACCTGTCCGTCTTTAATTTCCACTTTTTTGGGGTCAATCCCGGCCGCTTTTAAGGCTTTGTTGAAGGCAGACTTCGCTTTCGAGTTAGCAATACGCGCTTTCCGTTTCTCATCGGGGGGCATATCGTCGGTCATCACGATCAAAACCGGCGGCTCAATGGAGACGGCCGTAGCCGTGGCTGGCGCGGCGGCTACAGGCTGGGCTGCGACGGCAGATGCCACCGGAGCGGTTGCCGGAACCCCTGCCGCTTTGGCTGCTTTCATGGCCGCAGATTTTGCTTTGGAATTAGCAATACGTGCTTTGCGCTTGTCTGCCGGAGACATATCGTCGGTAATTTCGGTATATGCGTAATCCTTGCCGGGGACCAGTTTAATTTTACCGGTAGCGGCTGGGCCAACGGCCGTTGGAGCCACCGGAACCGCAGCAGCCGCCACAGCCCCCGTTTTGGCGCCATCCCAACCGTGGTAAGAAGCAATACGCACGGCCGTCATCGGGTCTGCTTCCAACGCTTTTGCGTTACCGGCCGTTACCAAATTCTCCTGCCCCAAATAACCAATACGCATATTGGCCCCGCGTGGCAAAGAGGCAGCCTGTTTAGCGGCCAACTTTCGCGCTTCTTTTATCTGGTCTTTTGGTTCCGCTTGGGTCTTAATTTTGTAGCCAAACGTCAACGCCGGATTATAACCACGATCCCGATCTTCTATCTTCTCTTTCGTCGTCTTGACCTGGGTGTCCATACCGGCCGTTACCCAGGCAAAAAATCCGCCCAGCAAAACCGGTAACATAATCGCCAATACAGCAATAATAAAAATCATCGAAGTCCCTCAACAGTTTTCAGAATTTTTAGGTGAGCAATTATACAATTTGTGCGGATTTTCTCAAACAATTGAAAGTTGACGTTCACACCAACTTCTGCCAAAATGGGATTTATAGATTATAACTGTTCAAACTCGGCAAAAACCTTTACGATTATTGTACTTTACCAACCCATCTTCTAGGCAAAATAAAATAACCCGGCCATAAAGGTGCGGGCTATCCAATATCATGCCGAAGGTGGGAGTCGAACCCACACGAGCGTAATGCTCACTACGCCCTGAACGTAGCGCGTCTGCCTATTTCGCCACTTCGGCCAGAGATAGGCGATAGTTTATCAACACATTCCTAAAAGTCAACAGGGCTTTTAGCAACATTAAAATCTATCTTCCCGAAAGCTCACTGGCATATAGACTTGCTAAAGAACAGCTTTCCGGAAGATTAATTACGAGGAGAAACTATGTCCATATCTACCTTGTTAAAACGGGTACATCTTTTTCGCGGCCTCGGCCAGGAAGAATTGAGGCAAATTGCCGCCCTCTGTCAGAAAATGGAATTAGCTCCGGACAGCCTCATTATCGAGCAAAATACAACAGGCTCTGAAATGTATATTATTGCCAGAGGGTCTGTAGATGTGTTTATAAAAGGTTTAGACAATGCTCGCAGCCTAGTCATGTTAGGCAAAGGTCAGGTCATTGGGGAAATGGCTCTGATCGATCAGGGATACAGGTCAGCTTCTGTAAAAACGACCAGTGAAGGGGCTACACTTTATCTGATCAAGAGTGAATCTTTTTATACGCTGTGTGATGAAAATAATCACATTGGGTTTGTCGTCATGCGAAATCTGGCAATTGATGTAGCCTTCAAATTGCGACACCGTAATCTGGCAGAACTATAATCACAGCCATGGAGGAACAAAAATGATGCACGACGAGGAAATGTTCTACCAAGTCAGCTATGTTGTTGTAGGCAGTGATCACCCTGGCGCTATTGTTAGCGTAGACAAACAGCCAGAAGTCGGTGAGAAAGTGAGCTTTGGCGGTCTGACGTTTGAGGTTTTAGAAGTTCAGGAATTAACCCCTGCGGCCGGGAACTTCAGCTTTCTGCATGTCACCTGCCGTGCGGTGAAAGTAGAGTAGTCTTACACAACTTGAATCGCGTCGGCCGCTAATTTACCGGCCTCTTCCAAACCTTTTAGCTGTTGCCCTTTGGCATTTATCCAGCGTATGGTGTAATTGGCTGCCAATTTATCGAGCGCCTGCCACAAGTCGACATTGGCTACGGGCTGGTCATCTTTCTTCTTCCAACCTCGTTTACGCCAGTTGTGTATCCATTGCGTAATCCCCTGGTACACATAATCTGAGGTGGTGAACAACTGTACTGTACTGTTAGGCGGCAGCAGTAGTAAGCCTTCAATAGCAGCCCGAATCTCCATGCGATTGTTAGTGGTTTGGGCTTCGGAACCGCTGCTTTGTTCGGTGTCGTTTTTCTCTTCTAACACGATCCCCCATCCGCCAGGGCCAGGGTTGCCTTTGCAGGAACCGCGCAGATAGATACGGGGGATGCTGGGATCTATTTCTTCTGGAGGGGTAATTTCCAACCGTGCCTGACGAGCCAGTCGGTCTACGCGCTCATTCAGTTCGTTGCCGGCGTGGCCTTTGACCCATTGCCAACTGATTTCGTGCTTTTTTGCCAGGGGCCACAACTGCTGCCATAAATCTGCGTTGCGGACATTTTTCCACTTTTTGGCAGCCCATTTTTCAATGTATTCGGTAATGCCTTTACGCAAATATTCGGAGTCGGTGTAAAGTGTGACTTGACACGGCCGCTTCAAAACCCCCAAGGCCCGAATCGCGGCCGTCAATTCCATGCGGTTATTGGTAGACGAGGGATCATGTCCCGTCAGCATCTTCTCATGCGTACCAAATTTCAGAATGGCTGCCCAGCCACCAATACCAGGATTGGGGTCTGCACCGCCATCGGTGTAAATGATGACTTCCATATTGGAGATAGGAGATATTGAAGATAGGAGATTGGGGAAATCTCCTAATCTCTCAATCTCTCATTTTATTTATTTAGGGCCGTTAACATCTTTTCAATATCGGTAAATTTGAGCCGCGGACGGCCGAGTTCCTGCCCTCTGGCTACTTCCATTTCATTCAGTTTCAGCCAATCTTCATACCGAACATGACGGGGCTGCCGTTCTTGTATGAACGACTCTACCGCTTCAATGGCCGGTGATTCTGGCGAGAGTATCTTGCCAGCGCGTACATCGGCCAGCAAACATTCCACACTTTCGGCCGCATCCGGCTTGTTAGTGCCAATGACGCCACTAGGGCCACGTTTAATCCAACCGGCTGTATATTCACCCAGCACAGGTTCATTGGTGTCCGGGTCAATGACCCGTCCATGTTCATTCAAAATAACGCCCCAACGGTCATTGAAGGGCACGCCTTCAATGGGCACGCCCCGGTAGCCAATAGAACGAAAAACCAACCCTACCGGCCACTCTTCAAACTTCTCTGTAGCGCGGGGGCGGAGTGTGCCTGATTCTGTTTTATACAGTTCATTGTGAACAAGGCGCATGGCCTGCACACGGCCGTCGTCATCCCCCATCAACTCCACCGGAGACAGTAAAAAGCGCAGGGTTAGTTTACGGGGTTTATCTGTTGACGGCCGTTCCGCATACCCCTGCACAATTTGTACCTTCCGTACCGTCCCCCGGTCTGCCTCAGCCAGCGACGCTTCACTCAAAGGACCTAACTGCGCCTCTTCCGGCAGCACACAAATATTCGCTCCGGCCAATTCACCCAACTCTTTAGCCTCATTGGCCGTAAAAGCTGCCTGAGCCACACCGCGCCGCCCTAGCATGATCACTTCCTTAACCTGACTATGCCGCAGCGCTTCCAGAGCATAATCAGCAATATCTGTGGTGGCTAACTCCTCCACCGTGCGGCTCAAAATTCGGGCCACATCTACAGCAACATTGCCCACGCCCACAACCGCCACTCGTTCTTGTGACAAATCAAACTCATAATCTCGATAGTCAGGATGGCCGTTATACCAGGCGACAAATTCTGTGGCTGCATAGCTGTTTTTTAGATCAATACCAGGGATGGGCAAATTCTTATCCGTTTGTGCCCCGGTGCTATAAAGGATGGCATGGTAAAAGCGACGTAAATCAGCCACGGCCACATCTTTGCCCACTTCCACATTACCAAAAAACCGAAACCTTGGTTTGGCCGCCACCCGGTCAAAAATTCTGGTTACAGATTTTATCTTTTGATGATCGGGGGCTACTCCAGCCCGTACCAGGCCATATGGCGTTGGCAGACGATCATACATATCTACAGTGATTGTTAACGCCTTTTCCTTAAACAGACGTTCGACAGCATAAAAACCGGCCGGGCCGGCACCCACGACAGCCACCCGCAGTGGATGACTGTCACTTCCTACTTGTGACATATGTTTGCTCCTTAGTTTGCATTCTGGGAAATAATGTTAATGGACACAATTCTACGAAGATGAATTCGCTAAAATCTGTGTCTCTAAAGTATCAATTTCGCCCCGGTATTGGTCTCGTTGGACTTTTAACACATCGCCAATGGAGATCACACCTACTAACTGACCCTCATCTATAACTGGCAAATGACGGATACGATTTTCCGTCATCGTGTGGGCGACAGACATTAAATCATCCTGGGGCACGGCCGTGATCACCTTCTTCGTCATCAACTTCTTTACCGCTACCAATAAAATTCGCTCATATTCTGGTAGTTGGCGTACCACATCTCGTTCAGACAAGATACCAACTAACGCACCATCGGCCACGACCAACAGCGCCCCAATATTATACTGACGCAGCAACGATACCGCATCAGCCACACTTTGCTCAGGGCGAATGGTAATGACCTGATGACGTTTTGTAGTAAGAATATTACTGACTTTCATATTTCAAACTCCTCACCTTGCTGCGCCGCACTCAAAATGCCAGACAGCCTAAATCATACTTTGTATGCGGCATTATAACGTACCCGCTACCTATTGAAAACTGACGATCATCATGATCAAAAAAACCTGATCGACATATTTTGAAGAGCCGATCAGATTTTCAGTTTTCGGCGTTCAGGATTCAGAGTGCAGACGTTACTGAAAACTGAACACTGCATACAGAACAGTAATTTACTGCATTGCTGCTCCTAGCGTAGTACATGCCGGGCAGCTTCCATCTGGCCGAATAATGGCATACCCGGCCTGGGGATCATTCTCATCGTACCGGGTGAAATCTACATTAAATACAATGACCATCCTGGCACGGCCGCTGCCACGAGAAATCCCAACCGCTTCGCCCAACCATTGAGCATGTTGGGCAACGGTTGTATTGGCTGCCCAGGAAAAGTTGGCCGGCACAAAACTAAATCCCTGCGGTGACATATAACCCAATTCTGTAAAGCACAACTGTCTGGCCCCGCCAAAGCTATTGTAATACAGATCAAACGTGGGGCCGAAATACCAACTGTAGTGATGATCGCCAGAATCGGCAGGATGCCCCGTTGTAGCGAAGGGTGAGGTAGCCCCGGCGTTGTGATGCACTCCAACACAATCCATAAAACTGGCCGCATTAGCCGCTGCCATACCCGACAAATACCGTGCATCAGACCAGGCATTGGTGCCATTATCAAACCCAGTCGGCGCCAGCGCCCCGGAAACGACCATGACATTGGGATTAGCCGCTTTGATAGCATTGTAAGAGGGCGCTAATAAATTATTGACATAGGATGTGGGGCTGATTTGTCCTGCCGGCCATTCAAAATCAATATTCTGCTCATTCCAAATTTCAATGGCGTCTGGCCCTTTGGTAGCCACATCGCCCACAAAATTGACGTAGGCGCCAAAGTCAATACCATTGGTTGGTGGATACGTTTGTGCCCCGGTAATGGACAGTAAAATTTTGAAGCCGTTATTGTGGGCATCATCAATGGCTCCTACGACACTATCGGCCGATTGACCAGGACTCCACTTCACCTGTATTTTTATCCAGTTCATGCCCGCTTCTTGCATGCGCGCTTTATTGCCCATGTTCAAACTTTGGCCGCCCAATTCAAATCCAGCAGAAGGCGGGGGAACGGTGGGGGGCACGGCCGTAGGCGGCGTTGTCGTGCTGCCAGGGGGCGGTGTGGCTGTGGGTTGGGGTGGCGGATTAGACCCAGTAGGAATGATAAGCACCTGCCCCACATAAATCAGGTTAGGGTTGGCGATGTTGTTGGCGGCCGCAATTGCATTGACGGTAGTTCCATAACGACGGGCAATGGCATACAGGGTATCGCCTGGCTGCACAACATAGGTAATGGAACCGCCGGGGGGCGCGGTAGCTGTGGGCAGGGGGGGCACGGCTGTTGTCGGCGGCGACGTTGGCGGCGGATTAGACCCATCAGGAATTTCAATGACCTGCCCCACATAAATCAGGTTGGGGTTAGGAATATTATTGATGGCTACAATATCATTAACCGTTGTGTTATGCCGGCGGGCAATACTGTATAATGTATCTCCCCATCTGACCGTGTACTGAAATGCGGACACGGCCGCAACAACTAAAAACAGTAGACACAAGGCTAACAGCCCGGCCGTTATTCGTGTTCGTTTCATCATACCCTTCCTTTTAATGCTTATAGGACACAAGCGAAATATAGTTTATGTTTACTATTATAGACAGAGTACCCCAAAAAACTCAAGTCTCAACTCCAAACTTCCAAACCCCGTAAAATCCTAAAGGCTCAAAAACCTCTGTGACCTTTGAAAACTCTGTGGCTAAAATTGGAAACACCTTTTGCCAGACTGTACTTGAGCCATAAGCATTCTAATCGGGTATACTTGGCGCACAAATACAGATGAGATGGCGCTTAAAAACCAACCCACAATCCAAATCCCGCACTCCCACAGGTGAATAAAATGAGATCACACACATTGGTAGAAAAGATAACTGAGTTTTTTGATGACGAGATGGAAATCTATGATTCTATTTTAGATACTATTGGCGATACTCCCCTCGTCTGTTTGCAATCCGTCGGCAGTGATTTGCCTTGCAAACTATTGGTCAAAGTAGAGTTTTTCAATCCTGGCGGCTCAGTTAAAGATCGTATTGGCCCGGCGATTATTGAGGAAGCGGAACGCAGCGGCCGTCTAAAACCAGGCGGCACTATTGTAGAATCCACTTCTGGCAACACGGGTGTTGGACTAGCCATTGCCGCCGCTATCAAAGGGTATCGCACCATTTTTGTGATGCCCGATAAGATGTCTCAGGAGAAAATTTTACTGCTGCGGGCTTATGGAGCGCGGGTGGTAGTGACGCCAACGGCCGTTGAACCCGACGACCCCCGCAGCTATTACAAAGTGGCCGAACGGCTGGTAGCCGAAACCCCCAACGCCATCTTAGCCAATCAATACCACAACCCCGAAAATCCCCAGGCCCATTATGACGTCACCGGCCCTGAACTCTGGCGGCAAACAAGGGGCAAAATCACCCATTTCATTACCGGCATGGGAACGGGAGGCACAATTACTGGCGTCGGCCGTTACCTGAAAGAACAAAACTCGCATATCAAAATCGTGGGCGTAGACCCTGTTGGCTCTATTCTGTATGAACTACATCGCAGCGGAAAAGTTGTTAAAGCCGAAGGATATAAGGTTGAAGGCATTGGTGAAGATTTCCTGCCCAGCACCACCGACCTGAGCGTGGTAGATACCATCGTCCAGGTAAACGATAAAGAAAGCTTCCTCATGACGCGACGGCTGGTGCGGGAAGAGGGCATCTTTGGCGGCGGTTCCAGCGGTACGGCCGTAGCCGGGGCCATCAAATACGCCCGCAAACATAACCTGGGGCCAGATGATGTGGTCGTGGTCATTTTGCCTGATTCCGGCTCCCGTTATCTGAGCAAGGTATTTGACGACGATTGGATGCGTGAAAATGGCTTTCTGGAACGGGCCTGGATTGATTTTCGGGCCAACGATGTACAGGCTGCCAAACCGGATCAAGGTCTTATTACGGCCGCGCCAGACGACTTGATTCCCAATGTAGTACAAAAGATGAAAGAGTACAATGTGTCCCAGCTACCGGTTTTGGATGAGAACGGCCGTCTTGTGGGCGCAGTGACCGAAATTGATCTCCTCAACCATATGCTCACCACCGACCACGCCACCCACGATCCCAACGAAACAATTGTCAACATTGTAGACCGTAATGTGCCCATGGTGCGCCCCAACACACCGCTAGAAACGCTCATGGGCATTTTCAGCCGTCACAACGCCGTCATCATTGCCACCGGCGATGAAGTACAGGGCATCCTCACCAAAATTGATATTCTCGATTTTCTGTCTACACAAGTCAAATAGGTAAAGTGAGGAGTTCGTATGTCCATATGCGAACAGTCAAAAGTTGCCAACTTTCGAGATTCAGGTTAATTGGCAAAAGAAGAGGAAGTTGTCCATGCAAACTACCAAAGCAGCTACAATAAGTGACCATTTTTCATGCGTAAAAGACCCCCGAATGGTCTGGCACAGTGGTGAATAATTACGTTCTCTATTTGCCAGTTTTGCTGAAACCTGGCGACTAAGACCTTTCGTTATTGTGGGCTTTACAAAAACACAGATTTTGATATGAATCCAACAACACCCTTACTTCTAAACAGTAACCTGGAGCGCGGCTACCAACTCGGTGAGTACACTCTGTTAGAAAATATCGGGCGTGGTGGCGAAGGGGTTGTCTGGTCAGCCTGGCACGGCCGTCGCCAACAAATCGTCGCCCTCAAAATAATATCCAACGCCCCCAGCGAACCAGCCATGACCAACTACGTCTCCTATGAATTTGAACGTCAAGTTCATCTGCTGGCCAGTTTAGAACACCCCCACATCTTGCCCCTGTACGAATTCGGCTCGACCAATGACCTGTACTACTTTGTCATGCGCTACAATGCTACCGGTTCCCTTGCTAATCGTTTATTAGCCGGGCCACAATCCCTTTTCCAAACATTGCAAATCGCTTCTCAAATCGTTTCTGCCTTAGACTATTTACACACTAAAGTCATTATTCACCGCGATCTAAAACCGAATAACATTTTATTGGACAGCCAGGATCGAGCAGCCCTTTCTGATTTTGGACTGGCAAAGCAGTTGACTGAAGACACCCTGCCCTTCCACACCGGACGCGGAACTGGCCCTTATGCTCCTTACGAACAGCACATTAGTCTTGGCATGTCATCCCAATCCGATATTTTCAGCCTGGGGATTGTCGTTTATGAAATGCTGACCGGACATCTTCCCTGGGATGGCGACAGTTATTTGGCAATTCAGCAAAAGCAAGAAAATATTGAACTACCAGACTTGCACGACAGTGACCCAAACCTACCCGCTGCATTGACACTGGCTCTGCGCCAATTAACGGCTTTCAACTGGCGACATCGCCCCCAAACGGCCGTAAAAGCCCTACATTTACTCATAGAAGCGTGCCAATCTGAGCTTGAGCCACTACAAACAGCAGCCCTTTCCCAGCCAACGCCTCGGCTGGATGATGCTAGGTTGGCGGCCCAGGACGCCCATTATCTACTCCATCTCTTTTTGGCTGGTGGGTATACCGACCAGGAGATATTTCCGGCACGATTAACCCATCTTGCCCTGATTGATACCATCTGTAGCCAACCCGGCCCATACCAGCTTACCCTGACTGAGACGGAGCGCCGCTTCATGCTGCGCGGGGCGCTGGTTCATGGGTATCATGTAGACGCCTGGTGGCAGCAGGTTAACAGCCCCCAGGCACGTTTACAGGTTTGCGAAACGGTTATTCAGGTTGAAGAGGAAACGGCCGTCAGTCGTGCCCTCATCCAACTAAATCAGGACAGCGCCACAGCCACTCTGCCCCTTGCCAGCCAAACGCAAGAAAAAATCCTCGATCTTCTGATCAATGAAACAGGATATTCATTGCGTGAGCAAGCTTTGAATTTGCTGGCCCGTTCCCTCAGCCCCGCTTCACATTGGCAGGAAATTGGACTAACCGCTCAGGCCGATACCCAACTGGCCCTATTAGCTTTGCGGGATGATCGATTTAGCGTCCAGGCTGCCCAACTCATCGGCCAGATTCACAGCCAGACGGCCATGCAAACCATCCTCTTCTCCCCCCTGTCCAAAAACGAAGGGCAACTGTTGGCAGTCCTGGCTACCATCCGGCAAACGGCCGGTAGCCTGCCCAGCAATGTGCCCCGTCGTCTACGCTTCAAACTGCTGGTCGCCCAACTACAAAACCAGCTTGTAGAAGACCGCGAAGGACTTTCTCTGGTACGCACTCTGATTGGCTTAGGGGTGGGCATCTTTATGAGTTTGATAATGTTGGCGGGTTGGTTTTCCCTACAAGATGATCAGATGCGGGATGTGCTGCTTATTCCATACCCAGTCAGCAATATCATCACCATCGTAGAAGTGAATGATGAAAGTCTGGCCCGCTTCGGCCGTTGGGAAGCCTGGTCACGCACTTATCATGCCGATCTCATTAACCAGCTTACCCAAGCCGACGCTGGCGCTATTGTCCTCGACTTCTTGTTTGATACCCAGACTGATGAAGAAGCTGACGCCCGGTTAGCCGCAGCGATGACCGCAGCCGGGAATGTTATTCAACTGGCCTTAGGGCAAGGGGATGCCTACAAAGATGCGCCAGGAATGCTGCGTTTTCAGGAACAGCTTTTGCCTGAAGCCCGTTTCTACCATACGGCCGCGGCCGTCGGTCACACCAATCTTCTGCACGATGAAGATGGGTATGTGCGCCAAATGCCAACGATTATTACGGTTGATGACGGCCGTCAAATCATGAGTTTACCTCTGGCCGCCATCCTGGTCTATCTCGGCGTAGATATACAATCAGCTATGCCCACACCCCAGGCTGGCGCCTTAACTATTGCCGGTCGCCAGATTCCTGTTGGTGAATTTGGTGAATTGCAAATTTATTTTGCCGGCCCTCCGGCTGAGCCAGGCAAAAACACTTTCCAGACCGTCAGCTATCAAGACGTGCTAGATGGCATCGTACCCTCAGAAATGCTAAAGGACAAAATCGTACTGGTCGGCATCACTGCTACCTCAGAACCAGACCGCTACCTGACTCCTGCAAGCATCGGTCGCCCGATGTATGGCGTAGAAATTCTGGCTAATGTCATCGAATCAATCTGGTCGCATCAATTTATTATTCGTCCCAGCGACTTTGTACGAGTAGTGATACTCCTCATACTGGGGGTTGTCACCGGGCTGCTTTGCACTCGTCCCTGGTCTGGTCTGGCTCTGGCTCTAATTCTGGGTGTAGTTTATTTTGGCCTGGTCGGGCTAATTTTTGATACCCAGGCCATCATGCTGGATTTGCTCTTCCCCTTTTTTACCATCGCACTAACTTATGCGTTGGTCACTGCCTATCGCTTTTCCATTGCCGCCCGGCGATCAGGCAAATCTATCTCCCTCCCCATTTACACCGTCATCAAACAACTTCAAAACTCTGGAAAATAAAATCCCTGGTGGTGTACCAGGGATTTTATACTACCTATACGTTTTAGAATACCGTTCGATACGTTACGGGTTAATCTGCTGCAATAGTTTCCTTACTTGTCTTTTCCGTTTCCATTGCCATTGCCATTACCATTGCCATTACCGTTTCCATTACCGTTTCCATTACCGTTTCCATTACCATTACCATTACCGTTTCCATTGCCATTGTCATTACCACCGCCGTTATTTCCGTTACCATTACCATTACCACCGCCGTTATTTCCATTACCATTTCCTGGTGAAGAAGTGCTGGTAGGGCAGGAACCTAACGTATCTCCATGATCCAGATGAGCTTGCACGGCCGCAGAACCAACCGTAATTGTGTGGGCATTCTCTGGGTTACCTGGTGGAATATGACATATTGTCACCTGGGCTGGCGATGTTGCCGTTGCCACAGGTGGAGGCGTGGAGGTATCCGTTGGCGCTATTGTCACCGTCGGCGTTAGTGTCGGTGTCGCCGTTGACGTCAGTGTCGGTGTTGCCGTTGGCGTCAGTGTGGCTGTCGGCGTTAAGGTAACGGTTGGCGTTATTGTGGACGTAACTGTGGGGGTGAGGGTAGGCGTTGCTGTAACACAAGCTCCGACTGTATCACCATGATCCAGATGGGCCGGCAAAGCCGAGGAACTAACTGTAATCGTGTGTGCATTTTCAGGATTACCCGGTGGAATATGGCAAATGGTTACCTTTTCATCTGCTTCTGGTAGTGAAGTTGGCGGCTCTGTGGGCAGTTCATCATTTGGTAGCTCATCATTTGGTTGTTCATTGAACGGTTGGCCGATGACGGCCGTTATATCTTGCCCGGCCATTACGTCAACCATTTCCGACCCCATTGTCACCCGAACAACCCCTTCTTCCACATTCACATATGTTGCCTGATCAGACAATACCTCAACCGTAAACACCGTTCCGCGTACCGCAGCCGTGGAGGAAGGAGTACGTATTTTAAACGCATCATCCGTACCCAATAAACGCACCACCCGGTTCAATGTCCGGCCGGCCAGTATCCGCAACTCTACCCGGTACGTATCTTCATTCGTCACCAGTTCCGATACTTCCAGTATCGTTCCGGCAAACAAATCCACTGTACTGCCATCGTACAGACGCAGTTGGGCCGTTGTACCCTGCTGCAGAGAAATCACATCACCCGCCTGCACAGTAATCACGTCCCCGGCCGTCACAACCATCTCCGACCGGTTGCGAATGAGCCGCAGAACAGTCTGCGTCTGGTCAACAGTTGCCTCACCATTAGAAATAACCAATATTGCTTCTGCACTAACCGGCTGTGTAGAAGAAAATACTCCCAAAACCAGCAGTGTCAACACCACAATACTAAAAACAACCGCTCGCTTTCTAAACATAGCAAATATTCCTTCCCCAAAAATAGAGGGGTTACGATCTTCAGTTTGCACTCGTTGAGTTGTTTTAGCCGCACGGATAAAATCAGATAAATTGGCGCTGCTCATGCCCACATACAGGGCAATTTGGGCTATTTCCTGTAAATATTTCTGGCGTTTAGGGCGGCGACATAAAGCCAGTATTGCCAGTTGATCTTCATCAATTTGCATTGCGGCCGCAATTTGTGCCCAATCCAAACCCTCACGCTGACCATACGCTTCTATCTGAGAAGCCAATAAATCTGAATTTCCAGTTGCCTGACGCGCCATTGTCATGAAGAGATGATTACTCATCATTCAGCTATCCTTATATCCATATTATTCAGGTGACAGTCACTTTCCCAGAGACAATAGTCACACTGTCATGCGTTTGAAGTAACTGCCACCTCTGGGACTATTTATAATGGCTGTTCTACTATATAGTTCCGAACTCACTGGCAAAGTTCGACAAATTGATGTTATCTTTTCCCAAACTGGTTGCCGAAACGCTGAATCTTTTTGGTTATGCGATCTTTAGCCCGTTTTACTTTCAGGCGTTGTTCTCCAATTTCCAGATGAGTAATACCTATCACGGCCGCATAGTCCTCTGTGCGACGTACTCCCTCCAACATTAAAAGCAGTATTTGTTGATCCGTTTCATCCAATTCCTCAATAAACTCCTGTATTATTTCGCGGTGAGAATGGTCGGTATACTCCGTTAACCATTCGGATGCTACCAATTTATCAGAAATGGATTCTTGTTGAAAAATTGCTTGGGGAGAATCGGCCGCATCAATCACCAGCAGCCGTCTGTTTTGGCGTTTGCGCTTGTCTAATAAATTGAGCATATCACTACGGGCAACCATTCGCAGATAGGCATAGAGTGATAACTGCTGCGGATCATATTGCTGTGGATTTGCCTGATAGGTTAAAAGGCAGTCAATAGCAACAGTTTCATGTAAATGGGGATTGTACTCTGGGAATCTACTTTGTAAAAACGAAACCAAATATGGTAAGGCCTGTTCACATATCTCTGCAAAAACTGTTACATCTTCCTTCAAAATGCGCTGATGCTGTTTAGATTGCCAATTTTGCTCTGGCTCAAGAAATTTCATCCGCTAATATACCTTTCTCTTGTAAGGCTAAGTCACCAACCAATAATATCGCTGGCTTGTTTACGAACGCTTAATCATCACCTGTATAGTATAGTTCTGAAATGAGAATTATGTCCTGACACAAGGAAATATGCCAGAAAATGGCACTGTTTTTTTATTGATCCTTCACACAGATGGAACTGCCTACAGCAAACGAAAGTTGGTCTGGTTATCAGGTAGAGCGGCATCTTCAACGTATTGTTTGTGTTGGGATGGGGCGTCTTCTGGCGCAGCAGCCGACCAGGCGATCACGCCTGCACTGAGTACAGTCGAATTGGCCGTTTCTCCCTCCCGTTTCTCATCTTCAACCACGGCCGTAAAAAGCAACGCCATACGATTACTATTCTCAGCCACATACACCCCCGACAAATCTGTCAGGCAAATTTTGAGACCCGTTTGCTGCTGGGTGAGGGATACGGCCGTGTCCCAGGGCGGCGTCATTTCTGGATTTTGGCCGCCTGGCAAATGCCACAAATCCCCCTCCATATCTGTCCGCCACAACACCTCGTTGTTTCCATTCTGTACGGCCGTATACACACCTATTTCCCAGGTTGGGGGCGGTATATAGGGCGGTTGTCCTTTTATTTTACGCTTCAAATCCAGCCAGCGATAGAGTACATTAAAGATTAGAAAACGACTCACACGCATCCAAAACGAATAATGCCACGCCCACCATTCTACCGGACCACCAGCATGTTGCAGACCCCTCTGCAACCGTTTACGGCTCATCGCCAACATCGGATTAGGTAATGAGTGGACCGAAAAAAAGCCCACCTTTGGCGATTCTGGCGAAGTTTGTAATTCACCACCCCGGCGCAAACAACGAAAAGTAAAAGTCAACAAACCATCTGGTTGCAACGACCAGAAATTCAAAGATACTAGACGCACCGGCAGGGCAATAATTCCCGTCTCCTGCATGCCGTGCCCCTTCTACGTCTTGAATCATTTGCGGGTTGAAATTGTCTAACATGCGCTCTATGGTATGCTGGTTTTTATTGTTTAGCTACCCTGATTTTTTGAGAAGATACGATCAACGGCCGTAAAACGTGACACATCATCTTCCCTTGGCAGCGGCACATGAGCTAAAAGGAGGCCAGAGGGGAACCTCGGCTGGTTTCTCACTCATGAGGGCATGTTAGCATAAGGCCTGGCAAAAGAAAAAGCGAGAGGTGTAAGCGCCTCTCGCTTTTGATTCAAAGTCTGCTCTCTTAATGCTACTCTTTACGGTGGTGGAGGGAAACGGCCGTTCCTATACTAACAACCAAGAAAGCAAAGAACATCAGTGCCACTGTTGGCAGGGCTGGATTAAGACTTACCTTAATGCCCTGCAAGTTAACGGCCGTGGGGGTAAGTGTGAAACCAAAGTCAAAGGTGTCGTCAACGGTACCTTGAATAGGCAATGCAGTGACGCCATGGGGATCGTCGGAGTCATTACTGCCGTCACCAATATTGGGAGTGGTGGCATAAAACACGCCGCCATAATAATTGGTCAGCGCAGTCTGGGCCACGATGGAGATAATGTAGGTTGGCGACGTGCCGGACCCATTGTAATTCTCATCTAGCAACAAACTGCCGAAGCTATAAAGGCCGCTGCTGTCCGTGGTAGTCGTCATTGACACCACGTCCCCATTTGGGTATGTTATGGTCAGCACAACCTCCACACCGAAAATACCAGACTCACCAGCTTGTAAGCCATCGTTATTAGTATCATCCCAGACTAGGTTGCCCAGGCCAGCCGAGTCTTTATAGTAGCCGAAGTCGGCTGTGTCATTGGTGCTACCGCTGCTGACGGTGACAGTATATGGGTCATCCTGGCTGTTGTTGTTCAAGCCGTCATTGGGGCCGTCACTATGCCAGAAGCCGTCCAATACCTGGTTATCATCGGTGACATCCACCGAGTAGGTGCCGTCTGGCAGACCAGGGAAACTGTAATCACCGTTACTATCAGTAACAGTGCTGGCTACCACGTTGCCGTTATTGTCATACAGCACGACAGTCACGCCAGAGATACCGGTGCCAGCCTCGTCCAAAGTGCCGTTGGCATCGCTGTCTTCCCACACCGTACCGTTGATGGTGTTGGGAGTAGTGACCGTGTAACCAAAGTCCTGGTCTAGATCAATGCCATTCGTAGCCAGCGACAAATTGGTAGACGACTCACTGTCGTTACCGCCATCAGGGTCGATGCTATTGGTCATGCCTACACCACCATTAGGCAATGTGCTGGTATCAACTTTAACGACATATGTGAGTTTGTCGCTAAGCCCACCAAAATAGTAGTTACCATTCTTATTGGTGGTCGTTGCCGCCAGAAAATGAGTGCCAGTGCTGTCGTACAACCTTACTGTCACCCCTTCTAATCCTTCACCAGTATCTAGGGTGGCGCTACCGTCACTGTCCAGGAAGATAGTGTCACCAATGATACCGTCGCCAGAGCTGTGACTGTCTGGCACATAACCAAAGTCTTGGTTTGCATTGTCACTAGCACCATCTACAGTGAGGGTGTTTTGTTGATTACAGGCGCCACAAGGTTGTCCACCATTGATGCTATTATCTGGTGTACTGCTCTGGTTCAATTCGCCCAGAATGTTGGTAGTGTCGTTGACCCACACAGTATAGGTTCCGCTTGGCAAGCCAGGGAAACTGTAGGTGCCACTGGCGTCAGTGATGGTGGTGGCGATAACATTGCCACTGTTATCTAGTAAGGCCACTGTCACACCAGAAATGCCTAACTCCCCAGCATCTTCGTTCCCGTCACCATTCGTATCTAGAAAGATGGTGTCGCCAATGGCGCTGCTGTTACCGCTTGGTTGGTAGCCAAAGTCGGCGTTGAGATATACATCGCCTGGGCCCAACACAACAGGATCGGTGGTTTTGTTGTCAAGGGTGGTGTCAGGGTCGCCTGTTTGGGTATAGCCAACGGGCGATGTCACTTCCACCACGTAACTGCCAGGTGAAAGACCATCAAAGATGTAGTTTCCTGCTTCATTGGTCGTGGTCGTGGTAGCGGAATTATCACCCGCGCCACCATACACACCATCACCATTGTCATCGGTGAGCAAACTGACAGTAACCCCTGCAAGTCCAGCTTCGCCAGGATCTTGCACGCCGTTGCCGTCGGCATCAATCCATACTCGGTCGCCAATAGCTCCGGTGGCTCCCATTGGCGGTGTGCCGCTGTCGGTGGGGGAGACCCAATTGTAACCGAAGTCAGCTGTGCTGTACTCTTGGCCATGGGTGACAGTGGCGCTAGAACTACTATCCCCACCCCCATCTTCATCATAAGTGGGATTGGCCGCCAGTCCGGCGGGCAGGGTAGAGGTATTAACGACGACTGTGTAGGTGTTGGAGATGACATTCGTGAATAGGTAGCGGCCGTTGGTATCGGTAGTGGTGGTGGGGCAGTTTGAACCTGGCGTACAGATGCCGTCTTGTAATTCGATGGTGACATTGGGAATGCCGCTTTCGCCTGCATCCTGGATGCCGTCGCCATTCTCATCCAGCCACACATAGTCGCCGATTACGGCTGGCTCTGGAGTTACCATGCTACTACAGCGTGACCAGCGTGCACCCTGAAGGTTCACTTTCTGGCTGATAAGCTGACCGCAGCCCTGGCTATTATTGTAGATAAGGTTGGTATTTATGCTGGTGGGGCCGCCTTCGCCGACCACGTTCAAATCCCACCAAGCAACCCCGTTGAGAATCACATTCGAGCCGGCGTTGAAAACGCTATCACTGCTGCCGCTGCCCTCCTGATAAGAGAGGAAGATGATCCCTATTTCGTTAATAAAATTTGCACTGGAGGAAGCAGCATAGTTTGCGCCCATCAGAATGGAAGCATTATTTACTTGCATGTCACTGCCCTCTAGCAGTCGAAACACAATCAGTTTATCGCCAGCCCCCTCAATTACCCAGTCGATGTTTTCGACCTTGAACGGATCACCTTTGGTCGGGTCGCTGTCAGGGTCAACATCGATGACCACAACACCGTCATTGTTGGTATCGAAGGCATCGTAGTTGGTGCGAAAGCCACCCGTACCATTAGTTGCCGGGTTGTTCGAATAATCGGCGACGTTATTTGCGTCAATATCATACTCGGTGGCCAGACCGGAAAGGAAAGTCTTCCACGCCTGCAAATCGGTCAGCAACTGTGTGAAGCTATGGCCGCCACTGACCCCATTGCCTAGTGTGAGTGGAACGGTGGCCGAACAGTCAGTTGTCACGCCCCCAGTGTCTTCGAATTCACTATTCGACGCGCTTTTTAACGGATTGGCCATGACACCCATAGCGCCAGTCCGGGCAAAAAGGACTGAATTATCGAATTTGAAGCCACCATTATCGCTGGTCAGGGCTACATCACTGGAAAAATCAACCCCTTCAAAAAGTGTAGCAGCGCCTACTATTGAGTCTGGTGTTGTGCTTGTATCCCAACGGCTACCAAAGACGCTGACAAGATTGGGATAGCCCCCAGGACAACCACCATTAGCTGTCACAGAGAGGACGATGCGATCGGCGCCAAGCTCTGCATTACTTCCAATAAAAGAATCCCCTATATCGGCATCATCCCCGAACGTGACGGCGATATACTTATCAATTTCATCTGTGGCTGGTAGTATTGCACTGGATGCAGCACTGGGTGCAGCATTGGTTGTAGAAAACACAGCCAGCATGATTACGAACAGAAAGATCGTTAATACCATCATCACAGCGAATTTCGGTATTCTCTGCATCCTATTATCTGCTCTACTTCCCCATTTCTTGATTTTCAACATTGTCAACACTCCTTGAATTTTTTCTGCTTACTTATTTCTAAACACTTACCCTACGTTCACTTAAATTGGACCCGTAAATATGGGTAAAAACAGGTTGTCACCCCCTTATGTTGCGATCTGGTAATTGTTGAATTTTCTGACATTGAAAAACCGATCCATATATGGATGTTGCTGTTCACTTTCCCCCATATGCAGGGGATGAATTTGCTTAACTTCAAAAATTTTAAGCGAAAGAAGGGCACTTAGAAATGATAATGTTCTTTCTAATTTGATAATATACTAATAAGTGTATACACACATCCTCAAAACGTTGAAGTTTATCTATACAATTTGTATTAGTACCCTGATCTACCCGACCACACCCGTTACGGCCGTAATTTCTCTTGCCACACGGCCGTTACCCCCACAAACGCTTCAGTCACCGGATCATCAGGATGGTTGTGCATGAGCGGGTCTGCCTTGTTGATACCTTGTGAAATCGCGACCGTTAGCGAAATATATCCCAGCACAGGTACATTTTCAAACACCTTCTAAGCAATTCTAATTTGACGAATGGATATACACGATCCCTCTTTTTTCCGACAAACCAGGGAAAAATTGGTTTTCGTTGTATCGTGCTGCCTCGACAATAGAGGAACCAATGAGGTCTCCTTCGGTCTAATTTATTAACCAACCCTTTTCTGTTAGTACGTATCTATGAAAATGGTGTAAAATACGAACTTTCGTTCTGTCAAATTTGAGTAAGGAATGAGGATTAAATAATCCCATGAACTTTAATTTGTCATTCCCGCGAAGGCGGGAATCCACTCGACTAAAAAGATGGATACCTGCCTTCGCAGGTATGACAAGTTCGGGGTTTAATAAAATCCCCATTCCTAAACAGGATCTTGTTACATGCCAAAATTTGAACTTGTCTCTGATTTTCGGCCGATGGGCGACCAGCCTCAGGCAATAGAAAAGTTGATAGCGGGGTTGGAGGATGACGGCCGTTTCCAAACCCTCCTCGGCGCGACCGGAACCGGCAAAACCTTCACCATCGCCAATATCATTCAACAAACCCAACGGCCGACTCTCGTCATGGCCCATAATAAAACGCTGGCGGCCCAACTTTACAGCGAATTCCGCGAATTCTTCCCCCAAAACGGTGTTTCCTACTTCGTCAGCTACTACGATTATTACCAGCCCGAAGCGTATGTTCCCCGCCACGACCTGTTCATTGAAAAAGAGACCCAGATTAATGATGAAATCGGCCGTTTGCGTCTTCTCGCCATGTCTAATCTCCTCAGCCGCAAAGATGTCATTATTGTCGCGTCCGTCTCCTGCATCTACGGCATCGGCAACCCCGAAGCGTGGGGCAAAGTCACCGTCGAAATCGAGCGCGGCAAAACGTACCGCCGCGATACCTTGCTGCGTCATCTGGTAAACATCCAATACGACCGCAACGATCTGGAACTGCGACGCGGAACCTTCCGTGTGCGCGGCGACACCTTGCAAATCTTCCCCGCTTATGCCGAATCCGCTTACTCGATTGAATTCTGGGGAGATGAAGTGGAACGTATCACCGAATTTGATCTGTTAACCGGCGAACTGCTGTTGGAAATGTCTAACATCAAAATCTTCCCCGCCCGCGAGTTTGTCACCGATGAAGACAAACTGGCCCAGGCGATCAACGACATCGAGAGCGAATTGACAGAACAGTTGGCCCATTTCAAATCTAAAAAGCTGCTGCTGGAAGCCCAACGAATTGAACAACGCACCGGTTATGATCTGGAAATGCTGCGCGAAATTAGCTTTACTTCAGGCATCGAAAATTACAGCCGCCATTTAGACCAGCGGGATGTGGGCACACCCCCCTGGACGCTGCTGGATTATTTCCCGGCCGATTACCTGCTGGTGATAGATGAAAGCCACATGACGATTCCCCAGGTGCGCGGCATGTACGCCGGCGACCAGAGTCGGAAAAAGACATTGGTAGATTATGGTTTTCGTTTGCCCAGCGCCCTGGATAACCGGCCGCTCAACTTTGATGAATTTGGGCAGCGAGTCAACCAGGCTATCTTCACCAGCGCCACCCCTGGCCCGTTTGAATTGGAACATTCGGCCCAAATTGTGGACCAGGTTATACGGCCGACTGGCGTTTTAGACCCGGAAGTAGAAGTACGGCCGGTGCATGGACAGGTAGATGATTTGCTAGCCGAAATCAACCAGCGCACTGAACGGGGCGAGCGGGTATTGGTAACTACCTTAACCAAACGCATGTCTGAAGATTTGGCCGATTATTTGTTGGAAATGGGCGTCAAAGTTCACTATCTGCATTCGGAAGTACATACGATTGAACGTACCGAAATTTTGCGCGATTTGCGGATGGGCGTTTTTGATGTGGTGGTAGGTATCAATCTGCTGCGAGAAGGGTTAGACCTGCCGGAAGTTTCTCTGGTAGCTATTTTGGATGCAGATAAGGAAGGATTTCTGCGGTCGGGAACTGCATTGGTACAGACAATCGGCCGGGCGGCACGGCATGTGGAAGGGAGAGTGATTATGTACGCCGATAAGATCACCAATTCGATGCAGTTTGCTCTGGATGAAACGAACCGCCGCCGGGCTGTCCAACAAGCATACAATGAAGAACACGGCATCGAACCGGAAAGTATCCACAAAGCGGTGCGCGACCTGACCGACGATTTTGTCCAGGACGAAGAATTAGCGCTGGCGGAAAAGAAAGCCGGTTACACCACAGTAGCCGATTTACCAAAAACAGAACTGCACAAGATGATAACAGAACTAGAAAAGCAAATGAAAGCGGCCGCGCAAGCCCTAGAATTTGAAAAAGCAGCCCAGCTGCGCGACCAGGTAATCGAACTACGCCAAATCATGGTCTTAAAAGAAGCCGGCGCCGACGAAGACATACCCGAATGGGAACGTATGCGCCGCCTGGATGAAGCCGGTCTTTCGTATGAGATTGGAGATTAACCGGTTGTTGATCAAAAAGAAAAGGATAACATGATGCCCGTTTTAGCCTGCATACAAGCAATATGATCACCAGGCTATTTCCTATCTAACTGAACCCTTTACCCACCACGAGCAAAAATCGTTTCTTTTTTACTGGCCCGGTATACCCAAACCAAAGATATGCCTCCGACAAGTAAACGAATTGCCCAGGCCACGCTCGATTGGTTGGGCGACCCGAATAGTTCACCAAGCAAGGGAGCATTGAACCAATAGTATAAATTGAGAGCAGCCGCTGCGTAAAATATTGCAATCTTCCCTGTGCTAAGGGGCAAAACCCGCTCCAGCAAATAGAACGAACTGGCGCTGATCAGGCAAAACCCCAAAAAGTAAAGAAACATCTCGCCGATGATTGCCCAGTTTTGTCCGGCCGGGTTGGGTGCAAGATAATAGGCCAGAATAAAGCCGGGAAACATACCCGCAAACAACCTGCGAAATTGTGAACGCTGCTTATTGCGATGATGTAATATAGCGAGATAACTTTTTTTAGGATCGTTGTCAAAGCATAATTCTGTACATCCATTACAGGGTTGGCAGTGACTATTGTTGACTTCGAAAACACCCCTCTGTCCGTACAACATCTCTACCGGAAAAACGGGACAAATACTTGTACACCAACCACTTTTACCTAAAAAAAGGTCTCCCAGCATGATGGCTGCAACCAACACCCCGATGATCAGAATAGCTAACACAGGGCCATTGTAGTTGAAGATAATTTTGCGAGACGATACAAGTATCACAAAGATTGAGATGCCGATCAACTCGTTGTAACCTCTAAACCAGCGTGGCAGATTTTTTGCTTTGCTCACTCCAAACAGGCGGGGCAATTGGTGGAGGGTTGCAATGGGGCAAACATTACGCCATAGTGTCGGCGCCAACAATAGCAGCAATGGTACAATCGGGATAATAATGCGCCAGAGGACAAATAATGTTTGCTTTGATTGCACAAACAGCCCGACCAAAACACCTACTGTAAAAATGACAACGGCCGCTTGAATGAAGCGCCAAAGCCTGGGTGAAAGATTTAACTTCAGTTGTCGATTTGATAAATATTGCTTTTTTTTGATTATGATTATCCTTATTTTTGCTCGTCTACTTGTTATTGTCCACAATAGAGGAAATTGCCCAGTATTGGGGGGACTCTCTCCTTGATGACGTTTATGATCGCGTCACAGCATGGATGTGACAGACGGGAAAAGACAAAATACCTACATCATCCTAATTTGAGGATTGGGGATCAGGAGCCATCTGGGTCAGTTTGCAGCAAATCTCGCAGTTTAACGGCCGAGCGAGACAGATCATCACGGCCGTGTACCCCCCACCACCATTCATACGCATTTAATTCCGGTACCGTCCCCGGAACCTGGGTCAGCAACAGCTCTGCATTCTCCAAATCATCGGTCCACAAATAGCTGTAGCCCAACGCTTTGATGATGCCTGGGTGATTGGGGTTTATCTGGTGGGCAGTTTTCAGGTGGGTCACGGCCGTATCATAATCCCGTTCCAACATCGCCACCAACCCCAAACGGTAATGTGCTGTCTGATTTTCCTGGTAGGATAAACCTCTTTGCAATATGGTTTTGGCGGGTTCCAGAGCGGCCGCGTTACGGCCATCGTCCCATTCATTCAACGGCCAATCTGCCAGCTCCACACGAGCCATCTCCAACGCCCCCTGGTTGGCATACCATTGGGCCATGATAGTCTGGCGGTAAAGCAACAGTCCGCCCAACATACCCAGCAGCAAAGCCACTGCCAGCCCTACACGAGTTCGCTTAAACTGGCGCCCGGTATCTGGCTGAATTTGAGTGATCATGACGGCCGTGCCCGCCAACAAAAACAACAACGGCGACCCGCGTTGCCCATAAAGCGCATCATCCACCAATCCATGCACCACCCAAACCATCAGACTGCTGAGTGTTGCCCATTGCAGCCAGGTGACCAAATCAGCCTGCCCCTTAAAGCGGGTGATTTGGCGTAGCAGCAACCAGACAGCGCCGCCAATGATGCCCAATAGTGACAAAACGCCGATGATGCCCTGCTCCACAGCCACATTCAGGAATAGATTGTGACCATGCCCGATAAACTTAAAGGGAATGATGAGGATATATTGGGAATAGACGGCCGAAAAAGTTGCCAAACCGCTGCCAGTAAGGGGATAGTCTGCCAAGAGATAGAGGCTGTTTTGCATCAGTTCCGGCCGACTTCCCGAACCAATCAAGCGCATCAAGTTACCTGTTTGAGTCACAATCAACAAGATGGCCGCCACACTAATACTCCCCACGAGCAAACCGAAAATCAAACTTTGTCTTTGCAGAATGATCTGGCTTAAAGAGTGGCTAACAACCCACAACCCCCACAAACCTAAACCCACAGCCAGCGCCAGCCAGGCGCCGCGTGAACCCGTCAACAAGAAACCTGTTAAAGTAAGTAGTCCCATCATACCCATGAGAAAAACGGCCGCACCCTTTCCCCGCCGCCAAAAATACAACAACATCGCCACCACAAAAGGGAATGACATTGCCATCAGACTAGCGGCTACATTGGGGTGCATGACCGTACCGGGAATAGTCGGCCGTATGCCCATCCAGACCATACCGACTTCATTGAGAATGCCCAACCCGGCCGGATATTGCTGCCAATCCTGGGTGGAAAAAAAGTAAACGGCCGTCACCCCCCCACCTAAACTCAAAATCATCCCCATGACAACATGATTTTCTTTCGGCTGACCGGCTACTGTATAAAACAAAAAAACAGAACTAAGCAGCAGCCACCATTTTTGCCAGGCCAATAGGGGATTAAAAGCAGCATAGAGAGAGATGACGGCCGTAATTAAGAAAATGAAGATAAACAGATCAAGCGGGGTTCGCTGAAAGGGGAATTTGCCATACAATAAGCGTATGAACCAGGGAGCTAAAACCAGAAGTAAGGGTTGCCAGCTCAATTCAGGATAATTGAACCACAGAAACCCGCCCAACGCGACGAGTGCCAGATCCGCCAGGGCAAACCAGCGACTATTGATGAATGATTTCATAAGGTCAAATTTGATTAATATTGGACGTAAAATCAACTATCGGGTCATTCTTTATATCATAGCCGGATTGGCTGGCGCTGCCACCATAGCCGGTTTTGCCGGGCAGTTGTGGTGGGTTTTTGATGTGACCATTCATTTTCGTGTCCAATTGCTGCTAATCATATCCTTTAGCGCCCTCTATTTTGCCATTAAGAGAGAACGCCTCTATTTTGTAATTTCTGCCGGTTGTGTCTTGTTAAATTTGTCTATCATCTTACCACTTTACCTGTCTCCTGCCCTTACACACAATAATGCAGAGCCGGTGCGGGGGCTGCTAATAAATGTGCAAGAGCAGCAGGAATCTGTAGACCCGATTTTGGAACTGATACAATCGCTTGATCCCGACCTGATATTGTTTGTAGAAACCACCGAATCCTGGGTTGAACAAATGGCATCTCTGGAGCAGACATACCTGTATTCACACCTTGAACCCCGTTACAGCGGGGCCGGGTTGGCTCTTTTCAGCCGCCTGCCGCTGACAAAAGCAACTGTTTGGGGAAGCTTCCCCCAATTCCGTCCAGCTATTATGGCTCAGGTATTGGTAGATGGGGAGCCGGTAACAGTGATCGCTGTCCATCCTTACCCACCTTTGCGTCATGAATCCTGGCGAACCCGGAACCAACAGTTGGCGGAAGTGGCCAATTTTGTAGCCGCTCAAAATGAACCCGTCATCGTCATCGGCGATTTGAACACAACTCCCTGGTCGCCAATTTTTCGGAATTTTTTAGAGGAGGCGGGTTTGCAAGACGGCCGTCGTGGATTCGGCGTCAAACCCACCTGGCCCACCCATCTTCCCTTCATGCGAATACCCCTGGACCATTTCCTGGCTACCGAAGAAATCAGCGTCCAAAACTTCAGCCTTGGCCCCGATGTCGGCTCCGATCATTTCCCTGTTATTGTAGATTTTGTTATTGTAACAGGCGGAGAATAATATCGGTGGTTAACAGAGATTAGAGATTGAAACCAGTCGTGTTATACTGATGAGGACTATTTGTATGACGATGTTATGGGGTGAATGAGATGGTTGCAGATAATTTGGCAGAGAGAAAAACCTCCGTACCGTTCCAAAAAATACCGAATCCCTTTACATTTGGAGTTCCGGTGCGGGGGAAGAATTTTTACGGCCGTGAAGAAGAACAACGCCTCATCCTGGACACCTTAGAAAATGTACCACGAGGGCAAAAACAAGACCTGGTTGTGTTGGGGCCGCGCCGTATCGGTAAATCGTCCTTACTTTATCGTTTATTTGATTTGCTTCAAGCACATCCTGACTTTGTACCCGTATATATAGATGTGCAAAATATAAAACCGAGGGAAATGCGACCGTTATTCCTCAAAATCCTGTTTAGCATCCAAAACGAGTTCCGGCAAAAAGGGTTAGAAAACCAACTGCCAGCTTTCGATACGCTCAACCAACAGCCAGACCCCCTCATGCAGTTTCTCATCTTCAACGAAGATATGAACAACCTGAACCAGATCATTTCAGCCAACAGCTTACCTCGATTGGTACTGATGTTTGATGAAGTAGAACTACTGCTGGAATTTGGCGGCCGTGATACCCTGGATTGGCTGCGTAGTCTCATCCAAAGCCTGAACAACTGTATCTTCATCGTTGCCGGCTCCGACCAGCTTTACTCACTGACCCAAGATTACGGCTCTCCTTTTTACAACATCTTCAAAACAATAGAACTGTTCTCCCTCACAAGCGAAGCTGCCCGCACCCTCATCGAAAAACCAACCTCTGAAATTGGTCTGCAAATTCCCTCCCAATATATTGACCTAATTTTAGACGCGACTGGACAAACCCCTTATTTTATTCAAGGCATTACCCATTATCTGGTAGAAGAACTCAACCGTCAGCAGCGCCGTCAAGCTAATTTATCCGATGTACAAAAAATTATAGCTGAAAGCATTCAATTTCTGTCGCCTCAATTTAATTACCTTTGGAATACAGTATCCCAAACACAACAAATCATCTTATTTGCCCTAACAAAATGCAGTGATCCACAAGCGGCCGAAACACTCATTTCGCAGATGCCCTCCTTACGAGAGTCTATGCCGTCACCGCAGCAGCGCCGTGATATTTTTGAAGATTTACGACAGCAGCAAATTTTAAGATTTGAACAAGCTGATCGTTACTGGTTTACCATTCCCCTGTTTGTAGATTGGATTCAAACAACAATTGAAGATACTGAGATTATCGAACTAGCTTCTCTGGGAGAACGGGTACAAATAAGTGACAGAGAGTTAGCCGTCACCTTATACAAACGCATTCCTAAATATTTTAGTCAGGAAGAATTAAGAATGTTGGCTTTTGATCTGGGCATTGATCTGGATGAATTAAGTTCAAGGGGCAATACGACGGCTATGGCCAGACAGTTAGTTGACTATTTAAGACGACATCAAAGATTAGATGAAATGCAAGAATTGCTCATAAAGGAACGGCCACAAGTTAATTGGCCCAATTTATAATGACGTCGTTTCAACCTGTTTCGGATCCCTTTCCGGGTAAAGGCCCCATTGCCGCCGGGTCGCCCGGCTTTTACCCCCGCGCAGAATTGTTGGCAACCATTCAAGATACTTTACTGGCCGGAGACAGCATTTCGCTTGTCGGCGAACGCAAAGCGGGCAAAACATCCTTTCTCAATTACTTGTTGCTCAACCTTTCTCCCACTGAATTTATTCCCGTTTATGTAGACGCCCAGGGTATTGCCCCCAAAAACGACCGGATGTTTTTAGGGATATTGGCACGGCGAGCCGCGCAAGCCATTGCTGAAGCCGCCCAACACGAATTTTCAGAACCGCAGCCAGAAACAGAAAAAACCTCTGCTATTCAACTATATGAACTGCTCAATGGCCGTTTTAATTTAGGAGAACTGCGAACACTCTGCTTTTATCTGGGGTTGGACTTTGAAAATTTGCCGGGCAGCACAAAATCGGACAAAGCACGGGAAATGGTGCAATGTTTGCAAAGACGAGAACGCCTGGCTTCTCTTTTGCAAGTTGGGCCACAGGTACGCGACGATGTCCCTTGGTCTGATATTTCTTTGCCAGCCAGCGTAGGCGCATCTACACGGCCGCTACAAACAAATACACTCCAGGCGGCCGAAAATGAATGCTACCTCACGTTTGCAGAAGATTTATCCAGATTGTCCGAACTGCTGCCTCTGAACAGCAACGGCCGTCAATTACGCCTCATCTGGTTAATAGATGAAATTGAAGTGCTGCGGAGTTACCAGAATACGGAGTTGTTTACTTTTTTACGGCCGTATGCCCAATCAAACCCCCATTTCCGCTTTGTCGTGGCCGGCTACGATGTCTTGTATACCCTCTCCACCCGCAGCGAATGGTCCCCTTTCTACAATGCTTTTCGCCACGTTCGCTTGCATGGCCTAAACATCATTGAAGCGCAAGCATTGGTAGATGATGCCCTGACCCGTTCCAGTATCAGTCTGGAATCTGATCTGTATCCTGAGATATTTTCCTGGACAGGACAAAAACCATTTTTCTTGAAGTGGTTGTTGTCTAAGATGGCTGAGGCGGTAAACGGCCGTCAACAATCCACCCACATTAACCAAAATCTGTTGCAAACAGCTCAAGAACTTTTTCAAACTGAACATGATTTGAACATTCACTTTTCCCACTTATGGCAGGCACATACCACACCATCCCAACAAACCATACTCTCCTGGTTAGCCGCTCAACAAGGAGCCTACACATACCGACAAATTCAGGAAGGCATGTCATCGCATGGGTTTACGGGTGAAGATGTGACCCAATTACCCCGGTTAATTGAAAATTTGACCCGATTAAAACAGCTTGGCTTTTTATATGACCAGTTAGGCCAGTATGCGTTTACCAGCCAAAGTCTCCAGACGTGGATCAGCCGCAATAACCCCTTTAACTTATCTTTGGAGATATAATAAATTCATGGATGCCATCTTAACGCCAGAGCAAGAAGAACTGCTCAAACGAACCCGCAATACGCTGGGCAATTTACGCGATTTATTGGGCGACACCAATGCCACTCCCGAAAACAGGACTGCGCTGGCAGAATCTATTCGCCAGTTGGATGACCTGTTCTTATTGGTTGTAGCCGGGGAGTTTAACTCTGGTAAATCCGCCTTCATCAATGCTCTGCTGGGCCAGCCGTTGCAGGAAGAAGGCGTTACACCCACCACCAGTCAGATTTTCCTGCTGAAATATGGGGAAACGGCCGATCAAATGCCAGGCAACAAAGGGGTATGGCTGAAAACGGCTCCAGTTGAAATTCTGCAAAAGATCAGTATTGTAGACACGCCGGGAACCAACGCCGTCTTGCGTGAACATGAAGCCTTAACGGCCGAATTCATCCCCCGCAGCGATCTGGTCTTGTTCATCACCTCGGCTGACCGACCATTTACAGAAAGCGAACGCGCCTTTCTGACCCAGATTCGGGATTGGGGTAAAAAGATTGTGCTGGTGGTAAACAAAGTAGACATCTTGACCCGGCCAGAAGAACAGGAACAGGTCATTTCTTTTGTCACTGAAGCGGCCAATAAAATGGTGGGGGAGATTTCGGCCGTGTTTGCCGTGTCTGCTAAACAGGCGCAGCAGGCCAAAAAGGGCCAGCCACAGTTATGGGACAGCAGCGGTTTTGAACCGTTGGAGCAATTTGTACATGATACGTTAGATGACAACGGCCGTTTCCGTCTCAAACTCCTCAATCCCCTGGGCGTCGGTCTCAAGCTGGTACGCAAACAGTTGGACAGCACCGCTACAGATTTAGATTCTTTGCAAGCCGACCGGCAGTTATTGGACGACATTCAACGGCAGATGGTTTATTACGATGACGATATGCAGCGCAACTTCCAGGCCCGCATGAGTGAAATTGACAATGTGCTGTTGGCAATGGAAAAGCGGGGCGACACCTTTTTTGATGAGTATATTCGTTTCGGCCGTATTCCCGACCTCATCCGCACCAAGAAAATAGAAGCCGCCTTTGAAGATGAAGTCATCGCCGACACTCCCCAACAAATTGAACGGCATGTCAATGAGATGGTAGATTGGATGGTGGAGCAGGATTTACGGCAGTGGACGGCCGTAGCCGAACATATGGCCCAACGCAAAGAAGAGTACGACAACCGCGTCGTCGGTCAAAGCGGCCCCAAAGAAGGATCGC
>JAAEOP010000424.1 GCA_024223125.1 Chloroflexota bacterium
AATCTGCGTTCATCTGCGCAATCTGCGTCCCATTTTTCTTGAGGAACAAGTCTATTAAAGGTGTTTTGCTGCATCCACGCGGGTGGAAGTATCCGCTATGAAAAGCGTGGAATTATTTGTACCCGTTTTCACCGTTTTGAAGGACGTTCAGTATATTTTTGTCTTTCTTGGCGTTCTTTGCGCCCTTGGCGGTTTGAAAAACTTATCTGGTTCCGGTTGCGCCAGGTTGGGTTTTTCGAAATTGGAGGGACCAATTTTCCGCACCCCCGTATCTCTCCCGTCATTTTGGCGTCATAAAGAATAGGGCAACGCCAACCCCCCGCTTATTTGGGAGAATTATCTGTCTGGCGTTGCCGCACACAAACAACCTGGGCATTTGCCCGCCATAATGGATGGGGAGCCGGGAAACACCAATCTCTGCCCATCAAAGGATGACAAAATGAAAAGAACAATGAAATACCTGATTATCATCGCCCTCTGCGGGTGGATCGGTCTGGCAGTTAATGTTGACATGCTAACGCTTGGACAAGCAAAAGCCGCGTTGCCACCACAAACCGCCACAGCCACCCATACATTAGAACTGGTGGGGCAGATTGGAGGCAGTTTCAAAGCAATCACTGTCCAAGATAATTATGCCTATGTTGCTCTGGGGCCAAGATTAGTGGCGCTTGACATGTCCGATGCAACCCAGCCTACATTGACAGGGAAGACGGATGTGCTGCTGGTTGATATTCAAGCTCTCTCGACGCAAGACAATTATGTATATGCTGCGGCCGGTGATGACGGGTTGCTTATCTTTGACATCGCAAATCCATCTCAACCAGGGTTTGTGAGTAGTTTGGACGTACCCGGGTTTGCTACCGGCATCGTTGTAACCGGCACACACGCTTATCTAACAGTTGTAACGGACACACACACGGGATCCGGGCTGCAAATTGTGGATGTATCCCAACCCGAGACGCCACAAGCAGTTGGAACTTATGCTGGGAACGTTTCCGATATTGCCTTTGAAGGCGATGTTATGTATCTGGCTCTGGGTGATAGGCTCAACATTCTGGATATTACTAATCCTATTACACCAACGTTAATCGCTGAACACATCGCTCCTGCTGACGATGTTGAGATTGATGGTAATTTAGCATATGTTGGAAAGGTAAGCTCTGTTACTGGAGGGGGTGGCCCAATATACTATGGCATTTTGCGTATCCTGAATATTTCAGACCCTGCCAACATTATCGAAGTTTTCTCTTCAGGCGATGAATATCCTGGCTCTGTCCCCAGCCAACTACGCGATATGAAACTGCTTGACAATAAGCTTTATGGGTACAGTACTGACTGTTCTCATGCAACTGGGCCATGCGACTTAGAATTTGGCGGGGTGGACGTAAGTGACCCAATCAGCCCTACGTTAGACTACATACCCTTGTATTACACTACGAGATACGATTGGTATTGGGGCGATTTTACCGTTGCCGGGCAGCAAGTCTATATGGCAACCAAAGACGTACTGCACGTATATGATGCGAACACGAATACCGAACAGGGGCAGTATACCTCGTGGTTAGCGGAAAAAGTGACCGTTGCTAATGACGTAGCCTATGTAGCAGCTCGTTCGGCAGGGCTGCTTGCCATAGATGTATCTTCTCCGACACACCCAACAGTTATGGATGTTTACACTACGACTACCGAAGGGGGGGGCGCACAACCCGCATGGATCTCGGATCCGGTGGGTTATGGACCATATGTCTATGCAAAAGTCACAGCCTCAGGTTACGGGATGTCCAGAGTCGATATTCTAGATGTTTCCAACAGCACCGATATTCAACAAGTAAATACCACTGATTGGTGGTTGATACCTGAGAAAATTCACCAAGGCTACGGGTATTATTTATCAGAAGATCAAGGTTATCAACTGAAAAACATTGATTTGGGCCTCCCAACCCAGCCCACCGAAGTAGGTGGTACTGCTACAGGATACAATACAACTGATTTGGTGTTTTTTGGCGGCTATGCTTATTTACCAAATAAATACCAGGGCCTGCAAATCGTCGATATTTCCAACCCGCAAGCCATTTATGAAGTGCAGCGCTTAGATGGGCCTATACCCGGCATCCTTGCTGAAAGTGGAGATCAGACACTCTATATCTCTACGGATGAGGCGTTGAAAATCTACGATTTAGCCGACCCAACAAACCCGGTCGAAATCAGTAGTACCCCCCATGCTGGTCTTGATAATGTCGATAGTCAACAGGACATGAAGTTATCCAATGACTACCTGTATCTGGCCCAAACCGCCCCCTATCCAACGACTATTCGCGTCTTCCAGATTACTGAATCCCCAGTGGCTACCAGCGAAGTGATCTCTTACACATTGTCAGGAAGCGCTGTTCAATCTATCGATGTCGTTGGGGATTTGGTTTACATAGCTAGCTCAAATAATGGGCTTTTAATCTTGCGACATTCGGTCAGTAATCCCGCACTGAGTGAACGAGTTTACCTGCCAATTATTAACCAGCAGTCATATTCACCAACTGATTGCGGGATTACCTATCGGTCCTATTTGCAGGACCATTGGCTCGATTGGGTCAGCGATAGCGGCGAATCGGGGGCGGCAGGCGAGGGCACGCCTATTGAAGCTCTTGATATTCAATTATGCAATGTATCGCCCGAAAACATGAGTATTGTCTATCAAACCCATGTGCAAGACATCGGCTGGATGGACTGGGTCTACGAAGGTCAGATTGCAGGGACTATTGGAGAGGGCAAGCAGATAGAAGCGGTGCGCTTCAAATTGCTCAACGCTCCAGACGGCTATCAGATCGTTTACCGCGTTTATGTCCAGGGAAGTGGTTGGACAGAACCCGTGTCAGATGGCGAAATTGCCGGCACTACAGGACAGGGCAAACAGATCGAAGCAATTCAGATTGAATTGCTTCAACCGTGAAGCATATTAGACAGGTCTACCTCCCCATCGTCGTCCGATAGCATCAACCAATCCGCGTTCAACTCGTCTTTCCCCAGGGCGGTCAATTGACCGCCCTGGGGCGCGTTTGTGATAAGATCACCCCCGCTATCCCAACCGCAAGGAGAATAAATTGAACGCCTCACACCCCTACCCCCACGCCCAACAATATCTTCAGGACAACCTGCCCGCCTACCTGCGTATGCTGCGCCAAATGGTCGAAATCAACAGCTTCACCTACAACGCGGCGGGCGTCAACGCGCTCGGCAAACTGACCGCCGACATCTTCGCCCCGCTGGGCTTTGAAGCGCAGTTCGTACAGTCTGCCTACCCGGAGTTCGGCAAACACTTGGTTTTGCGCAAACCGGGTACGGGTCAGCCGCAAGCCGGGGGAAAGACAATCGGATTGATTTCCCACCTGGACACCGTGTTCCCGCCGGAGGAAGAAGCCGCCAACGATTTCCGCTGGCGTGAGGCGGGCGACCGGATATACGGCCCCGGCACGGTGGATATCAAAGGCGGCACCGTCGTCATTTACATGATGCTGGACGCCCTCCGCAAGTTTGCCCCCCAACAGTATGCCGAAGCCACTTTTGTCGTGCTCGTTAATGCCAGCGAAGAAATGCTTTGCGACGATTTCGGCGAGGTCTGCGCGCAGCATCTCGTACCAGAGGCGCAGGCCGCGCTGGTGTTCGAAGGCGGGCACAGCCAAAACGGGCGTTGTTCGGTAGTGGTGGCGCGCAAAGGGCGCGCTACCTATCACGTGACCGTAGAGGGGAAGTCATCCCATGCCGGGTCGGCGCACC
>JAAEOP010000425.1 GCA_024223125.1 Chloroflexota bacterium
ACATAACTGTCAACAAGGTAGCTGCCATCGGTTTGCTGGTTAGCAAATACCAAATCGAGATTGGTATCATTATTCAAATCTGCAATCTTAACATCACGAGCCCGATAGGTGGGCACGGTATGGCGGTCTAACCAGGAGTAACCTGTTTCACTGCCCCAATAAATGTAGCTGTTGGTGGCCGAGTTGCCATCGTAGTAGCTGGCCAACACCAAATCCAGATAGCCGTCTTTGTTCAGGTCGCCAATGTCTACGGCCAAGGTGCCATAAGCATTCAAACCGGTGCGGTTTTCCTGGCTGTAACCGCTGACATTGCCCCAATAGATGTAGCTGTAGGCAAAGTAATCCCCGTCATTATATCCCCCTAACACCAAATCCGGATAGCCATCTTGGTTCAGATCGGCCACCCCGCCGCCACCACCACCATAGTTGAATAACTCCTGGCGAGGGCTATTGTTAAAGCCGGTGCGGCTGCCGTCTCCCCAATAAATGTAGCTGTAGGTGCTGTGGTTGCCGTCGTAATTGCTCACAAAAACAATATCCAGATGACCGTCATTGTTCAGGTCGACCACTAAATTGCCTTTGGCCCCCACGCTCTCCAGGGCTGTGCGGGTACCCTCATCATAACCCGTGGCACTGCCCCAATAGATGTAACTGTCGGCCTGATAGCAGCTGTTGCAACTAGCATCATCTTGATAGCCACTGACCACCAAATCGGCATATCCGTCTTTGTCTAAATCTTCAAAGGGTTCACTTGGCGCTG
>JAAEOP010000426.1 GCA_024223125.1 Chloroflexota bacterium
AGAAATCCGATTTCTTTATCAATTGTTATCGGGATAAGGACCGGCCGTCTCGATGGGAATAGGCGTTGGCGCGGGTGCAGTTGGAGTGGCGGTTATCAATGGCAACGCTGTTGGCGGGGGAGCGGTGGGGGTTACTGTAGGCCAAAGCGGTGTGGCTGTGCCAGTGGGTTCTGGGGTGGGTGTGGGACCAACGGCCGTACCCGTTACCGTCGCCGTAGCCGTTGGCGTGGGTGCGTTCGGGTCGGCATGGAAGGCAATGGTTTGTCGCGGCCCTTCTACCAAAACGCCATCCCCTTCCAACTTCACCTGCCACTCATACCGTCCCGGCAATACTTGCAGTCGGTTGTTACCGCTTTTCAAATTATCGGCCGATAGCTGCAAAGCATAATACGTGCCATTAAGCGGAGAAACGGCCGCGTCCACCGGAAAACTACCCTGATTGGTATGCAAATACAACACAAACTGCTGATTGCCACTGAGCGGAACCGGCCAATTCCAGGCATATGTTACAGGCGTCGTCACCAATGCTTCTGTATTATTGGCCGGGCTTTGCAAACGGAGTGTAGGGGCAGATGGGGCAGCATAGGCATTGCCAAACTCAGCCGTCCAATACCACACATTAGGCGCCTCATAATTCACCGTAAAACCAACGCCTACATCCGTCGCCGCTTCACTGAGGATGATGCGGCGATGGGATGGGCTGTTCACCCAAAATTCCACCGCCTGGTATGGGTATTCAAAACCCCAGGCTGTCGTCTCGCCGCCATAACCACCTCTGTACCCATACCACAACAGCCGCTCGGCCGGAAACGAACCATCAGAACCGGTATGGGCGGTAAACCCATTGGCGGCCATATCGCTGGCATGATTTTGCGCGGCCGTATTCAAAGCAGACACATTGGCCAGGGCCGGTAAATCAAACTGTCGCCGCGCTTCATTGATATAGATATAAAGTTGCTCAATGGGTGTGCTGCCCGGTGGCACGCTGATGGACTGCATCACAAACGGTTTATCCAGGTATACTTCTGGCAAATCTAAGCCCGCCAATATATCTGCTTCGGCCGTCAGTTGGCCACCATTATTGTCATTGAGAATAGCCGGCAGGTAGATGTAGGCAAATCCAGGATCAATATGAATCCAACGTCCCATCTCTGTGCTGCCGTAATCATTCACAGCCAGCATGGTAATGTAATAGTCACCCGTTTGGGCATAAGTGTGATTGATTTGTTGGCCTTCATAGTAACGGCCGTCACCCATCGCCCACTCATAACGCCCCACCGTATTATCTCCAAAACCTGTCGCGCTTATCTGTTCGCCTGCACGGCCGCTTTCGGGAATCACCATATCGGCCAGCGGTGTTTCTCCCACCGTCACCGGCCAATACGCTTCCGATTTGCCAAACTCATTTTGCACCGTTAAATGTACCTGGTATGTGCCCAATGTGGCGTACTGGTGGGTTGGATTGGTTTCAGCGCTCATGAACCCATCCCCAAAATCCCAGGTGTACTGCAGTGGTTGAGCGCCGCCGCTCTGCGAAAGAAATGTCACCAATTGATCCACACCGGGCGTCACATCATCCAGCACAAACTGGGCCGCCGGATGGGGCACAACAGTGATGGCCTGTGTCTTGGAAGCGGTGGCCAGAGGGTTGCTGACATCCAGACGCACATCGTAAACACCTGCCAGGGGAAACAGGACGACGGGATCATTGACTTTAACGGTACGGCCGTCGCCCAGATGCCACGTTTGCGTTTTAGGACCAGAGCCACCGGTTTGGGCTTTTAGCTGAAATGGCTGTCCTACCGAAACCTGCGGCGGATGCAAAATCGCTTCCACCTGGGGCACACTCCCCACCCATAAATTGACTACGGTTGTTTGTTCGGCGCCATTTAAGCGCAGCACGGCCGTAATTTCTTGTTCAGGTTGGGCAATATCGGCCGTTTCCACCCGCAGCGGCAGTAACACATCTTGTATGCCTCCATTAGCTGCCAAAACAGGCAGCCAGGTCAACGCATTCAATTTGACATTGAACGTCATACCAGGTGGCAAATTTTGCAATTCTAACTTTACATTAGTGGGAAGCTGGAAAATGATCTCGGGCGTATAGGCTACCTGGTCCAAATTAAGCAGTGTAGCCTGAAGATGAACCACATCCCCCGGCTGACTAATGGGAGGAGAAACGGCAAGGTCTAATTGTACGGCCGAATCAATCTGCATCAGTCCGCTGACAACCAGTACCTCGGCAACCGTTTCCCTTTGAAACTGTGCCCACAGTATCAAACCGCATACCCCAAAAAAGAGGAAAAAATAAATCCGCAAACCTCGTGACATATCCTGGGCAGTTTATCAGAATAAGGATGACATAACAAGTTGTCACATTCCTTCATTCCTATTTACCTTTGGTTTCAGATACGGTAGGCTAACGAGGGTGAGTTTGCGAGTAGCAAGTTTGCAAGTTTACAGGTGGTAAGTACCGCTTTCTTATGAGACTGTTATAATTGCTTTGCTGCTCCTCTTTCAACTGGGCAGCCTGATGACATTGAAGTAGGGTTTACTTTATGACCACCACAAAAGACAGCGCCACACAAAATAGTGTATTGTCTGAAAGTAGTTCCCCAATTGATCAACCTGCACCACGCCCGGAAGATAGATTAGATATACTCAACGGCGCCGGCAGCGACGGCCGTTGGCAATCCTTCCTGGCTAAATTTCAGCGCCAAAAAACCACCTGGGTTCAAATTGAGGGCTACCGTGTAGACGAACTACGTCTGGATGAACCGGTACTTATTGAACCCGACGCCACCTTGTTGGGTAATGTCATCGCCCCCAAAATTCTTGTTAAAGGCTTACTCAGCGGCTCTGTTTGTGCCCGTGAAGTGCAGGTCACTGAAAGCGGCCAAATTTGGGGAGATGTGTTCAGCGCCAGTTTGCAAATCGAACCCGGCGGCATTGTGCAGGGGTGGGTTGGCAGTCTGGATGAAGATGGCTACCAGCAACTTCGCACCAGTGGCACATTATTGGATGAAACGGCCGTTACCCCCCCCCCAGAACCCACCCACGAAGAATTCGATAAAAACCTGATCATTCGGGATGATTCCCAGATAGCCTCGCTGCACCGCTTGCAAGCCGAATTAGCCACTACCCTGGCTGCCCGACATGAGATGGAGCAGGAATTCGAGCGTCGCCTAACCGAAAAAGCGGGCGAGGCTCGCAGCAAAATCAGCATTCTCACTACACAGATTACAACCGTGCGCACCGAACTAACCGGTCAAAAGAAACAATTAGATGAAACTCAGGAAACCCTACGCCAGCAAAAAAGCCAGATTGAACGGCAAACCAATGAGCTGACCGTCTCCCGCGACTTGATGAGCGACCAGAATCAGGAACTAAGTGAACTGCGTGATTTATATACAACCTTGCGCCAGCAACACCAGGAGCTAGACACTGAAAAAACAGCCGTAGACACCTCCCTGGAAGAACGTAACAAACAGGTAGACTCATTGCATGCCCGCAACGAAAGTCTGGAAATCGCCCATCGAGCCAGCCTGCAATACACCTCGGAACAAGATGATTCTCTGATGCGCTGGCAAGAATTAGCCGAAGTGACAGAAAAGAAAGCGGCCGAACTAGAAACCCAAATGCAGCAGGCAGAGTTACAATTAGAAGAAAGCGCTAACACGATTCAAATCTTGCGCAAGCAGCGGCAGGCCACAGATGCAGAACTGGAAAAAGCTTTAGCCGAATTACGAAACATCCAGGAAAGCAAAACAGAACGACTGGTGAGCAGCCAGGCACTAACGGAAGCAGTCGAAAGAATTGCCCAGTTGAAATCTAAAGCGGCCGACAAGGAACAAGAATATCTGGAACAGATCATCTGGTACAAAGCCAGCCTGGGCACATCCCGCTCAGAATTGGAACAAGCCCGCGAACAGGCACAGGAACAGGCAGATGAGATTCATCGCTTGGAAACGGCCGTTCAGCAAGCCCAAACCAGCCACCAGGAACAAGCAGAACAAATCCAGCAGTTACAACAAGATGTCGAATTGGTTCGGGAAGATGCGCGAGAGACACAGGTAGCCACAGCCCAAAAAGAGCAAGTCTGGCTGCAAGAAACAGACCAGTTCAAACACGCTCTGGTTCGATTAGAAGCTGACAAGAAAAATAAGCAAGCCACCCTCCGTGAAAGTCAGATGCAGCTAAAAGCCTCAGAAGACGAACTATCCCGTTATCTGGCTGAAACCAGAACGCAGGGTCAACACCTGGCCGAAATTCAGGCCCAATTGGTTGAACGTGAGCTACAATTGCAAAAAGTAACCGCTCAATTCCAACAAGCCAAAGCGATGGTGGCAAAACAAAATCAGTTCATCAAACAGATGAAGGAATTGACCGGCAGCAAAATCAAAGCATTAAACAGCGAAATTGCTTGCCTAAAACGGCAGCAATAAGGTGCAGCGCAAACCAGGAGAAAACAATTGTCCACAATAGAATTAGCTATCATCGGCGGCAGCGGTCTTTACAATATGGACGACCTGAGCGACATTGAAGAAAAGATCGTGCCCACTCCGTTTGGCAATCCATCAGATTTAATTACGACAGGCACATTGCACGGCCGTCGCGTCGCCTTCTTGCCGCGTCACGGCCGTGGTCACATCCTCAGCCCCACCGAAGTTCCCTACCGGGCTAACATCTACGCCCTCAAAACTCTAGGCGTCAAATACATTATCGCCGTCAGCGCCTGTGGCTCCCTGCGCGAAGATTATGCTCCTGGCCACATCGTCATCCCCGACCAACTATATGACAACAGTAAAGGGTTGCGGGCACACACCTTCTTTGGCAATGGATTGGTAGCCCACGTTGGCGTCGCACACCCTTTTTCCCCCGAACTCAGCGCCGCCCTGGCTGGTAGTGTCCGTGCGGCTGGCGGCGTTGTGCATGAAGGGGGCACATTTATCACCATCGAAGGGCCGCGCTTTAGTACCATTGGCGAATCGAACACCTACCGGCGCTGGGGCATGAGCATCGTGGGCATGACCACCAGTCCTGAAGCCTATCTAGCGGTCGAAGCGGAAATTGCCTACGCTTGCATGGCCCACATCACCGACTACGATGTATGGCATGAAGAAGAAGAACCAGTCACCGTAGAAATGGTGATTAAAATATTGCAAGCCAACGCTCAAATCGCCCAAAAAGCAATCAATCATCTGGCAGCCAACATGGATGTCTGGGCCGGGAACTTTGCCGCCCATCAGGCTCTCAAAGATGCAATCCTTACAGACCACACTCATATTTCTGCGGAAACGAAAGCCAGACTGGCGCCGCTGGTTAACAAATACCTCGATTGAACCTCCTGTTTTCCCCTTCTGAACGCCTGCAAACACACCCCGGTTGGCGTGAGTTGACTTTACTGCTGTTCGCGGCCGTCTTTGTTTTCTTTAACGCCATTGCCCTAAGCTTGATACGAACGGGAAGTGTGGCCGGGGGATATTTGTGGGCGGCGGCCGTTTGGCTGCTGCTGATGGCGGCCGCTCATTTTCTGTTACAACGTTTTCAACCACAGCACGATCCCTATTTACTGCCCATCATTGCTTTATTAACCGGCTGGGGATTATTGCTGGTGCAGCGATTGGCGCCCGCTTTTTTAACGCGGCAGGTTGTGTGGTTGGGGTTAGCAACGGCCGTTATGCTGGCCACCGCCATATTGCCCCGCAACCTACGTTGGCTGCGCCGTTACCGCTACACTCTGCTCATCACCGGGCTGCTGCTGTTAGGAACAACCTTGCTTTTTGGCGTCAACCCCTCCGGTTTTGGCGAGGCTTTGTGGCTGCCGATCCCCATCATCAACCGTGTCTTTTTCCAGCCATCAGAACTGCTTAAGCTGCTGCTGGTTATCTTCCTGGCCAGCTATTTTGAGGAACGCGGCCCTTTGTTGCAAACGGGGGAACATTACGGCCGTCTTGGTCCTCTACCCTATCTAGCTCCCCTGCTGCTCATGTGGGGCTTTTGTATGATCTTGTTGGTTTGGCAGCAAGATTTAGGGGCAGCCACTATCTTTTTTATTCTATTTCTGGCTTTGTTATATCTGGCGACGGGCAGCGGCCGTTACCTTCTCGGCGGCGCCATTTTATTGTTATTGGCAGGGGCTTTTGCCTATTTTGCCTTTGACAAGGTGACGCTCCGTTTTGATGCCTGGTGGAACCCCTGGCCCGATGCCAGCGGCCGTGCCTACCAGATTGTACAATCCCTGTACGCATTGGCGGCAGGGGGCATCGGCGGACAAGGAATAGCCCAGGGTTTTCCCGAATACATTCCTGTCGTCCATTCCGATTTTGTGTTTGCAGCCATCGCTGAAGAGTGGGGCTTAATTGGCAGCATGACCATTTTGATCTGTTTCATGATTTTGGCCGGCCGAGGATTGCTTGTAGCGCTGGCGGGCAAACGGCCGTTTGCCCGTTACCTGGCCGCTGGCATTACATTTCTCTTTGCCGGGCAGACCATCCTCATCATGGGCGGCGTTACCAAGCTGCTGCCCCTGACAGGAGTCACGCTACCCTTTGTCAGCTACGGCGGCAGTTCTTTGCTGATTAGCAGTTGTATGGCCGGATTGCTACTCTACCTTTCGGCCGCAGAACGAGGAACGCCCGATGCAACAGCCCAACACCGGCTGCAACAGGTTACAGTGGCGATGTTGGTGGGGTTTACGGCCGTTGCCCTTTCTCTGGTTTATTGGAGCATTTTCCGCGCCCCAACCATCCTATCCCGCGATGACAATCCCCGCCTGGTAGAAGCGGAACTGCGTATTCAACGGGGGGCTATCTTTGACCGGGATGAGTTGATTTTAGCGGAAACTGTAGGGCCGCCCGACAATCTGATCCGGCAGTACCCCATCAACGCCAGCGGCCCGGCAGTGGGCTATTACAGCTTTCGGCACAGCACATCTGGTATTGAAGAGGGGGTTGATGACCTGCTGCGCGGTGAACCTGAGAATGAGTGGACAACCTTCTGGCAGCAAACTTTGCACGAAACGCAAACCGGCCGCGATGTGAAATTGACACTGGATGCAGGGCTACAACAAACGGCCGCAGACCTATTAGGCTCACAAAAAGGAGCTGTCATTTTGCTGAATGCCCAAACGGGCGAGATTCTGGCTATGGTCAGCCGGCCCGATTATGACCCCAATTTGCTGGATGAACAGTTTGACGAACTGGTAGAAGACGAAAATGCGCCGCTGCTAAACCGAGCTGTCCAGGGGCAATATCAGCCAGGGCTAATGTTGCAGCCACTCATATTAGCCGCAGCCGTGGAAGAAGAGTTGATTACTTTGGAGGATATGGCCGACCAACCCAACCGTCCCATCTCCGTCAACGACGAACAATTGCAATGTGCCACCCCACCCGGTGAATTGGCTACCTGGGAAGATGTCCTCCACGGCCGCTGCCCTGGCCCCATGCAAGATTTAGCTGCTGAATGGGGATTGTCTAGTCTGGATAATTTGTTTAACCAGTTTGGGTTTGCCGCTATCCCTACCCTACCTCTCAATACAGAAATCAATCCGTCACAGCCATTGCAAGACCCGCTGCTGGCCGGCATTGGGCAAGATAATCTGGTGGTAACACCGCTGCAACTGGCGCTGGCCTGGGGCAGTCTGGCTCAGGGGGTTGTGTTGCAGCCGCAATTGGTAGCGGCCGTAACCGATGAAGATGGCGACTGGCAAACGCCCCCCGTCTCCGAAACTGCTCCGCCACCCTTTTTATCTTCGTCCACATTAACCACAATGCGCCACACTTTAAGCCAGGGAGGTGTGGTCGAATTCAGCGACCGCGTCTTGTCTGGCCCGGAAGGGAGCACCAATTCCTGGTACATGGGCATGGCTTCAACAAACGATCCCCAATATCTGGTTGTCGTTGTAGTTGAGGAAAGTGAAGATGTGGGGGAAGCTGAAATAGTTGGGCGAGGGGTGTTGGAAACGGCCGTGCGCCAGTGAGAGAAGTGTTCAGTGTTCAGTGACAGCCGTCTAACTGACAACTGAACACTGATTACCGATTACTTCCCCCGCGCGGCCGCAATTTCCATAATCTCCTGTACACGAGGCAAAATTTCGGCCGGGTTGGGGTGCAACCCTTCTTGAATGAGGGCGCTGTCATAAAGCTGTTCAATGCTTAGTTTGAGGAGAGACGAATCAGCTTCTGCGGCCGCCAATTTAGACAAGTCGGCAACGAGGGGGTGGCTGCGATTGACTTCCAAAATACGTTTGGGAATCTCATAATTTTCATTGAGCATCCGTTGGATACGCTGCATTTCCCGGTTTTGCTCGTCTTCCGGCGCCACCAGACGCACCGCACTGCTCTTTAGCACTTTTGAAGGACGCACTTCCACAACTTTGTCGCCTAATGTAGTTACACAACGGCCGATAAACAAATTAAAATCAGCGTCGGGAATAGCTGTCTCCGCTTCATCGACCGCGTCGTCTTCCAATTCTGGCAGTTCCAATCCGGCGTCATCCACATTTTTAAACGGCTTGCCTTTGTATTCAGAAAGAGAAGGCGAAATGAAGGCATCCATGGGGTCTACCCAGTACAGCACTTCTAAATCCCGTGCTTTGAAGGGGTCTAAATGAGGACTATTGGCCACAGACACGGCCGAGTCACCCAACACAAAATAGATCGCCTCCTGATCTTCCCCCATCCGTTCTACATAACTGTCCAGATCAGTCAACTCGTCATTCGATGTTGTAGATTGGTAGCGGAGAAGAGGCAGCACATCCTCCTTAACGGTGGGATCAAGCGCTATCCCTTCTTTGAAAAAACGGCCGAATTCAGGCCAGAATTGAGCATATTTTTCCGGTTCATTTTTGCCCATCTTCTTTAACTCACGTAGAACGCGCCCTTTAATCATTTTGCCCAATTGAGCCATCAGACGGTTGTTTTGCACCGTTTCACGACTGACGTTCAAGGGCAAATCTTCGGAATCCACCACGCCGTCTATAAATTGCAACCATTTGGGCAGCAAGTCAGTGCAATATTCTTGAATGAGAATGTTGTGGGAATAGAGCATGACACCCGGTTCTTTGCGAGCAGCCAAAATACCCGCTTCCCGTTTGGCGGGCACAAAAAGCAATGTACGTACATTCACAGGCACATCGGATGAAAAGTGAACCATAGCCAGCGGCTCCTCAAAATCCATCGTCATCTGGCGGTAGAAGTTGGTGTAATCTTCGGCTTCAACTTCCGACGGCTGTTTGCGCCACAACGATGTCTGCTCATTAGCCTGATCTTCCCCCATATACACCGGATAACGGACAAAATCGGAATGTTTTTTAACGATTTGCTTTAGTTTCCAATCATTGGCAAAGTCGGCCGCATCTTGTCGCAACGTAATGTGGATTTCTGTACCCCGATCTACTTTTTCTGCCTCATCAATACGGAAACTGTCGCCGCCGTCAGAAACCCAGGCCGCTGGTTTAGCCCGCTTTTTGTAGCTACGCGACACAACACGCACTTCATCAGCCACCATGAAGACAGAGTAGAAACCAACGCCAAACTGTCCAATCATATCGCTGGCATCCAGATCGGCGCCATCTTCCAGCTTCGATAAAAATTCGCGGGCGCCAGATTGAGCAATCGTGCCCAGGTTGCGGATCAGTTCATCTTTGGTCATGCCCATACCGCTGTCTTTGATGATGATCTGTTTGGGTTCATCTTCGCCCACTTCAGGTATGTCAATGTGGATGGCTAATTCGGTGTTCGGGTCTAGCACATCCCGATTGGTAAGCATCTCGAAGTGCATCCGGGTCAAGGCATCGGAAGCGTTAGAAATCATCTCCCGCAAAAAGATTTCCCGATCCTGATACAGGGAGTGGATGAGAATATTGAGGACTTGAGAAACCTCGGTCTTAAAATTGTAGGTGTTTACCTTTTCAGCAGTTGTCATCTTTTTATTCCTTTTCTTTTGTATATGGCGGATGGTGGTTAGCAGTGGCAGATCACTATCCACTAAGCGCCATCCACATTTTTCTACAGTAATATCATGTCGTTCCGGTGTACGGCTACTGGGCCATACGCATATCCTAATATACGGCCGATTTCCTCTGAATGGTGTCCAGCTAACCGACTCATATCTTTGTGATTATAACGAGCAATGCCACGCCCTAATTCACGGCCGTCCGCCCCCAAAACTGTAATTATATCACCACGCTCAAATTGTCCAGTAACGGCCGTGATGCCAGCCGGTAAAAGGGAACGGCCATGACTGCAAACAGCCTGTGCCGCCCCCACATCCACCGTCACAGAGCCTCGCGGTTTGCCTCCAGCATAAATCCATCTTTTCCGACTTTCCAATGGGGATTCTAAAGCAGGGAAGCGTGTGCCAACCTGTTCTCCGGCCACAGTGCGAGTGACCACATCCGGCATATGTCCGGCGGCAATTATCACATCTGCCCCCGCCCGGCGAGCTACATCGGCCGCTTGCAGTTTGGTGGCCATGCCGCCAATCCCCAACCCGCTGACGCTGCCCCCTGCCAGAGCCTTGATCGTCTCATCAATTCTATTCACCTCTGGAATTAATTGTGCCTGGGGGTTTGTGTGGGGATCGGCCGTGAACAAACCGGGCTGATCAGTCAACAGCAGCAGCAAATCAGCCTCCGCCAGCGTAGCTGCCAACGCCGAAAGATTATCATTATCACCCACCTTAATCTCTTCCGTAGCTACGGCATCATTTTCGTTAATGATGGGCACGATGCGGTGTTCTAGCAGCGCCAGCAGCATATCCCTTGCATTCAGGTAGCGGCGACGGTTTTGCACGTCTGCCCGCGTCAGCAGCATTTGTCCCACATGAATCCCGTAAATATTAAAGTAACGTTCGTACATCTGCATCAAGCGACTTTGGCCTACGGCCGCTAACATCTGCTTGTTAGCCAACGTCGCCGCCAATTCAGGGAAATTCAGCCGGGCACGTCCCACGGCAATAGCCCCAGATGTGCAAATAATAACATCTTTTCCCTGCCGGTACAGAACGGCACATTGCCGTACCAATTCCACCATACGAGGGTGATCCAGACGCGGCGTCCCCCCAGTTAAAACAGTGGTCCCCAACTTAACAACAATTCGCTGATACATACATTCATAGTACCTTCATTCTGTAATTCTTCAAAACCTCTGAGCTGCTAAATAAACTGGCATTTTCTTCTAATCTCGGCATACTTATACCCGACGATTTAAATGTTGAAATAATAAAAATGTTTGTACCGCTAAAACAGCTACTACAAACCTATCTTAAGGAGAGAAATATTCTCATGTCATTAAAGAATTTACCGGCCGGCATCATTACCGGCGAACAAGTACAAGACGTTTTTGCTTATGCCAAAGCGTATCAATTTGCCTTGCCGGCAGCTAATGTGGTGGGTACGAATAGTGTGAACGGGGTACTGGAAACGGCCGTCTCCCTCAACGCCCCCGTAATTCTTCAATTTTCCAACGGGGGAGCTTCCTTCTTCGCCGGTAAAGGGATGAGCAATGAAAATCAGCGGGCGGCCGTGGCCGGCGCTGTTTCTGGGGCACATCATGTGCATCAGGTAGCCGAACTGTACGGCGCTCGTGTCATTCTGCATACCGACCATGCCGCCAAAAAGCTGCTGCCCTGGATTGACGGTATGTTAGATGCCGGTGAAGCGTTCTACAAAGTGCATGGCAAACCGTTGTACAGCAGCCACATGCTAGACCTGTCCGAAGAACCCATTGCCGAAAACGTAGAAATCTGTAAACGTTACCTGGAACGGATGAGCAAAATGGATATGACACTGGAAATTGAATTGGGCATTACCGGCGGCGAAGAAGATGGCGTAGACAATACCGATATAGACAGCTCTCGCCTTTACACTCAGCCGGAAGAAGTGGCCTATGCTTATGAAGAGTTGATGAAAGTGAGTCATCGTTTCACGATTGCGGCCGCTTTTGGCAATGTGCATGGCGTCTATAAACCGGGCAATGTGCAGCTTCGTCCCATTATCTTGCACAACTCCCAACAATACGTGCAGGAAAAATATGGCACGGCCGAAAAACCAATCAACTTCGTCTTCCACGGCGGTTCCGGTTCCAGCGTAGAAGAAATTCGGGAAGCGATCTCCTATGGCGCTGTAAAAATGAATATTGACACCGACCTACAATGGGCGTTTTGGGATGGGGTACGCGGCTACGACCAGAAAAATCATGATTATCTGCAAGGGCAAATTGGCAACCCGGAAGGGGACGATGTACCTAATAAGAAATATTATGACCCGCGTAAATGGTTGCGTGCGGCCGAAGACTCTTTTGTAGCCCGCCTAACCCAATCATTTGAAGATTTGAACAATGTAAACACGTTGGCATAAAACATCAACGGATTAGAGGAAGGAACGGACAAAGACAATGTCCCTTATCCGTTCCTTTTGCAACCTGTACTGAGCTTGTCGAAGTATCCGTTGTAGCCACGACCGTAAAATATGATGCTTACACAAGTCACACGGCCGTCATTCCACACCCTCCTCGACGCCATCACCTTAACAGCGGATGACCCGACGGCCGCCGCCATCATCTACGTGCAAACGAATGCGCCCCCCATCATCGCCTCAAGGCAAGAATTTCGGGCGGCCGTTACTGGCTACGCGAATGCACTGAAACAGGCCGATATTCAAGCCCGCGATCTAATCATCATCGCCCACACCCAAAATCTGGAAAGTATTTTCGCCTTCTGGGGCACGCTGCTGGCGGGGGCCATCCCCTCCATGTTCCCCACTCTCACCGAAAAGCTGGACCCAGACATCTACATGGGCCACATGGCCGAACTGGTGCAGCTTTCCGATGTAAAAGCCATTCTGACGACGGATGAGTTTGCGCCACAACTACGACAAAAGGTTGGCTGTACTGTTCTGGGAAGTAAAGAGATTAGAGATTGGAGATTGGAGATTGAACATCCCAATCTCCAATCCCCCAACAACATCGCCCTCCTACAACATTCCTCCGGTACAACCGGCTTACAAAAAGGGGTCGCTTTGTCGCACACGGCCGTGCTCAACCAGATTGCCAGTTACAGCGACGCCATTCACCTGAATGCTAAGGATGTGGTGGTGAGTTGGCTGCCTCTGTATCATGATATGGGGTTGATTGCCGGGTTTTTGCTGCCGTTGATTCAGGGCATCCCCCTTGTTCTTATGTCTCCGTTTGATTGGGTCAGTCACCCCGCCCTACTGCTGCAAGCAATACATGATTTCCGGGGAACGCTCTGCTGGTTGCCCAATTTTGCTTACAATCATTGTGCCCGCCGCATTCGACGTCGCGACAAAGAAGGTGTGTCGTTGGCTTCAATGCGGCTCTTTATCAACTGCTCCGAACCGGTGCGGCATGACAGCCACCAACTCTTTTTAGAAACATTTGCCGCCAATGGGGTGACGCCACAGATGTTGGGCGTGAGTTACGCGATGGCTGAAAATACATTTGGCGTGACGCAAACGACGCCGGGGCAAACGGCCATCCTGGACACAATTAACGAGCAGGTTTTAACGGAAAAAGGCACGGCCGTTCCCTGCTCCCCAGACCACCCCCACGCTGTGGTAAAAGTTTCTTGCGGACGGCCGATTGAGGGCACGGCCGTGTGCATCCGCAACAATCAAGGCAATCTTTTACCAGAGCGACAGATGGGGCAAGTGTCCATCCAAAGTAATTGTATGCTCACCGAATATTACAAGCGCCCCGACTTGAATCCTTTTACCAATGGCTGGTATGACAGTGGCGATATGGGGTATACGGCCGATGGGGAACTGTACATCATCGGCCGCAAAAAAGATTTAATCATCAATGCCGGCAAAAATGTGTACCCACAAGACATTGAAGCAATTGTCAACGGCGTGCCTGGCGTCCATGCCGGGCGGGCAGTTATCTTTGGCGTACCCGATGAACGGGAAGGCACAGAACTCATCGCCGTCGTGGCCGAAGTGAGAACAGAAGATGCCGCCGAACGCAAAATTATCAACAAAGCTATCCGGCAAGAAGTAGCCCGGCAAAGCGCCGTCACCGTCAGTTTTGTTTATCTGGTCGGCCGTAAATGGCTGATCAAAACCTCCAGCGGCAAAATTGCCCGTGCCGCCAACCGGGATAAATGGCGGGCAGAAACAGGCAAAAAATAAGGGCGGTTGTAACGCCGCCCTATTGAAACGACAGATACAGAGGTTCCACCTTTTGCAAAGGTGGAACCTCTCTCACGTTATAGTTTCATGGCCTAATAGTTACCCTAAACTTATACCGCCTCGAAATGTTCCGGCGTTACTATTGAGCCATACTTTTCCTTCATCGCCACAAGCTCTCTTCGTTGTTCTGCATAGATTTCAAACAGTCGGGCGGGAATTCTCTCACCCTTGCTGTAAGCCTCTTGTTGCAAGTCAATACGACCAATCAGCTTATCAAGATAAAGTGAAAATTGCTTGTCATACAAATCTTTTGGATATTCCTTGTTGATACCCGCGAAGAGTTGTTTCAAGTCCTCATATTTCGGCAGGAAGCCAATCGGCGTCTCGATAGCGTCAGTTTCACCGTTTACACGTCTTTCAAGCCAACCTAACCACACTTTAACATCTTTCTTTTCACCGAGCAGTCCATTCCCCTCGCCACCGCGTGCTGCATGGGTGAGAAAATAGTTAAGACCGGCCATGATGGGTCTGCCGTCATTAGACAGCTTATCTGAATTGAAAAACTTAAACTGAGCCGACATATAATCGCCCAAAGCGCCGGGAATAAAGGGAGCATTTGCCCATGGTTGTCTTCTAACACCCGTGGCACCAATTTCAGTTGCCGTAGCAGCAGAAACAATAGATGCGCCAATGACAACACCCTCATCAGCATTTTTCGCAACCCAAACGGGTGGCATTGTATCACTATCACGTCCAGAGTAGGTGATAACTTTGATCGGCACACCTGCTGGGTCTTCAGCATCAACTTCATTATAATTCGCTATCGCCGTGCTGTTCACAGTTGCACGGGCATTTGGATGGGAAATTGGCACAACTTTACCATTTGCATCCGTTTTGCCCTCATACCATTCGCCCTGGAAATTGAAGCCTTCACTAGGTGTTTCTTCGCCACTGCCTTCCCAGTAGGGTACGTCATCTTTCAGCAATACGTTAGACCAGATAACCTCTGTCCATTCTTCACGCAGACATTTCATAAGCAGGGGATCACCTTCCCAGTTGACGTCACGTACAATCCCAAAGATGCCTTTTTCAGGATTAATTGCGCGCACCGTGCCATCATCAGCAATCCACATTTGAGCCAGGTCATCACCAATGAAATCATCGCCGACCATGGCCGTAGTAGTTTTGCCACAACCGGAAGGAGCTGCTCCGGCAAAGTATGTTTTTCGCTCACCGTCTGACCCACGCATACCGGTGATAAACATATGCTCAGAAAGCTGTTCTTCAACACCGTAGTAGGTAGCAAGATCAACGGCAAAACGATGGTTGCCTTTCTTCAGCAGCAGCGTGTTACCGGCGTATGTGCAGAATGTGCTGAAAGTTGTCAGCCAGCTTCTGTCCATGAAGACACGCGCATTGGGGAGATCTTCTGGTCGATTATCACCTTCTGAATGGATATTGGTGAGAAAACGGCCGACTCGTTCAACCTCAGCATCAAAGTCAGCAAATGAATTGCGGTAAAGAATGTCGCCACTGTGCATAACATAGGTGGAGCTTGAAATCTGAATAGCAGGTAGGGTCGCGGCGGCGCCAACAGGTCCTCGAGAGAAGAACCCGACAAACATGGTTTTGCCTTCCATGATATTTGCCATATATTCTTGCAAGTATACGTGGGCTTCATCCCGCACCATCTTTTTGGCAAGAATACTAATATCCTCATCTGGATTGACAATGTAGAAAGTCCTATCAATAATTCTGGCCTGTTCTTCTGCCAAGTCATAGTGAATGGTATGATCCTTCATCATCAACGCTTGCTCTTCCCCTTTCTCAAGACCCATTGCTTTGATGGCGGCATAATCTGCGGCCGAACCTGAGCTGATGAACACTTGAGCAGGATTACACATCGCGATTGCATTTGCTATCTTTAGCAGAGCTTCCTCATTAGTTATTCGGGAAAGTTTTTCGAGATTTGCATCGTCCAACTTATCTTCAAAAATTGATTGAGCCTGCTCTTTGGTGTTAATACCGCCAATAGTAGATAAGATATCCGTGCCTTTTGCTAACTCTAACATTGTGAAATTCTCCTTTCTAAATATTTGATTGTAATTACTCCACTTCTATTTCGATTCAACCTAAACGTCATTTTATCGCAAATTTATTTGTGGACACTTCCTTATTGTCCGCACCTTCCATAATATTCATAATGCTTACCGAAAATTTTGTATGAGTTTCCCTATCTTTTTGAGTTTTAACGGATTGTAGAATATTTCAAGAGTATAGTAATGTGAACGATTTCACAATGATGCAAGATGAAAGTCACTTATTTCATCATCACCAGGCAAATTTGCCCCTGACATTGGCGCTAACATCCTCCGTTGGGAAATCGTTTTGCAGACAATGGGAAATGACCCTAACAACCCAAACCCAAATCACGTACAATGAACAACAATGAAAATGTGATAGTGGCTGGTGGTTGGTACTATCCACTAGCAACCAGCCACTATCTATAGGAATTTCAAATGAAAAAACTACTTATTCTTCCAATCTTGATGAGTCTCATTTTAGGCAATCAGATTGTGCGTGGCGTGTATAACTCTACAACGGCCGTTACCCTCCCCACAATCACAACAACACTGCCACCTTGTGTCCCCATTAACCCCACCCGCACCCCCTGGGCAACATCTACAGCCACCCCTACCATCGATCCGCAAGCCAGCCCCACACCTCCTCTCTTACCTTCGCCGACACGGTGCATTCCCACCCAAACACCCTGGGCTACACTGCCATCAGGTACCACTGCTACGCCATGGGCAACGGTAACTCCCTGGGCAACGGCCACGCCAGACCATGCTACCCCCGACTGCTCAACGTCAGATGTAGCCGCTATTTCCAAAGACCGTTGTGTATCCATCGTGCCTGATCTAACACCGACGGCCGGGTTTCCTTTTTCAGCTACGGCCGTTATCACCCCATCCCAAACAATCGTCAATATCGGCGATCCGCTTACATTATTGGTTGACGTCAAAGTTAGCCCCGGTTGTCAGTTTCCCGTATTTGACATTACCCTGACCCAACAGGGGAATGACACCCCCATTTTTGCGCCAGACAAAGTAGTGGTGGGACCAGGCTCGCTTTCACTGCCAGAGACAATTACAGTTACGGCCGTGACAACCGGAACCATCACCTTTAATGTCCAACTATTCGGCGAACGTTATTGTGGCGACTTCTGGAATTTTACTTATGTAAACGGCCGTTCCATCCCCATCACAGCTTTAGAGCTAAATAATCGCGCCTACTTACCCGCCGCACTGAAAGATTAGATGTGTGCGATTTCGGCCGACGAGCCTTTTCCTATACTTATCTCAATCTCCACTTTGTAAATCTTGCTTGACAAAGTGTCATGCACACACTATACTATTTGCATTAAATTTAGTGTAATAATAACACTAAAGGAGTGTGACCCATGAACAAATTCCCCAACTTCTACAACCCTGACCGTATTGGCACATTGTATTACCCCGATTACGGAGCCATCGCGGCCGAAGCCAGCACAGCCAATCTCCCTCCAGCCAACGAAGACCGGCAAAATGTCCATCTGGTCATCATAGATATGCAGGTAGATTTTTGCCACGAAAACGGCAGCTTGTTTGTGCCCGGCTCACCTGGCGACATCCAGCGCACCATCGAATTCATCTACCACAATGCCGCCCGTATCACTAACATTACTTGCTCGCTAGATTCCCATCTGCCGCACCAAATTTTCCACCCCGCCTGGTGGGCTGATGCCGCGGGCAACCATCCTACCCCCTTCACCATGATCAGCTACGATGACATTAAGGCAGGACACTGGCGGCCGCTTGTAGCCCCGGTGCAGTCCACCAACTACGTCAAACAGTTAGAAGCGGATGCCAAAAAAACACTGACCATCTGGCCGTACCATGTGATGATCGGCAGTATGGGGAATACGCTAGACCCAGAATTATTTTCGGCCGTGTTATGGCACAGCATCGGCCGTAAAACGCAGCCCACCTGGTTGACCAAAGGCACTGTACCGCAAACGGAACATTACTCTATCATCCAGCCAGAAATTCCGATGCCCAACCACCCTATGGGCGGTAAGAACAAACACTTTCTGGATACGTTGGCGGCGGCCGATACCATCGTCATTGCCGGAGAAGCAGAAAGTCATTGTGTGCTGGAAACGGTGGAGGACCTGGTGGAAGATTTTGCCGACCGGCCGGATGCACTCCAGAAAATCTACTTTCTGCGCGACTGCACTTCCCCCGTCCTGCACCCGGATGTAGATTTCCACGCCATCGCCCAAAAACGGTTCGCCGATTTTGCCGGGCAGGGAGTGAATTTTATAGATAGTGTGGCTGATTTGCCTTTTTAGAGATTGGGAGATTGAGAGATTGAATAGAACCTCCAATCTCTAATCTCCTGCACAGGAGAATTCAACATGAACAACAACCTCGGCAACCTGGACAACTTATTCCAATCGGCTCAAGATGACGGATTAACAGATGATTCGCTCGGTTTACTGATTTCTAATTTGAATGGGCCGGCGGCGCTAACGGCCGTACACACACCCCTCGATCAACTGGCAACCAACGAAGTCACCTTAGCGATGAATATATTAGATATGAGCAGCTCGATGGCTTCACACGCCAACGATTTGATCCGCGCTTACAATGATGATTATCTGGCAGCAATGGCCGGTTCTATGGCCGCTGATGATATTCTGGTCAGTACCATCCTATTTGATGACAAGGTAAAGACGCTGCACAGTTATCTGCCATTGGAAGATGCGCCCAACCTGAGCCACCAAACGTACAAGCCAAACTACACTACCTGCCGTAGCCGCCAGTCTGACGAATATGGCGCTGTATACCCAGCAGCTTTGGGCCAGCGGAGTGACTGTACACGGAGTTAAACAATGTTCATTTCAATAACAACACTCGCCGCCATTGTGCTTATCGCTTTTATGATGGGGATGATTATGGCCTTTGTCATGATGGTAAATGCTGTTGCCCGGTTGAAAAGCAAGTAATCAGCGCCGATTTTGTAGAAATTGTCGGCCGCCACAAAAACCAGACCCACGCACAGAGGAGCGGAATTAGCAGATGATTGTGAGTTCATGCCTTTTTACGAAGATAGCTGTGTTTTAAGGGTAATGACGGTGATTTCTGGCTTGCAGTTGATGCGGACGCGGAAGGTGTGGGTTCCCAGACCGCGATTGGTGTATTGTACCATACGGCCGACCTGATAACGGCCGTGGGGATACTTCTTAAACATTGGCCCGCGAAATGGGCCTACTATGGGAAGCACAATCTGGCCGCCGTGGGAATGGCCGGAAAGCTGTAACGCAAATCGGCCAGTGGCAGCGCTGATGTCGGCAAAATCGGGTTCGTGAGCCAGCAAGACGGCCGAGCTTCCCGCTGATAATATCCCTAATACCGCATCCAAATCATCTGCCCCCACTGTGATGTCATCTACCCCAGCAATATGGAGTAGCGCATCTCCCCGAGGAATGGTAACTACATCATTTTGCAGTTCGATGACGCCTGCCCGGTGTAGGGTGAGACGCACCCGGCCTACATCCAACCAATGATCATGATTGCCCATCACGGCCGTAACACCATCCCGCGCTTGAAACTGACTTAACCCCGCCTCTAAATCTTCCAATACTCCATCCAACACATAGGAGACAAAATCGCCGGTAATGGCAATCATGTCCGGTTGTTGGGCATTCACCAGTTGGACAACGCCATGCAGCCGTTCGGCCGTCATCCAATGCCCCATGTGAATGTCGCTAATATGGACCAGTCGGTAGCCATCAAATGCGAGGGGCAAATTGGGGATGGAGACTGTTTGGGGCACAATCTCAAATTGGTGGGGCTGAAATTTTTGACGGCCGAATTTTTGTAAAACGGCCGTTTGTGTCCGCTGCCAGGAGCGACGTAAAAAGAACTTTTGGGGCATAGTTATTCCTGGGAAGCTACAACGAATACAAAGGAAAGCACTAATTGTCTAGAACTCATAAAATGTACCCAAATCTTATCCAGAAGAAAGAAATGATCTTGCCAGATCAGAAGCAAAACCAAGCCAGATTTGAGGCTGTACAGCTAGCCATGTTGCCAGAAGCAAACCCATACCCACCCCAATTCGCAGCCAAACATGTTCCCGCTCAGTCGTTCCCGCTGACTTCTCAGATGGCGTTAAATAATAGATAGTCAGGCGAATGAACGCTACCAGGCCACTGAACACAGCCAACAGAAACATGACAGCCAACCAACCAGATGTATTCTCCACACCGGCTAAATCGGCCGCAAAGATCATTTGCAGCGCCAACCAATGGCTGCCAAAGCCAATGGTTAAGGGGACGCCCAACAAAGAGACAATCCCCACCCCCAATAATGCCATTGTAAACGGCAAACGACAGGCTACTCCCTGGTCATTTCCAATAGTTGGGGGAATGTTTTCAAACGAGAATAGTTGGCTAACCTCCTGCTTTTTCAATAGCAGCAGCGCCAGTGCCAAAAGCAGCAGCGTAAACAGGCGAGCTACTAATAATATCACGGCCGTCTCCCAGCCCACGTCCAGCGGCAGCGTCACCGTCAGCAGCAGCAACCCCATGTCCACCAACAAAGCGCCGGCAATGAGACGGTGAACCTGCACGGCCGTAGCCATCAGCAAGACCGCCACTAAAAACGTCACTCCACTGCTCAAACGAAGCCACGATATGGCTTGATCATCCACACTGTTACTGGCGGCCAGAAATTGAAAAACAAACGCCGTCACTGCCAACTGCACAATTCCAAACACAAATACCCAAACCGGAGGGGGCGCATGACGGATGACAGAGGTGGCCCACACATGAAAGGGAAATCCGGCCAGCAAAATTAAACTTCCCAGCAAAATAATACGGCTCGTTGCCCCGGCCAAACTGGCCGCTTGGGCAGACAACAGCCAACCGGCCAGCAGAAAAAAGGGGATGCCCACTACGGCCGTCGCCAACATGCGCGTTGCTGCTTTAGTCGGGCCAGCCTGACCATCCTGAATCACGACGGCCGTCAACCCCAACGCCAACAGCAAAAAGATAGGTGCAAACAGATACGGCCGTATCATCAAAGCTAACGCCAATGGAGCCATCACCAACAGACATCCAGCCACAAACGTTGAGCCAGTGGGGAAAATGAAAGTGAATAAAAAAAGCAGCGCTAATACCAACCAGAGAAATTGGAATAACGCTTGCACTCCGGCCGTAAACACTACTTCCGGCCCCAGGACAGCCACAACTTCACGGCCGTCAACCGCCAACAACACCCGCCCCAAAAAATACCACAACAGCAAAGAAAAGGTTATGCCCCATACGGCCGTCAGCCGCGCCCAGCGCCCCAATAGCCAGGCTACAAACGCCGCCAATAAAGGGGCAACCGTTAACAAGAATATGCCTGAACTCATACGTCAATCCAGCAAAGCCGGAATTGCATACCGCTTTTGCACCAGATACGCTATCATCAACGCTACCAGTAAATTAACGGCCGCCAACACTGCCAACATCAAAACAGACTGCTCCAATACACTATAAAACAGTTCAAACCCCGACAGAAACAGCAGCAGACCCAATCCGGCCAAAAATGGTTCGTCACTCACCGCCAACCCCAATAATCCCAAACCCATCAAGCCATAAACTGCCAACCGGAAGGAAGAGTCCATCTCCCCCAACAGCAGCAAGCCACTATCTGGTTGCTGTGTCAGGGCGATCACAACCAGCAGTAAAATGAGTACGGCCGCCAAACGGAGTGGCAACGCGGCCGGAACAGCTAGAGGGCCAAGTCGCCACTTTCGCTCCGCGGCCACCTGTGCTACTTCATCCGGCAGCACATCTTCCGGCAAACGGCCCCAACTTACCTGTCCGGCCGTAATCGCTAACATCAGGCAAACAAACCAGCCTACCAGCGCCTTCACCACTGTCAGACGAGGGTCCAGCACATCTACATACAGCAGGGTTACAAACAAATATTGGGCTGCCAATGCAAATAAAGCCACCCGCCATTCCCAGGCCAGCAACACAACTACGGCCGACATCAACACCGCCAGCGCCGCCGGATACCCTCGTAAAAAATCAAACCGCTCCAGCCAATCAAAAATCGTCGGAAACGTCATAAACGTTTGTTACCTCACCAATAAAAAAATTATCACAATAGCAAACAACCACAGTAAATTGCCATCCCCTTCCAGAATGGCGGCCGCTTCCCCAAACGCCTCCTGAATGCCCTGCCACCACAGTTGCAACCCGCGGGTTATCCGGCCAATGGGTAATTCTAAATGAAAAGCTTGCCGCACGGCCGCTGTCGTCTTACGAAATTCACCTACAAACCGGTATATTACACTTCCGCCAACCATAATCAGCAGCGGTAGCAACCATGCCCACCAATCAGCCGCCGCCATGCCATTGAGCGAAAACAAGCCCAAAGCTAGAAGCAGCATGCCCGCATCTTGAATCAAATCAGTACGTGATACGGCCGTCCCCCCTTCTCCTTCTCCACGTGGCCGACATAACAACAGTCCGGCCGTTAACAATGGCATTTGCAAAAAAAGCAACGCCAGCAACAGCAAGATACGGCCGTCAGCCACCAATCCCTCATACAACGCTGACAGGCCGGCAAATCCGGCCGTCAACGGAACGCCAACCAACGCTGCCAACGCTACAACCGGAGCCACAGCCCGCCACCAAAATATGCGGCTAATGGGCCGGTTGGCCGCCAAAAACAGGATACCTCCGGCCAACAAAACGACACGCAGTTCCGCCAGCGCCGCTGCCTGCCCCGCCCACACACCGGCCAACAAAACCAGATGGACAGCCACAACAGTCAAAGCGGCCGCAGTTCGTAAAGGCACGTGCAGCCGTTCCCAAGCCAATCGCAAACTCAGCAAGATGCCCAACAACCCCAACAAAGTTAACAGCAAAAGTGTATTGGACCTCATCCCGGCCGGCACACCCAACAAGTGCAACAGCAAAACGCCGCCCGCCGTCACGGGCAACAGATAAACCAGCGCAGCGACAGAAGGCTCCATTTTGCCTAGACCAGGCCGCCAGCCACCCAATGTCCAGATACCCAATTGCAGCAGCACGGCCATAATCAACGCTGCCTCGGTCACATCCGTCCAGATGACTGCTAACCACATCAACAAAACGCCCAGCCACAGCAAACTCAACTTCCGTACCAAACCCGACCGTTCCACCCGACGTGTGCCTCCCCAAACAACCCCGCTCCACAATAGTAACAGAGCCGACCAACCCATCATCATGCCCGGCAACGAATTAGCCCAGACAATGACGAGGGTTACGGCCGTTAATCCCAACAAAAACGAAGGTGACAATAATTGGGGAAATGAGGCTGGTTCCTCTACTGCTGACATTTTGAATCCGGCCAGCAGATTACCGCTCAACAACAGCAGCAGCCACAACGAGACAACCCAACCAGTTTCATCAATTTGCCAGATTAAGAGGGGAGATAGTTCGGCCGTCAGGGGTAATTGGGAACGTAAAATGAACCAGATAAGGATGGAGATAAAGGCCACAATCACGGCCGTCACGGACACAAGTCGAGGCGCTTTATAAGCCAACACAGCTACAAAAACCGCACCAGCCACCAATGAACAAAAAATCAAAAATAAGAGCCACATACATTCTTCCCGAAGACGGCGGATTGTAGCCCGCCCCGCTAATGCTGGCAAAGTCGCTAATGAGCGATTACAATTGCAGCCATGATGACAAAACGGTTGTTCCTTCTTTGTAGATGTAGCCCGATTTTGCAAATCGGGTGGCGATTTACAAAATCATCCTACATGCTAATCCCCATCCTGCTTTTGTGGCTGACAGCGTGCAGTTCACCCACCATGCCTACCCGCATACCGGCCGCCCAGCTGCCCCAGCCTTCGCCCACTTCCAATCTACCACCCACCCAAGACATCAACGCCCCCACCCCGGCTGTGGCAAACACGGCCGTACCTATCACTCCCAAACCGACACGCACCCCCACCCCGGTAGATCCGGTCATCAATGTCAGCGCCCCCCATGCCAACGAAATTCTTATTCTGGGCGAAGAAGTCGCCGCTCGCGGTCTGGTCAACAAAGAAGAAGAGCAGCAAATCATTATCTCGCTTGTCACCAGCAACGGCCGTACCCTCACCCAAACCCCTGGAATCGTCACCGAAATCGGCTGGGAAGCTGCCTTCACTTTGCCCCCCAACGTTACCGGACAAGCTTTTCTGAAAGCCACCCTGCTGGATCAAGCCGGCAACAGTCTGGCTGAACATCAAAGCCCAGTCCTGCTAACCCACAATCCCGATACAACTGACCGCTATCTGGATTTGAACCGACCTGATATTGGGGACACGGCCGTTGGCGGTTACAACATTTTTTTCGATGGCACAGTTTTCCGCCCCGTCAACAGCAGCGTCATCATTTCCATCTGGGCCGACAATTGCCAGGAACAGATAGCCCAACAAAGTTTCCGTCTGGGCAGCAGCAGCCGTCCCATCTACTGGCAAGGTTTTGTTGTTGTGCCCCAAGATTTGGTTGGTCCCGCCTGCGCTGTGGCTCATTTTGGCGAACCGGGTACAGAAGAATGGCGTGAAGCTCAAATTCCCATCGAAGTGCTGGCCCAGGATGACGCTGCCGCTCAAGGCGTCACTATTGGCAATCCGCCGCCGGAAGGGGAATTTTTTGCCGGGCAAGAGATGACTCTTTACGGCACAGCCTACAACGTCACAGAAGGACCGGTAACGATTAGTGTGTTGATGGATAACGGCCGTATTGCTGCCTCTGCCACCACCGAAACCGATTATTGGGGCTACTGGGAAGTAACCATTACCCTACCCATAGATGCAATTGGTCAGGCTGAAATCACCGTCACTGCCGGCGACGAAGACGAGAGTGGTGAATCACAAACTATCGTCACCATCAACCCCGCCCCTACACCCACACCCATCCCATGAACAAAGGCATCTTATACGCCGTTGCCGCGTACACAACCTGGGGGCTAATGCCCATCTACTGGAAAACGCTGCACGGCCTCCCCGCCACCGAAATCATGAGCCACCGGATTGTCTGGTCGCTGGTTTTCCTGGCGTTGATCTTAACAATACGGAAGCATTGGCGTTGGTTGGGCACGGCCGTAAAAAACAAACGGATCATGCTTACCTTTCTGCTCTCTGCCACCGCCCTGGCTCTCAATTGGGGTACGTACATCTGGGGGGTCAACCACAATCATGTCGTCGAAACCAGCCTGGGTTACTTCATCAATCCGCTTGTCAGCGTTTTGCTGGGTGTTCTCTTTTTACGGGAACGGCTGCGTCATGGGCAGTGGGTTGCCATCGCCATCGCCGCTGGCGGCGTTTTATACCTGACCGCCCTCTATGGCGCTTTGCCCTGGATTTCTCTGACACTGGCTTTTTCTTTTGGCTCTTATGGCCTCATTCGTAAAACAGCCCCCTTAGGAGCGTTAGAAGGGTTGTCTTTAGAAATGGGGTTGCTGTTTTTGCCGGCGTTGGGTTATCTACTATATCTGGATCAATCTGGCGGGAGTGCATTTGCTCATGCCGGCTGGCAAACATCATTGATACTAGCTGGGTCGGGCGTGGCAACGGCCGTGCCCCTGCTCTGGTTTGGTTTAGCCGCCCGCCGTATTCCCCTGGCCACCATCGGCATCCTGCAATACATCGCTCCATCAATACAGCTTCTGCTGGGTATCTTTCTCTACAACGAACCGTTCTCCCCGGCCCAATTGGTCGGCTTCTGCCTCATCTGGTCAGCTTTGTTCATTTATTCGGTGGAAGGGATGTTACACAAAGCCCCCGGCGCTTCCCAAGATACAATTGGCGAATTTATGTCAACAACAGGGCGGTGCGAAGGTGACGAATCGGAATGGGTAGTGGATAAAAAGCAACCTTGAAAACAACGCCATCTAAGGGTCCGTTCGTTTTTAACCTGGTAAGATTGGTTCAATCTTGAAGATTGAACCAATCTGGAAACTCCAAAGTTGTTTACGAGCGAACCCTAAGGAAATGTGAATATGACCATGCGTGACGGAATGGGGACACTGTACCGCGATCAGCAATTTACGACCCTGTTTTCGCATCGGGGACAGTCTGGCATAAAGAAGAAAGTGCAAGAGGGGACTTTTGTATTGGCTAACAAACATCTACTATCCATCAAAAAGGCTTGTCGCTAATTCACGTATTTCAACCGGCCGTAAAAATTGACCCAAATAATGCCCATCCCGCCATAATTCAAAGTGGAGATGGGCATCTTCGTCAGGACCTTTGATGGAAGCGGGTGAACCGCTGTTGCCAATTTTGCCGATGATTTGTCCGGCCGTCACGGCCGTTCCCACCACAACCTCCGCCTCAATGTCACTCAAATGCACATAGCGGGCAATCGTTCCATCATCATGTTCAATCCACACCTGTCGCCCCCGGTAAAAATCCAATTCCTCTTCAGACGTATAACCCAATTCCCGCACTCGTTCCCAGTATTGGTTAAATGTAACTTCATCCGGCACAACATACTCATGGGTGGCGCGAATCACCGTACCATCAGCCACAGTCCGTACAAACGTACCGGCGCTCCAATAAAAATCTATCCCTTCATGAACGCCCAGACGATAATGTCGCGGCGCGCCTGGCATTTGCAGTTCACGGCCGCCCAATCCGCTTCCTTGAACAGGGCTGATAAAAGGACCAACGGCCACCCACGTATTAAAATCATGCGGCTGTAGGCCAGATAAAGTTGAGCTGCCCAGAATACTCTCCCATTCTCCAGGCATCTCAACAAAATAAAGCTGTTCTCGCCCCGTCAGTATCAAACGTATACCGGCGTCATCTACCCAAAATGCAGACACGTCAGGCGTTTGATAAATCTGAATTAAATTGCCGGTTTGGGGATCAAAGGCTAACAGGCGTTGACCGGCCTGATCTAACACATATACGGCCGTCTCCGATCCCCCAATTTGACGCGGCTGACTCATTTCAATCGAGGGCTGAAATGTCTCCACAAACCTGCGATCTTCATACAGCGCCACAGTGGCCGTCAGCGTGGCCGTATTCTGCAACAACAGATAAACTCGTTTACCTACCCGGCTAATATCAATCGGGCGTGTTCCCTCCGGCAGCAGCCAAAACCGATCTTCCACATCAGACACATATTCCAGCCCAAAGTTATAGCTGGTTTCCAGCAAAGCGCGGTTCTCTGCTTCATTTTCCAGGGCTACAAAATAATGGCTGGAGGTCTCGGTGATGGCACGGCCGTAACGATCCATCTGCCACATTTCCTGAACGGTATCATAACGGTACACATCCCCCGCCCTATCTAAAACCAGGACATTGCCATCCTCCAAAGCCAGATCAAGTGGCTCAATCACCTTCACCCCGGCCACATCATCACCTGGAGCCAGCAAAGTCTGAGGCGGCGCGGGGGAAGTCAAGTCTAAGGATAGCAGCCGTCCGCCATCTATTAAATAGGCCGTCTCCCCGGCAACTTCCAGACCAACAGGATGAGTAAACGTACTCGGAGCATAACGCCAGACGCCGGTATTGTCAGAGTTTATACGCATGAAGGGCACATCATTTTCGGCCGCAAAACGAGCCAATGTTCCTTTAAGCGGATTGTTTAACTGGGGCGGCGGCGGTGTGAGAGTAGGCACACCTGTCATCGTGGGAATTGGCGTAATAGCAGACGGCACGGCCGTAGCCACTGGAATAGATGTGTTTGTTAGCGAGGGGGTGTAAATTGGCACGGCCGTCCCCTGTATCTGTACCTCTTCCAATTGTTCGTTTACCAACGCGGCCGTTTGCGGCCGGCTGCAAGCGGCCAACAAAACAATCAAAGCAAATAAAAATCCTCTATAATCTATTTTCTGCATTGTCCTTCTCGTCTCCACAATATTGATTCAGCCACAATTATCTTTTGTTTGCTACAAAAATGGTAATAACGGCAGTGATATTATGTCTACCATTTATTATATAATCCCTTCTGGCAACAACAACTTAGTTCATAAAGATACAAAATTTTACTTGCCAGAAACTAGCGTCAATGAGAAAATAGAAAACAATCCTCAACGTTGCTTATCATTAATCTGACTTGCAATGTAAGTGCAAAAATAAAAATCCCAGATCAATCTTTGCTATCTTTTAGCCCAAAACCGAATAGGAGGTGACACATTCAAGTATAACCCCATAAAAAGCAAGACTTCATCGTTTTTTCATTGGGACAACTGTCCCTTATTTAGGAGGTAAGTACAACAAATGAAAAAGATAATCAGTTTGTTACTAATCTTGTTTTTATCAGTCATTTCTGTTTTTCAATTTACGTCCCAAACAATAGCCCAAACTGATACAACCATACACAAAGTCATAGACCACGATAATGTGTTGGGCAATATAGATGGCGCCCAATTGTTGGAAGACTATGGCTCCTATCAGCTTTATACCATTTCTGGCGATAGTTTAGGACAACTTTCCCAATCTGATCAATCACAAGTTACAGTCGTTGACGATATGGACATGCTTCTGTTTTCAGCGCAGCCATTCGATACGCAAACAGACTCCTTAACATCACTCAATTTGCCCGATCAATTAACGGCCGTAAACGTCTCCGGCGAAGCCCTGCATCTCGTTCAATTTATCGGCCCCATTAAAGACGAATGGTTAAAAGCGGTTGCGGATACAGGAGTCGAACCAATCCATTACATTGCCAACAACGCCTACATGGTCTGGGCCAATGATGGGAGCCGGGCACAATTGGATGCTATGGTTAACAACAGTGACTTTGTCCAATTTAGCGTCCCCCATCAACCTTACTTCAAAATTGGCGATTCCATCCGCAGTCGTATTTTGGAAAATAACGACCCCGATGAAATCGTCACCGTCACTGTCCAGATTTACGACCACAAAAGTAAATTTCAATCTGTGGAAATAATTGAAACGGCGGCCGTTGAACAGTTGGCTTCCTGGACAAATCTCCTGAAATTTGAAAATATCATTATTAACGTTCACGCGAATGATCTAGAAACATTAGCCACATTACCAGATGTCGTCTGGGTAGGTGAACGATTTGAACGTGAATTGATGGACGAAGTTCAAGGTCAAATCGTAGCTGGCAACCTCAATGGAAGCGGCAGTGGTCCAGTCGCCCCCGGCTACCTGGCCTGGCTCAACAGCTTTGGTTTTAGTAGTGACCCCAACAATTACCCCATTGTAGATGTCACCGACGATGGGATTGGCAACGGCACCACCAGTTCTGGCGATGAAACATTCCATGAAAGTGGGCTGATTACCCAAACAACCCGTCTGGCATATGTGGCCAACTGTACCGATTCAGCCAGCGGTGAAGGCCCCGATGGACATGGGCACATCAACACTAGCATTGTTGGCGGCTACGACACCCGCGGCGGTTTTCCCTTCCATGATCCTAATGGGTATCAGCGTGGTTTGGGTATAAACCCTTACGGCCGTATGGCTGGCACTCGTATTTTTGACCCTGGTTTTGACCAATCAAGCTGTGGCGGAACTGATACCGGCGTCATCAAAAGCATCCAGGACAATGGCGCCCTGATCAATACCAACTCCTGGGGTTGTAGCGGCTGTGCCGGAACCTACGATGACGGCTCCCAAGCCTATGACGTTGGCGTGCGTGACGCCGACTTAACTGAAGCCGGCAATCAGGAGATGATTGTAGTCTTTTCTTCCGGTAACAGCGGCCCTTCATCCGGCACAGTGGGTACACCCGGCAACGGCAAGAACATGATTACCGTCGGCGCATCTGAAAACGACCGCCCCTCCGACGAAGATGGTTCCTGGACAGATGGCTGTGCTATTGGCCCCACTGGTGCCGACAACGCCATGGACGTAATCAGCTTCTCCAGCCGCGGCCCCTCGCCAGGCAACCGGGTGAAACCAGAAGTCATTGCCCCCGGAACCCACATTCAAGGGACTGCCAGCACAAATGCTTCCTATAATGGCACAGGTGCTTGTGATCAATACCGTCCTTCTGGACAAACGGAATTCGCTTCCTCTTCTGGAACCAGCCATTCCACTCCCGCCGTCGCTGGTGTCTCTTCCCTCTATTATCATTGGTTAGAAAACACCTACGGCATCACTCCCTCCCCCGCGTTAATGAAAGCATACTTAATTGCCCACCCCACCTATCTCACTGGTGTAAGCGCCAATGATACGTTGCCCAGCAACAGCCAGGGCTATGGTATGCCGAATATGGATGTTGCCTTTGACAATACAGACCGTGGTTTTGAAAACCAGACCGTAATTTTTGACAACAGTGGCGAGACATGGACATGGACGGGCGGTGTAGCCGATCCAGCAAAACCGGTACGCATTGTCTTGGCTTACACGGATGCAGCCGGAGCAATCGGCACCTCTCCCCAGGTCAATGATTTGAACCTGGACGCCGATGTCAATGGCACAAATTACCTGGGTAATGTTTTCTCTGGAGAGTGGAGTACAACGGGTGGCGTGATTGATGGCGACAACAATTATGAAGCCATTTTCTTACCCGCCGGCACCACAGGCACCATCCAAATCACCATTACTGCCTTTAACATCGCCGGAGATGGCGTACCCAATGTCGGCGATGGCACCGATCAAGACTTTGCGCTGGTTTGCTACAACTGCCAGCAATTCCCTGACTTTACTCTATCAGCCATACCAACCAGCCAAAGCATCTGCTCGCCGAGTGATGCTGTGTATTCTGTTGCTGTGGGGCAGATCACTGGTTTTACAGACCCCGTAACACTCAGTGCCCAGGGCGAACCTGCTGGAACGACAGTCAGCTTTGCGCCTAATGGTCAGGCTACGCCGTATACCAGTACATTTACTATTGGCAACACTGGCGCGGCCGCGTTTGGTAGTTACAACATTGATGTGGTTGGCGTTGCTCCCACAAGTACGCACACGACTACGATTGGTTTGGATTTGTTCACGGCCGCGCCCACCGCGCCCACTCTCACGACACCGGCTGATGGAGCTACCAATGTCTCCTTTAAACCGAACTATACCTGGACAGCGGCTACACAAGCAGAAGATTACTATCTGGAAGTAGCTACCGATGCCGGATTTACCAACCTGGTTTATACGGCTACTGTTACAACGCCCTCCTATACCCCCACCGCCAACCTCTCCGCATCCGCTACCTATTATTGGCGAGTGACAGCCAACAACGTTTGTGGCGCAGGAGGCACATCGAGCACCTTCAGTTTTACGGTTCAAGCTGCCACTATGGTTTGTAATGGGACCACTGTAGACTTTGAGTCAGGCATTCCCGGTGATTGGACGGTGGTAGATAATACCGGTGGCGCCGGCATTGTTTGGGACCTGGTTTCTTCAGCAAGCTGTGGCATTGGCAACCTGACCAACGGCTCTGGCGACGCTGCCTGTGCCGACAGTGATGCGGCCGGTTCTGGCTCGCCCCCCTATGACACCGAACTGGTCAGTAATCCTTTTGACCTGGTTGGCGTTGGTTCAGTGACTTTGGATGTGGCCGCTTACTACAATAACCTGGGGGCCGGCAATGATCTCTTTGAGGTAGATGTTTGGGATGGTTCAACCTGGACAAACGAGTTAACCTGGGATGAAAATCATCAACCAGAAGACATCAATCTCGATCTAACAGCCTACAGCGGTCTAACAGGCGTACAAATACGTTTCCGATACTCAGGTAACGGGTACGATTGGTATGCACAAGTTGATGATGTGAACCTTTCCTGTGCTTCAGGGCCTGATATTCAGTTGAATAAAACGGTAGGCACTGACGCGACCGTTTGTGCGGCCAGCAACAACATCACAGTTTTCTCAGGAGCAGATGTCACTTACTGTTATGAAGTCACCAATACTGGAACTGTTACCTTTACAACGCATGACCTGGTTGACAGTGAGCTAGGCGTCATTTTCAACAACCTCCCCTTCCCATTAGCGCCACTCTCTAGTGCGTTCATTACCCAAACAGCCAATATTACAACCACAACAGTAAACACAGCCACCTGGACGGCTACCAACGGGCCAGACACAGCAATGGATACAGCAGGCGCTACGGTAAACGCCGTTGTATCGGCCGCTTACCCTGTCTGCGAAGGCTTTGAAGGAGGCGTACTACCTAACTTCATGTTTGCCGATGTCACCAGCAATGGAACATCCACAGGTCGTGTACAAGTAACCACTAACTTCCCGAACACAGGCTCTTATGGATTAGACCTGGATACAGATTGTGGCGGCGCTTGCAGCCCAACTACACAACAAGCGGCCGTAATGCTCGTAGACCTGGCCGGACAGTCAAGTGTAGAACTCAATTTCTGGGTTTACGAACACACCGATGAAAATAATCCCGAAGACGGTGTCTTCATCAGCGATGATGGCGGCGTTACCTGGGCTAATATTTTCAGCCTAAACGGATTCCCTGCCAGTTACCTACAAGTTATCCTAGACCTTGATGCGGCCGCAGCAGGCGCCGGCATGAGCTATGTAGATGGCTTCATGATCCGCTTCCAATCTCTGGACAACTTTGATCTATCGTGGGATGGTTACTCCTTCGACGACATCTGCGTTCAACCCAGAGGGCCGGACATTGCAGTCTCCCCATCCAGTCTGTCCAGTGCTCAGTTCGCTAACGAAATAATGACCAGTACCCTCACGATCAGTAATTTCGGGAGTGGATCATTAGATTGGAATATCAGTGAAGCCGCTGCAAATTGTGGTTCGCCAGGAGATTTGAGCTGGCTGCAAGCAGTTCCCATCTCAGGTACCGTTGCCTCCCAAGCCAACGCTGCTGTAGATGTTGGCTTTAACAGCAGCGGCGCAGCGCCGGGAACCTACAATGGCAACTTGTGTGTTAACAGTAATGATCCAGACACGGCCGTCTTCACCGTACCCGTCACCTTAACTGTCACCCCAGTGCCCATTATCGGCGTCACACCTGGCAGTTTGGCAAGCGGGCAAGGACAAAACTCATTTACAACCCATACTCTGACGATTAGCAACACTGGTACGACGACCCTTACCTGGACGATAGACGAGGCCCAAACAACCTCTCTACCACCTGTTTCCAGCACTACATCGTCATACAGTGTTGCGGCCGCGGGAACGGCCGAAACAGCCAACGGGTTGAATTCAGCCATTCCTGGTAATGTTTTAGGTAATGGGCCAAGTATTACCGGAACCCTCACTTCAGCCCCGCCAACCATAGATGGCCTTATCAGCGCCGGGGAATGGGATGACGCGCTAATCATGGATATCAGCACTGTAGCTAATCCGGTTATGATGTATGTTAAGCATGATGGCAACATGCTCTATCTGGCCTTTGACGACCAAAATGACACCACTTCAGATACTTTTGACCAGATTGGTGTCTACTTTGACGATGAAGGCGGCACAGCTCCAACTTTGTATGACAACTTATGGACCAATGCCGCTTGCGCGGGGACGAATAACACCGGTGAAGGCAACTTCTGGTTAGGCAACTTTGCACCAGATGCTGATGACCGATGGCGTGAATTGATTGTCGGCCCGACTACTTGCACACCACAGCTAGGCGGTACCAACGTTCAAATCGCTTACGGGCTTGGAAGCGGCAACATGCAATATGAAACCGCCATTCCATTGGATGGCTCTTCTGCCATGACGGCCACTGCTGGTGACACGATGGGCTATCGGGTGTATGTATTAGATAATGCGACCGGCATCTTTAATGGTCGCTTCCCCAATCCATCTACCTTCAACGACCCCTCAACCTATGGAAACTTACACCTGGATAGCAATTCAACCGGCTGTAATAATCCGCAAGATTTACCCTGGTTGAGTGTAAACCCCACCAGCGGCTCAACTTTAGCTGGATCGAGTTCGGCCGTAGATGTCACGATGGATGCAACGAGCCTATCAACCGGCGTATACACAGGAACACTGTGTGTACGCAGCAATGACACGCTTAACGCATTGGTACAGGTTCCTGTCACAATGACAGTATCAGTTCCCAGCTACGGCGTATCGTTGTCCACAGCCGATGCTGACATGTCTGACATTACCGGCCAAACGGTGACCTACACTTTAACCATTACCAATGAAGGTAATGTGGCCGACACATTCGACTTGACCACCGACGGTAACAGTTATACAACAACAGTTACACCGAACGCTGTAGCGCTTAATCTGGGTGAAAGCACGACCGTATGGGTCACCGTAGATATTCCGGCTGCGGCCGCTAGCGGCGATACGGATATGGTCACAGTTACGGCAACCTCGCAGGGCGACAGCTCTACGGCAATGGTTGATCTGACGACAACGGTCGTTGAATATCAGGTAGACCTGGGCACAGACGATGCTGATCTGACAGGCGGCGCAGGCGATACCCTCACCTACACCGTCAAAATCAGTAACACTGGCAGTATGGCAGACAGCTTCACTTTGAGTCTCAGCGGCGAAACGTGGACAAGCAATTTGTCTACGACCAACGTCACTTTAGGTGCGGGTGAGATGACAACTGTCATGGTTACAGTCGTTGTGCCGGCTGCGGCCGCTAACAACGACACAGATACAGTTACAGTAACCGCTACGTCAGACACAGATGCAACGGCTACCGCTACACTTGATCTGACCAGTACGGCCGCTGTTGGTTACACCATCTACCTACCCACCATCATGAAACCGTAACAGTTTCTGAATAAGTTTTGATGGGTTGGGTATTATGACCTGACCCGTCAGGCAAAATAAAAAGGGCGTCCACATGGACGCCCTTTTTTGTTACCCGGATTACATTCGACGAAGCCGCCATTTTGACTATACTTCTGCCTTATGCAGCGTTTATTTGTTTTTGCCATCCTGTTACTTTTAACTCTGGCCGCCGGATGCAGCTTGCTGAACAACAGTCCAGCCGCGCCAGGGAGTACGCCAACGCCAGAACTGATCATTACCCCCACCAACACTCCTGACCCCATCATCACTCCAGACCTGGCGCTTTCGGCGCCTTTGACCAAAACGAAAGCCAGCCTGACCATCTGGCTGCCGCCGGAAATATGGGGAGCGACGGAATCTGGACAGGCGGTGTTTAACGCCCAAATGAATGCTTACCGGGCCAGCAATCCTGACTTAGACGTTAATGTAGAGTCAAAATCTGTGTCCGGTCAGGGCAGCATTCTAAATTATTTGCGGACGGGGCGTACTGTGGCTCCCGCTGTTTTGCCTGATTTGGTTGCCCTGCCGACGGAACAACTGTCTACGGCCGTTTCTGAAGACCTCATCTTCCCCCTCAACACCCATCTAGATACCGCCCTGATAGAGGATTTATACCCTGCCGGACAAAGTCTGGTTTTGAATGAGGAGCAAATATTGGGCTACCCTTTTGCCCTGAATAACCTGCCTCATCTGGCATATGATTCTACCCAATTGACAAACAGTGTTCCCATTACCTGGGCCGGTTTTATACAACTGCCAGAACAGCATTTTGTTTTTCCTGCGGCTGGGCAAGAGGGGGCCACACTTGCTTTGGAGCTGTATCTGGCGGCCGGAGGAGCGATTGTCAATGAAGCGGGGCAGCAAGAACTGCAATTGGAACCGTTGGTAACGGCGTTGCAACAAATCAGCGTCGGCCGTGAAAATGGATTTATCCTCTCCGAAAGCAGCAACATTCATATGTTGGAGGATTCCTGGCTGCTGCTGCAAACAGGTCAGACCTCTTTTGTCCAAACATCAGCCAACCAATATCTGCGCCAGCAAAACCCGGAAAATGTCTTGAATATGATTGCTATACCGGGCTTGGAACGGCCGTTAATCCCCTTAGTAACCGGTTGGGCCTGGGCCATCAGCGCTTCCGATTCCAACAAACAAACACAAGCCGCCGACTTGCTGGCCTTTTTGGTAGCAGGTGAAAATTTGGGTGAATGGAGCTACCAGAGCAACTATTTGCCCGCCCGCCAAACAGCCTTCAATTTTTGGCCGACGGAATTACCATTCATTCCATTCGCCCAATCACAACTGCTCATTGCTGAAGCCCATCCCTTTCCCACTAATAACGCCATCATGAACGCCCTGAGCAATGCAGTTTTCGATGTGGTTTCACTGGCAAAATCTCCTCAAGTCGCGGCCGAAGAAGCTTTAACTTCTCTTCAAGAGCAGTGAGACTGGTGGCTGGTAGCGTAAAACTAGCAGCCACCCACCAATAATCAACCCCTATTTTCAAAGGTGTGAAATTGTTTTGAACAAGCCCTATACAATGATTCAGAAGTGGATTACGGATATGTTACAAATAATGCTGCCAGACACGGCCGTTAAAAATCACCTCTGCCAACAAGACCATCTCTACCATATTGGCGGCGTTCCATTTGACCCGGAACACGGCCGTCTTTTCCTCATCAGCGTAGGCAAGGCCGCCATCCCTATGTCCCAGGCCGCACTGGATATTTTAGGCGATACTATCCATGCTGGTGTAGGCATTACAAAACAGATCGTTGCCAATGTACAATTAACAATTGACAATTTTCAATTGTACATTGGCGAACATCCAGTTTCCGGCCCTAAGAGTGTGCTGGCGACAACGGCCGTAGCCAACCTGTTAGCTCAAACCCATGCAGACGATCTCGTTCTCTGTCTTATCTCCGGCGGCACATCGGCCTTGCTAACCCAACCCCTCCTCAGCCTGGAAGATTGGCAGGCACTTAACCAGGCGCTGCTGGCTTCCGGCTGTACCATCCACGAATTCAACATCGTGCGCCGCCAGTTAGACGGTGTAAAAGGGGGTGGCCTGGCTCAGATGGCCGCTCCGGCCACCGTCGTCAGCCTTATTCTCAGCGATGTTGTTGGCAGTGATCTGGCGGCTGTTGGCAGCGGCCCAACGGTGTTTACCTCTGAAACCGGGCCGGAGGCTCTGTCCATTTTACAGCGGTATCAAGTGGCAGATGTGTTGGACACGGCCGTTTACCAACGCATCTACTACACCCTGCAAAATTTGCCCGTACCCCCACCATCCACTCAACCGCCCGTCACCAACCGCATCATCGGCGATGTGCGCCAGGCGGCCGAAGCGGCCCGACAACAGACCCTATCTTCCGGTTTTACCACGACCATTATCACCACCCACTTGGAAGGGGAAGCACGGACAGCGGGTCAGTTTGCAGCCGCTATCGGCAAAGATTTACTGCCCGGCCACTGTGCCATTTTAGGCGGCGAAACAACCGTTGCCTTACGCGGCGATGGTATAGGCGGCCGCAATCTGGAAACAGCATTGGCAGCCGCCATTGCTCTGGAAGGTTGGCCCCATATTACTATTGCCACCTTTGCCACAGATGGGGATGATGGGCCAACCAGCGCGGCTGGCGCAGTCGTTACGGGAGAGGCAATAAGCTACGGCCGAAATCTAGGCCTGGACGCTCACCGTTACTTAGCCAATAACGACAGTTATTCCTATTTTAAGAAATTAGAGGATGATGGGAGGGGCAGCCGTTGCCTCATCATTACCGGCCCCACCGGGACGAACGTTAACGACCTTATCTTTATTTTTCGGAAAACATAATCCACATAATCCAATGACGGAACACGGAACACGGATTACGGATTACGGAACGCAAACTCAAGGAGAACCATGACCATCAAATTCGGAACCGACGGCTGGCGCGCCGTCATTAGTGAAACATTTACCTTTGCCAACTTACGGCTGGTTGCCCAGGCTATGGCAGACTTTATTCTGGAAGAAAGCAGCCACGATCCCAGCGTCATCATTGGCTTTGATACCCGCTTTTTGTCTGACCGGTACGCGGCCGAAGTGGCCTGCGTCATGGCTGCCAACCATATCAACACTTGGCTGGCCCGCGCTGATACTCCTACCCCGGCCATCAGCTTTGCCGTAACCCACAAAAAAGCAACGGCCGGCGTCATGATCACTGCTAGCCACAACGCCCCCCGTTACAACGGTATCAAGCTGAAAGCCAGTTTTGGCGGCGCAGCCAGTCCCAGCCAGCACAAACGAGTAGAACAATTGTTGGAACGTAATTTAGCCCAGGCACATGGCCCCAATCTGATGGAGTTTCAAGAAGCCGTCCGCAAAGATCGCATCCACAAATTTGATCCCGCCTGGATGTATTACGAACATCTCAGCAGCCTGGTAGACCTGGACATTATTTCCAGCGGCGAGTTGCGTGTGGTAGCTGATGGTATGTATGGCTCTGGTCGAGGGGCAATGGGGGAAGTGTTGGCTCGCGGCCGTTCCCACGTACACAACATCCGCCATGAAATGAATCCCGGTTTTGGCGGC
>JAAEOP010000427.1 GCA_024223125.1 Chloroflexota bacterium
CGGTGGTTTTCGGCCCGCTGGTTACGAGGACTCTCTTCTATGCGGTTTGCGCCAGCGCAGGAGCGGAATCCATACAGCGCAAGCGTTCTTATTTCGTTGGCAAAAGGGGCCAGCGAATCGGCTCGAAACTGTTGACCTTGAGGGATGACGCCTATATTCCCAAAGGGATGGCTTCCGGGCCATGTGACGGTGAAGGCGCAGTGCGCAAGAAAGTCACGGTGGTCGATGAAGGTGTGTTGGTGAATCACCTCCACAGTTCCTACACAGCCCACAAGGCAGGCGAAGAGAATACTGGACATGGTAATCGCTGGGGCGGAGTGGGACCAACCAATGTCATCCCCAGGCTGGGGACTTCTCCAGCGGACAAGATCATCGCTGATACCAAAGAGGGGATCTATGTGAACATGGGGTCGACCTTTCCGCATCCGGTCAACGGTGAGGTTTCAGCCAGCATTGATTTCGGCTACAAGATCGAAAACGGTAAGCTTGCCTACCCGCTCAAAAACACAATGTTGGGCATCAATATCTTTGACCTGCTCAACAATCTGGACGCCGTCTCCTCAGACTATCGGGAGGAGCCGGGCATGATTATGCCAACCATTCGGGTTCAGAACGTAAAAGTAGCCGGAGCCGATTAGCAACCTGGGCCAATCTGAGCAAAGGGCAGTATGGTTAACTTCCGCCAACCCCCAACAACGGAATAATTGACTATTTTTCCGGATGATGTGATACTCCGCGAAATGTTTATCAGGGGTGACGTGCAGAAGGCCGCCGAAATGCAGCAGAGTTTCTTACCATTGTTCAGAGTTATGGGACAAAATGAACGCACAAATCCGGTTGCGCTTTTAAAAGAAGCCATGAAAATGGTTGGCTACAATGCAGGAATTCCCCGGCGACCA
>JAAEOP010000428.1 GCA_024223125.1 Chloroflexota bacterium
GACATCGCTTCATTGGTGCTGCACCGACAAGTTGCCCCCTACGCGCTGGGTCAGGATGCTACCGATATTGATACACTTATTGACCAGATCGTGGAAATCGAGTTCAAATTTCCTGGTTCGTATTTGCGGCGGGCGTTGGCCGGTTTAGACACGGCCCTGTGGGATTTGCACGGTAAGCTGGCTGGAAAGAGTGTCTGCGAATTGCTGGGCGGACGACCACGGCCGTTTCCCGTTTATGCTTCCAGTATGCGACGGGACATTACCCCAGAAGCCGAAGCCGAAAGGCTAGTGCGGTTGCAGGACAGCTACGGCTACAAAGCGTTCAAATTTCGCATTGGCAAAGAGTGTGGACACGATGAAGATGAGTGGCCGGGGCGCACCGCAGCAGTTGTTCCCGCCATCCGAAAGGCATTGGGAGATGATGCGATTTTACTGGTAGATGCCAACTGCGGGTATACACCGTCAAAAGGAATTGAAATAGGCCGTATGCTTGATGATCATGGCATTGTCCATTTTGAAGAACCGTGCCCCTATTGGGATTATGAATGGACGGCCGAAGTAACCCGCTCTTTGCAACCTCTCAACATCAGCGTAGCGGGTGGTGAGCAGGATTGCTCCCTTTCAAACTGGCGGCGAATCATTGAGATGCGTGCTTTTGATATTGTGCAGCCAGATATTTGTTATATTGGTGGATTGACTCGCGCCATGCGTGTGGCCGCAATGGCACAGGAAGCAGGCATTCCTTGTGTGCCGCATTCTGCCAATCTTTCGCTGGTTACTTTATTTTCGCTGCACATGATGGGGGCTATTGAAAATGCTGGATCATATGTTGAGTTTTCCATTGAACCCACCCCCTATTATCCCTGGCAGGTCGGCATTTACGACCCAGTTTTAGAAGTACATGATGGCAAGATAAAAATTCCA
>JAAEOP010000429.1 GCA_024223125.1 Chloroflexota bacterium
CGCAGCGCCCTCTGGTCCCTCAGCATCTTCGGCATTTTGTCCCTGCTCACCATTCGTTTTGCCTATATGGCCAGCTTCCCCAATGCCGACTACGCCCGCGAATTTCTAGTTTATGCTCATGGTGCGCCGGCCGCCAAAAGCATTGTGCTAGATCAAGTCAACGAACTATCCCAACGGCTGCACGGCGACAACAGCATCAAGGTGGGGTACGGGGGCAGCGGCGTTCCCTGGCCCTTTACCTGGTACATGCGCGAATATCCCAACGCCATCTATTACGGTGAAACGCCCGGCGCAAATTTGAGCGAATCTCCCATCGTCCTGGTCGGCCGCAGCGCCTGGGACCAGGCCGACAATGTATTGGGTAACAACTACAATTACAAAACCTACACCTACCTCTGGTGGCCGATGGAAGATTATCGCCAGATTGGTTGGAACGCCGTCCTGGGCGACCCCAATCGTCTGGCAGAGACAGAACGACGTGGCCTGCTCAACCCCAATGTGCGCCAGGCTATCTGGGACATCTGGTTTTACCGCGACTTTGCCAAATATGACCAAACCTTTGGCGGAACCCGTACCGACGGTGAATGGCCGCTGCGGGATGATCTGCGCCTCTACATCCGCAAAGATGTGATGACTCAATTGTGGGATCATGGGCTGGTCCCGACCACGGCCGAACTAGAGCCAGTCGTAGAACCATTTACAGAAGGACAGATGCCGATTGTGCCGGCCATGACGCTGCATGAACCAGGCTTCCCTGGCGCCGGCCCCGGCGAATTTTTAGCCCCCCGCGATGTGACGGTAGCCTCAGACGGCACAATTTTTGTGTTGGATTCCGGCAATCAGCGGGTGCAGGCATTTGACGCCGATGGCGAATTGCTAACGAGTTGGGGCGAACCGGGCGCCGGCCCCGGCCAATTTAGCCCCGAAGGGCAAGGCCCCTGGGGCATTGCTGCCGACGATGAATTTGTTTATGTGGCCGATACCTGGAACCATCGCATTGAAAAGTTTACCCATGAGGGGGATTTTGTGGGCAGCTTCGGACAGGCGGGGGACATCGGCAGTATGGCTGACCAGGGGTTGGGTTTCTTTTTTGGCCCGCGTGATATTGTCATTCTGGATGACGGCCGTCTCCTCATCAGCGACACCGGCAACCATCGTATCCAAATGATGGACAGCGACGGCAATTTCCTGGGGCAGATTGGCGGCGCCAATGCTCAATTTGGCAGTACGCTGGGTTATTTCTATGAACCGGTGGGCGTGGCTGTCAGCAACGAAGGCAATGTGGTTGTGGCCGATACGTGGAACGGCCGTGTGCAAGCCTTCTCGCCTGACTTCTTCCCCGTCAATGAGTGGGAGGTTTCCAGTTGGGCCGGGAATTTCTCCATCAATAATAAACCGTATGCGGCCGTAGACAGCGGCGGCCGTGTCTACGTCACCGACCCCGAAAATTACCGTGTCCTCATCTTCACCCCCAACGGCGATTACCTGGGCAAATTCGGCCAATTGGGCACAGAGATTAACGATTTGGGGCTGCCCACCGGCATCTTCATTGACGCGGCCGATAACATCTACATCGCCGACGCAGGCAACAACCGCATCCTCAAATACGATCCTATTTTCGCTCCTGCCATTCCCCCGGTCGAACCAGCGGATGAAGAAGGAGACGTGGAAGAGGAGACGGCCGTGGAGGAAGAAGCGGCTCCTACAGAAGAAGGGGACATAGAGGAGGAAGAACCAATTGAAGATGAAACCGAACCTGCTCCCATCGAAACGGATAAAGACAACGCTCTCACCCCAACCAATGAAAATTAGACACTTAGGGAACGCTCGTTTTTAACTTGGCAAGATTGGTTCACTCTCGAAAGAGTGAACCAATCTGGAAACTCAAAAGTTATTTACGGGCAAGCCCTTACTTTCGTTTTCCCTAACAGGGTCAAAAAAACAAGAGACAAAGTAGGTGTTGTTTGGGATAATCTGTGTATGAAAACAACTACCCTATCAACACCTACTC
>JAAEOP010000430.1 GCA_024223125.1 Chloroflexota bacterium
GCATCCTCCTGTTCCATAGCTACATTAAAAGCGCTTGTTGTCGCCGGCTCTTGCCGGGTCTTGACCCAATGCGGATCGTTGTTGCTCTGTACCTGACTGATGACAACTGGCGCAGCGGTAAAATCATTGGCGAAGGTGACTGCGCTCCACTGGTTCGGTATGTTCGAACCTACATTGGCCGTTGTGGTATGAACGCCCACTTCCAGATGGGCGCCGTTGGCCAATTCCCACACCCCGGCTTCCAACACCACGTAGCTAACAGATTCATCGCCGTCGTGGCTGCCATCTTTATTGGGCGCTTCCTGCACATACAGGGTAAAGCTGTTGGCCTGGATATCGGTAATGCGGATGACGGCCGTGTCTGATCCGTCACGGGAAACAGGCTGGGCAAAAACCACCGGATTCTGATAACTGTTTCTCAAGAAGATTGTCTGGGGGCTGTGGGTAAGGGTGTCATTGATTAAGCCCACTTCACCCATGATCACTTCTGTTACCTGAGCCATCTCTGGATGCAACCCTGGTTTGGCAGCAATTACAGGTTTCTGATCTGGCTGCTCAGCTACTTGTAATTCAGTAGTTGTGGGGCTGCTCTTAGCCCTTAACCAGCCGGTAACGCTGTCCTGCACCTCTATAGCCAGGTTATCCAAGAAGATCAGAAACTGGGTCAGGGGTCCCGGCTGGGCAGGTGACGGGGCGCTAGTCAGGCCGGCAGCGGCTGCCCCTCCAGAGGGCATAACCTGTGCCAAGCCACCGTTAAAGATGACATAGGCAGCCAACGTTTGCATATTGCCACTGCCCGGAAGGTTCGTCATACCGAATGGCCCGCTCCAACTGCCAGCATTATCAAAATCCGGTATACCGCCAACGATTGGAATAGCACGTGACCAGCCCTGGTTGCCGCGCCAGATGCTTTCGAATAAGGTGTTGCCAATGACAAAAGTCGCCTGGGCTTCGTTTGTCTGCGGCCGTGTGTCAATTGGGGTGCGATCTGGCAGACTGGCCGCAGCAAGGGGCGTGTTGGGTTTATTTTGCGAGGTTTCGGACTCACAGCCCCAGATATAAGGGCAAGGTTGAATATCCACTGTCACACTTTTTTGGTCATCGTCATCTGGTCCGACACAGGTTAACCTATATACGTTTGTTTGAAATTGAACGTCTGGAGTTATGCCGCCGCGACCCGATATGGTCACAACAATACTTTGTGAGCCACTCAATGATTTGCTTCCACGCCAATCACTAGAAGCCGAACAGCTTGTCGCATTTTCACTACTCCACTGTAAGAAAATTGTTGAGCCATCATAAACCATAACAGAAGATGTACCATTGACAGTTAAGTTTGTGACCGTTTGGATGGTCACTGTTACCGAACGAGTAACTGATTGATTAAATGGTCCGAAGCAAATTAAAGTATAGGTGTAAACACCTGTAGCGTATCCATTATGGGGCCACGATCCATTGGCGCCTTTATTGCCTGACCAATCACCAGAAGCGGTGCAAGAAGTAACATTATTTGATGACCATGACAAAGTAAAAGGGGTGTTTGGGTTAATCTCTAAAGATGTTTGATTATTGGCTGCAAAATTAAGTGTCGGAACCATCACCTCAACCGTGACAAAATCGGAAACAGAAGCGGCCGCATTTTCACAAGTTAGTGTGTAAGTGTAGGTTCCCATATTGGCCGGGCTGGTCATGTTCTGGCTGCCGCTGATGGCTTTGTCACCGCTCCATTGACCGCTGGCGTCGCAGTTGGCCGCATTTGTGCTGCTCCAATCCAGGGTAAAGGATTGGCCGCCCCCGATTTGGATACTGGATTGACCGTCGGCCGTGAGGCTGACGGTGGGCGGGGTACGCATTTCTTCTTCGTAGCCGGGGAAGGGGGTGTGGATGACCTGACCCAATCGTTCTGTTTTAACACGGATACCGCTGGCGTCGTAGGCAAAACTAGTTGTCTCGCCACTAACGGTAACGCTGGTCAGCTCATTTTCTACATTGAAGTTCTGTGTATACGTCACACCGTCTTCAATACGGTTGCTCATATTGCCATTGTCATCGTAGCAGAAGTAGTCGCTTCCCGCCTGCTTGAGAGCATGGGGCATGGCTTGCGTGGGGGTGGTCGCACAGGCGCCATTCCAATTGGCGTAATCATGGGTAACGCCGGCCATCGTCTGGAAGTTGCCCAGTTTATCGTAGGTGTAGCTGCGGTTGTAGGCGGTACTCACACTTAGCAGCCGGTTAAGATGGTCGTAGCCGAAGTTTTGCACGTCGTTGCCGTTGCTGACGGTGGTGGTTAGTTTGGTAATGTTCCCCACCGGGTCGTACTGGTAAGCAAAGTCGGGTAGGGCGTCGCTGTTGTTGGCCCCATGCTGGATGTCTGTCAGGCGGAAACTTTGGTTCGCAGTATCGTAGCTGTAGACGGTGTTCTGGCTGTTGCCGCGGTTTAGTTGGGCCATTTGCCCCCGGGCATTATAACTAATGTCGCTCACCAGCGTGTCGCTGCCGGCCGTCAGGCTGTTTGCGCCTTCGCGGTCGTAGGTGACGGTGACAATTTCGCTATTGGGGTAGGTGGTGGTTGTCGGCCGGCCGAGGGCGTCAAAGTTACTGTAGCTCATGGTGTAGTCACGGCCGTCAATATTGCGTGTATGCGTCGTCAACTGCCCCAGGCTGTTGTAGTCAAACGTCTCTTTGTTCTCTGCACCGCTGCCGCTCCAACGGATTTCGGAGGGTTGGCCGACCTTGCCAGCGCCGCTGCTGTAATAGCTGTGATACGCCAGTCGGGCATCATTCGTTTCGCAGCCGTTGTCGTCATTGTCATGTCGTTTGTGTGTCGGCCGATTCAGGGAATCATACCAGAAGCAAAGGCGGTCGCCGTTGGCGTCCACTTGTTCAGTCAGGTTCCCGGCCGTATCGTATGCATA
>JAAEOP010000431.1 GCA_024223125.1 Chloroflexota bacterium
ACGCCAGGATGATATTAAAAAGCTGGTCATCACCAACAACCGACGTTTGCAAAAACTTAAAGAACAGCAAGCGATGCACGGGATTGACACCCCCCCGGCCACGCTGCTGGAAATTGAAAATATTCAAGCAGAATTGGCCGGATTAGAAGCTGAATTCAACCAACTTGAAGCTGCCCTGCCCCCGGAGACCGAACCCGCCGAAGATGAACCCGCCGCTCCCGGTGAATCCCCCTTCAAGGGCCTGCAATTCTTTGACGTGGCCGATAGCAAACTCTTCTTTGGCCGGGAGCAGTTGACCGCCAAACTAATGGATCACCTGCGACAATCTTCCTTTTTAGCTATTGTTGGAGCCTCCGGTAGCGGAAAATCATCCTTGGCCCGGGCTGGCTTGGTTGCCGCCTTGCGGCAAGGCACTCCACTGGTCGATGGCAGCTTACCCCCTGAAGGTAGCCGGAATTGGCTGATGTATACCATCACCCCTACTGCCGCCCCTCTGGAATCGCTGGCTTTGTCATTGACCCAAAATGCCGTAGACATTATGGAGACTGCCACCCTTATCGATGGCCTACAAAAAGACCCCCGCTGTCTGCATCTCTCTGCCCGTAAACTTCTAGCCAAATCTTCAATCTCCCCACCTCCCAAACTCTTTCTACTTATCGACCAATTTGAAGAACTTTTTACCCTGTGCCATAACAAGGCTGAACGCCGGGCCTTTGTCAATAATCTACTGACCGCCATAGAATCGCCAGGGACGGGCACAGATGGGGGTTCTATGATAGTAGCCATCACTCTGCGGGCCGATTTTTACGCCCATTGTGGTCAGTATGAGCGGCTGCGGGAGCTACTGGAGAACTGCCAAAAGTACATTGGCCCTATGAATCCGGCGGAACTGCGCCAGGCTATTGAACAACCGGCCCACCAGAGCGACTGGCATTTTGCCCCCGGTCTGGTTGATTTACTGTTACGCGACGTGGGCGCTGATGGTATCCGTCAGCCAGAGCCGGGTGCTTTACCCTTGCTCTCCCACGCTCTGCTGGAAACGTGGAAACGGCGGCGAGGACGGTATCTGACCCTGGCCGGATATAATGCGGCCGGTCGTGTTGACGGCGCTATTGCCAAAACGGCCGAAGATACTTTTCAGGGTTTGGCCCTCAACCAGCAGCCCATTGCCCGCAATATCTTTTTGCGGCTGACCGAATTGGGTGAGGGCACCCAGGACACCCGGCGGCGAGCCACGCTGGCCGAGTTGATCCCCCAGGCCAAGGCCAAACCGGAAGTGGAAACAGTGCTGAAAGTA
>JAAEOP010000432.1 GCA_024223125.1 Chloroflexota bacterium
AATTCCGCTCACGCATTTTTCAGGGATGACGTTTACTTATCCGGTCCACTTATCCGGTCCACTTATCCGGTCCAAATATTTCCTGATCGTATACCGGCAGCAGTGGCCGGACCTTGGAAATACGGTGACAGTTTACTAAAAACAAGAAAGTGCGAGTAGAGGGTCACCAACAATTGTAGGGCAATTTGGGAAACCCCAAAAATAACCGTCCAAAAATAAAAGCCCCGGCCAGTTGGCCGTGAGATCATGGGGTCAGTCTCCCTGATATTTTACCTTTACGCACATTACGCACATTACGCACAACAATAAAGGACATCCATATATTGGCTCTCCTGGGCTGGGAAGAAGAAAAGGGGTCGGGAGTCATTCTTGACTTCGAGGTAACGGGAATATCGGGGGCAGACTCTGTGGGATCCCCACAAATATTAAGATATTCATAGGCTATTACCTGCCGACACAAACGAAGACACCCACATTCCTCGCAGGGATGGAGGCCGCGGCCATCCTGAACGATGCATGTACCCCGTCAGTGTTTCTCCCCGAGCGCAGTGGTGTACGCTCACTTCTCGGCAAAGATATCCTCCAGACTAGCGGCTGTCAGCACCCGTTCACCCCAAAGCAGCAGTTGTTCCGCATCCGCTGCCGAAAGCTTGGTCTTAATGGCTTGATTAAGGGGGC
>JAAEOP010000433.1 GCA_024223125.1 Chloroflexota bacterium
GTGAAGCCGTTTTGCAGTTCGAGCTCGCTATCGAGCACGGCGCGCTCTGGGTTAGGGGAATGCTGAATTCGCTATATGCCGGTGACTGGATGTCATTTGCCTCAATTGAAGGAAGCAGAACAGCATTGGAGTACCTGTCTGGCAGAGTTTGGGACTATAGGGAGGCCAATCGCTTCTTCTTTGTTTTCGACGATAAACGAGCTGCCAAAGAGTCTGCTACGTATCTCTTTTTGTCGGCAAACCTCGGATACGATTCAGCCAAGAAACGCATCAAGTCGCGAAGCCTGAATTACCCTGACATCTACGGTGTTGAATATGAGAACACGGAGATTCCATGGGGTGAATACCGGCAGGTGTTTTGTCCAGTAAGGGCCTACGAGTTAGAGAGCAATAACTGAGGCATATAGCGTCGTGAAAATGTGGTTGTCTGAACAGTTTGCTTTCCCATCCGCTCGTACCTGGATTGCATTTCCGATTTCAATATTTATCGCCAGTGCAATCTGTTGCGAAATTTATTTTGTCGGATATTGGCATTTGTTTGTTCGACCTCAGCACATAAATTTTGAAGATCTGCTGAGTTACAATGCGCACGTCGAAGTAGTGCAAATGGCCGCCAGAGCAACACTGATATTAGCGGTGCCGGCAATGCTTGTCTTAGGGCCCTTGTACATATTCATGCAGTCACGATCTCGAATAATGCTGTGGCACTGTCTGCTTGCAGGCACAATTACTATCGCCGTGATCTTGGGAATTTTGGTTTTCGACAGTTCCGCATGGGGCAGACACAATTTTGGCAATGCAGTCTATTTGTTGTTTTTGATCCCAGGACTGATCGCAGGGTTTGTATTCCATCGGATTGATCAACGGCGGTGGTTCTAAATTGGCGCGCGTGAAATCCGATCTGCACGGTATTTCCGTTGCGGGCAATTTTCATGGTCAGCTGAGGGCTCGGAACGGCCAATCGCGGCATCGCACACGGTTCAGCGTATGAACTCCTCAGCGAGAATGGCAGCTGTGCGGATGGTGTGGATGGCTCCTGCACGATCGGCGTCGCAATGCGCCATAGTGCAGTTGTTACGAACTGCTTGAGAGGAGCCACCCAATGCAAGTTACAACAATTGGCCTTGATTTGGCGAAGAACGTTTTTCAGATCCACGGAATTTACGAAGACGGTGACGTTGCATTCAACCGCACTTTGAGAAGAGCACAGGTCCTTACTTTCTTTGGAAGTCTGGAACCATGCCTGGTGGGCATTGAGGCATGTGGCACCAGTCATCACTGGGCACGTGAGCTCAGGAAATTGGGCCATGACGTCAGGCTGATCCCACCGGTTTATGTGAAGCCTTACGTCAAACGCGGCAAGTCAGATGCCGTTGATGCAGAAGCCATTTGCGAAGCGGTCACTCGACCAACAATGAGATTTGTTGAGATAAAAACACCAGAGCAACAAGCAATACTGGCGGTCCATCGAACACGTGATCTTGTCATCCGGCAACGAACACAGACAATCAATATGCTGCGGGCACAATTGGCGGAATTTGGCATTGTCTTACCCAAAGGCATTTATCATGCCCTTCAGTTCGCCAGGGATTATCTGAATGGAGAGCAACCTGACCTGCCTGAAGTCGCTGGTGATGTGATCTTTGAGCTTTGTGACCAGTTGCGTTTTTTGCACTCAAAGACCCTACGTTGTTCTCGACAGATGACGCAGATCGCCAGGCGTGAAAAACGCGTTGCGCTGCTTCAAACAATTCCAGGTGTTGGACCGATTACGGCATCGGCAATCGTTGCAACGGTTGGCAACGGTAAGCAGTTCAATAATGGCCGGGAGTTTGCTGCCTGGCTGGGATTGACGCCACTCAACAAATCAAGTGGCGGAAAAGAGCGCCTTGGTCATATCTCGAAGATGGGTGATCAATACATTCGCCGCTTATTGGTCCTCGGCATGACTTCCCGCATTCGGTTGATCAGGACCAAGCCGGAGCAATTTGACCCCTGGTTTGCAGACATTCTGTCACGCAAGCCAAGTAGGGTGGCAGCAATTGCCATGGCCAATAAAACAGCCCGAATGATCTGGGCCGTGCTTACCCGCAATGAGCCCTACAAAGTGAGAACCGCCTGAGGAACACGAGATTGCAAGACCAATGAAGTGATGGAAATTTGTCAGCCCTCAAACCAAGACACCCCGTGCTTTGTCCTGAACGCTTGCTGTTCGATGTGCGGAATGGGACTTGGTTGGTGGAAACCATCAGGGCCAGCGGACCGATGTTCCGCATCAACAGGCCGAACACAAGACTGCTTCTGACATCTATAAGTCACAAAATAGGACTTGCAAAAAGGGAGCCATCCACACAGGACATTGCTGCCCCATTGTTAGAGATCCGATCTGTCAGGTTGACTATACCGTTTCACAATACTTACCTGGGTTTTCGGCGAGGTTTTTAGAGCCAATCAATGAAGAGAATGGTGCTAACATTTTGCGATAGGGAAGATGCGCCTGAATTAGGTTGGCGCGTTTTTCCCGAAGGTGCGGATGTTAAGAGTGACAACGAATACCACGTCAAAGCGTGCTCAGATGAAATCGTTGCACTCGTCTCCATGGAAAGGGAAAAAGGGCGCAGAACGTGGCTCCAACTCACAATCGAAATAGATGAATTTCCTCTGTATTTCTGGTTGCCTGCCGAGCTGGATCTGGTGTGCGACGTGTTTGCAGCAAAACCGTTTCCGACCGCTCTCTCCCTTGCTAAGAAATCGCCAGGTGAAATTCGACTCAACAACCATTGGCTGAGCCGGCTCCCGAAATCCGCCAAATCACCTAAATATCGAGAACGGTTTTTGAAATACGTTGCTTCATCGCCTCCCGAACTTCAAACATTCCGCGAATTCTACAACTAGCGGACCCATACGGTTCTGCCGTGGAAATCGAGTGGTGAAGGTCCGCTGCGCGGAGAGGCTGTGTGAAAACCCCCTGATTTAGCTGCTGGTGGTATAATTCCCTGAGATTGAATCGGGGATTTGGGATGACGCGGTTTATTGAAGGTGCGGACCGATCGCAGGTGACGTTGTTGCCTGAATGTCTGGACGATTACGTCGATGGGGATAATCCGGCGCGGGCCA